>CANHDY010000007.1 GCA_947459535.1 Rickettsiales bacterium | reverse complement strand
TTCTTTGCCGAAGGGAAAGCGAAGCCCGGCAATGGTTTCGTCAAAGAGCCGGTTCCACGCCGCGCGGCCAGAGACATATTTTTCATGCAGCAGCTTTTCCAGCTCGTCGGAAAGTTGGTATGGCCTGAAGCTGCGCAGGTCGCGCAGCCATGGCTCGTAGCGCGCAAGCTTTTTCGAGGCAAGCTTGGCCGCCATGTCCTTGTCGGAAATCTTGTTGATTGCGAGAGAGAAAAATAAAATCTCAGAAGAAAGAGAGGTGATTTTTTCCTGTGTGTTCTGGTAAAATTGCGCGCCGGAAGGCTCGGTCATGTTTTTGGCAAAAAGCAGCGAGGCATAGGAGCCAAGTTTGCCAAGCAACTCCTGAATCTCTTCATACTGCGAAATGGCCGCAGCCAGCGCATCACCGCTAAGTTTTTCCACCTTGCCTTCATAGTTTTTTTTGAAATCCGCACAGCGTTTTTCCGCCTCGGCAATATCGCGCAGCACCGCGCCTGCTTTGGGCGAATCATAAAAATCAGACAAATCCCACTCGGGAAGATTATCTTTCGTGCTTTTTTTCATCGGCTTCGCCTTTATTTTCTGGGGGTTGAATGGCGTTGATTATAGCATCTAGCGAGGATATCGACACCGTCTTTTTTTCTGGCATCAGGGTAAGTTCGCCGCCTATCTTTCCTAAGCGGCTCACCTTGATTTGACCGCTGAAATCCCGGCTTTTACCAACCTCCATGAGCGCAAGCCGCTTCAGATCAACAGCTATCTGCCGATACGCCTCATCCGCGCGATACTCGGCTGTCATGGCCACGTCATAGGCCGGCGTTTCATCCTGCTTTAATACGCCGATCGCGAATGTGCCATAGCCAAGCCTTGTGCCATCCGATGCGCGGTTATCAAGCAGGCTCAGCTGCAATTTCTGAAAGGAACTGATAGCATCCTGCGTGATCTCCATTTGATCCGCACTTGCTGATAATGTCAGCTTCTGGCTTTCCGGCATCCATGTCAGATGGATGATTAACTGCGGCTGAAAACCAAGCACCGCTGGTCTGCCACCAACGTGTTCAAAAACACTCTCAGAGGGCAGTGCCAGCCTCGCCTCCACCACTCTGAGTGAACCATGGCCAGTATCGCTGAGCACCATATAAAGCGCATCCTGATAGCGAAGGCTGCTCATGCTCACACCATCGCGCAGCAGCTCCACAGGCGAATGAATCGCAAACGTCCAGCGTTCTGGTTGAAGTTTATGTTGGGTGATATCCATGCTGGCGGCTTTCAGCTGCCATGACACACCATCATACCGCCATGTGATCTGCGGCTTAAGCGCATGGGCAACACGATCATACCCCCACCCGCTGACCTTTATATCGCTGATCGTAACCGATGGACTAAATTCAGCCAATGCTGGCAACTTGGCTAGCGATTGGCTCAGGCTCTCAAGGCGCTGTTTCACAGCAGCCTGATCAATCGAAGGATTACCGCCAAACGCAATATAGCCAGCAACAGCCATCATCGCCACAAAGCCAGCCGGCGCCATCCATCGTGGCTGGGCACCCTGCTTCTGGCGCGCGGCCACGCTACTTCTTATCCACCATCATGTTGCGCGTGGCAGATGGAAGCGCCACCTTGATACCATCCAGCGCATCGCTCATCATAATCTGGCAGCCCAGGCGCGAAGTGTGGGTCAGGCCAAAGGCGAGATCGAGCATGTCTTCTTCGTCTTCGCTGGCAACACTCAGCTTATCAAACCACGCCGGATCGACAATCACATGGCAGGTTGAGCAGGCGAGCGAACCTTCGCAGGCGCCTTCGAGTGCAATATGGTTGCGGTGCGCCACTTCCAGCACCGAAATACCGTTTGGTGCTTCGAAGGTTTGTTCTTTTCCATCGGCAGTGACAAACGTGATTTTAGGCATGTTTATTCTCCAGTGCGTTCTCAATATGCGTTCCTTTTAACGCAGAGCCAATCGCCTTGTCCATCCTTCTTTGGGCAAAATTCGCAGCCACGCGTGCCAGCTCCTGCACCTCGACATCGATATAGTCGCGATCCGTGCCAGCGCAGGCGTTCCTCACCACCTGAATCTGGCGCCGGATGCTCTTCTGCTCAGCTTCAGACAGCAGCGCGCCGTCCACCTTCATCGCGGATTCAATCTCGATCACCTGCCGCTCTGCCTCAACCTTGGCTTCCACCAGCAGGCGCTCGAGTATATCTTTCTGCGCGGTTTTCATGCTTTCAAGCAGCATGGCTTCAATCTGGCCATCAGCAAGGCCGTAGGACGGTTTCACCTGCACGATCTGGCGGGTCTTGGTTGTTTTTTCTTCTGCTGAAACGGTCAGCAGCCCGTCTGCATCCACGGCGAATATCACCTTCACCCGCGCAATTCCCGCCGGCAGCGGCGGAATGCCGGAAAGCTCGAAACGCGCCAGCGAGCGATTATGCGCCACCATCTCGCGTTCGCCCTGCACCACGTGGATCTGCATGCCAGTCTGGCCGTCCTGATAGGTGGTAAATTCCTGCTCGGCGGTCACGGGAATGGGCGTGTTGCGCTCAATGACTTTCTCGGTCAGGCCGCCCATGGTTTCCAGCCCCAGCGACAGCGGCACCACATCCAGCAGCAGGTTGTTTGATCCTTGTGTCAGGCCGTGCGCCTGAATCGCCGCGCCAATTGCCACCACCTCATCCGGGTTCACATTCGTAAGTGGCTCGCGGCCAAACCACTCGGCGACCATACGGCGCACCAGCGGCATGCGCGTGGAGCCGCCCACCAGCACAATGCCATGCACTTCCTGCTTGCTGAGCTTTGCATCGTCAAACGCGCGGGCGCAGATGCCGAGCGTGCGCTCAATCAGCGGAAGAGCCAATGTTTCAAGCTGGGCTCGGGTGACACCCCCGTATTCATGCAATTCGCTCAATTTCTCCTTTGTGATACGCGCCCTAGCAACAAGCTCGTCATTGCGAGCTTCGCGAAGCAATCCAGTCTCTTTTCCAGTCTGGATTGCTTCGTCGCCTGAGGCTCCTCGCAATGACGTAGCCAGAAGCTCATCAATATCATCGCCGCCAAGCTGCGTATCGCCGCCGGTAGATAGCACCTGAAACACACCCTGCTCCAACTTGAGTAAGGAAATGTCAAACGTGCCGCCGCCAAGGTCATACACCGCGTAAATACCTTGCGCGCCGGTATCCAGCCCGTAAGCAAGCGCGGCGGCGGTGGGTTCGTTAATCAGCCTCAGCACTTCGAGTCCGGCAAGTTTTGCTGCGTCTTTCGTGGCCTGGCGCGCTGTGTCGTCAAAATAAGCAGGCACGGTGATCACCGCTTTCGTGACCTCCTTGCCAAGCGCGCGCTCGGCGCTGCGCCTGAGTTCTTTCAAAATTTCGCTGGACACCTCCACCGGCGTCACGCTCAGGTGTGGCAGCGCAATCGGCGCGGCACTTTCATGCATGCGGCGCTTCACCGAAGCAATCGCGCCCGCTTCGCCGCTATCGGCGCGTTTCTTTGCCGGATAACCCACCTCAACGCTGCCATCCGGCGCATAATACACCACCGAAGGCACCAGCGCATGGCCGTGGATATTATGCACTACCTCAGTGTTATCGCCGGTAGAAACCGCCACCACCGAATGGGTGGTGCCCAGATCAATGCCAACCGCCACCGTATCCGAATGTGGCAGCGGCGTCTGGCCGGGTTCATGAATCTGTAGCAGTTGCATGGTGTGTATTCTCCGTCATCCTGTGGGGCGCTTTAGCGCCAGCACGGGATCTGATTCTAATGAGATCCTGCGCTCTCGGCTTCGCCTCGCCGCAGGATGATATCATGGTATGCCTTCATTAAATAGCCGAGCCGGAGTGTTTCCTCGGCCATCTCCGGCCAGCGTTTCGCTTCGAAATAGCTAGCGATGCGAGTGATACTCTCCCCACGCAGTTTATCAAGTGTTTTGGCATCGGGTGGGGTTTCGCGCAGCTCCATCACCTCCATCAGCAGCGCCTGCGAGGGCTTGATGCTGTCATGATCCGTGCCCACCACTACCCCCTCAAGCGCCAGCAGATGCTGCGCGCGGCTAAGCGGGTCTTTCAGCACCCGGTAGGCTTTGTTAGCGTCCGCCGAAGCCTGCGCTGCCTTCAGGCGCTCAGGCTCTGGTTTTGCCGCATATCTATCAGGGTGAAATTGCCGCTGGGCAGCAAAATAGGCGGATTCTAAAAGAGGTACTTCAATAGAAAAGTTTGGCGAAAGACCGAGCAACTCAAAATAGTTCATAGTCCGTCATCGCCCGAATCGCGCCAGCGATTCTAGGGCGATCCAGCTCTGGATCCCCCTAGAATTTGCTTTGCAAATTCGGGGGATGACAACAGCCTTAAACATGGAAAGATTCACCACAGCCGCAGCGGCCTTTTTCGTTGGGGTTGCGGAAGGTAAAACCACTTTTGAATTTTTCTTCCACATAATCCATTTCGGTGCCGATCAGGAACATTACGGCCTTCGGATCAATCAGAACTTTCACGCCGTCACGCTCCACCACCTCATCAAATTTGCTGATCTCATCAGCATATTCGATGGTGTAGGAAAGGCCGGAGCAGCCGCGCGTGCGGATGTTTACCTTAATACCCGCCGTTGGTTTACCACGCTGATCGATCAGCGCGTTGATTCGCGAAAGGGCGGCATCAGAAATGGTGACAATCGGGGCGGGCATGTTGCTGTTCTCTAAGCCGCTTCGGTTTTCTCGCCATGCTTCGCTTTATAATCCGCAATCGCTGCTTTGATGGCATCTTCCGCCAGCACAGAGCAGTGAATTTTCACCGGTGGCAGCGCGAGGTGCTCGGCAATTTCGGTATTTTTAATTGCCTGCGCTTCATCGATCGATTTGCCCTTCACCCACTCGGTAATGAGCGAGCTGGAAGCAATCGCCGAGCCGCAACCGAAGGTTTTAAACTTCGCATCCTCGATGACACCGTTTGCGCCAACTTTAATCTGCAGCTTCATCACATCGCCGCAGGCGGGTGCGCCGACGAGGCCGGTGCCAACCGAATCATCATTCTTATCCATCGACCCCACATTGCGCGGGTTTTCATAATGATCGATGACTTTTTCGCTATATGCCATATCTCTTAATCCTGTGGCGCGCTATGCGCGAGCACAGGATCCCCTTCCGTTAAATAGTTATACAAATCATTCCACTGCGGATTGTCTCGCTCGATTATCTCAATTTTCTTTTGACGAGACAAATTCTTCAATTTCTTTTCCATCGCAAATGCCGCCTCTACTGTTTTATGCTCTTCTAACCATACCAAGCGAGTCAGGTTATAACGCTTAGTAAATCCATCCATCATCTTATGTCTATGCTCCTGACCACGTTTCCAATAATCAACTGTTGCACCAATATAAATGACACCTCTGAGTTTATTCGACATCATATATACATAGGCTTTTTTCACACCAGACCCCACGAGATCCTGTGCAACCGCTAAAGCGGTTCACAGGATTGGCACTCAATGCGCCGCCCACTCAATTTTGCTTAAGTCCACACCTTCCTGCACCATCTCCCATAGCGGCGACATCTCGCGCAGCTTATCAATACTGCCCTTCACGGTTTTAATCGCAAAATCGATTTCTTCCTCAGTGGTGAAGCGGCCAATGCCAAAACGGATGGAGGTGTGGGCGAGTTCCTCGTTCACCCCCAGCGCGCGCAGTACATAGCTTGGCTCAAGTGAAGCCGACGTACAGGCCGAACCGCTGGAAACGGCGAGGTCTTTGATCGCCATGATCATCGATTCGCCTTCCACATAGGCAAAGCTCAGGTTGATATTGCCGGGGTAGCGCTGCTCGCGATCCCCATTCATGAATACATCTTTCATCTCGTCCATGATCGCTTTCAGGAATTTGTCAGACAAGCGCTTCACATGTTCAGAGTCCTTACCCATTTCCAGCTTCGCGATGCGTGCTGCTTCGCCTAGCCCAACAACCAGCGGAGTGGGCAGTGTGCCGGAGCGGAAGCCACGTTCCTGGCCGCCACCGGAAAAGAGCGCCTCAAGGCGCACACGCGGCCTGCGGCGCACATAGAGCGCACCAATGCCTTTTGGCCCGTAACATTTATGGCCGGAGATGCTCATCAGATCGATATTCATCTCGTCAACATTCAGCGGAATCTTGCCAAAGGCCTGCGCGGCATCAGTATGGAAGAAAATACCGCGCTCACGGCAGATCGCGCCGATTTCCTTGAGCGGCTGAATCACGCCAATTTCATTGTTAATCGCCATCACAGAAATCAGCAGCGTATTTTCTTTAATGGCGGCTTTCAGCGCCTCCAGATCAATCAGGCCATTCGGCTTCACCGGAAGGTAGGTCACTTCAAACCCTTCCTGCTCCAAATGACGGCAGGAGTCGAGCACGCATTTATGCTCGGTCACCGGGGTGATGATGTGGTTTTTTTTATCTTTATAAAAATGGGCCACACCTTTGATGGCGATATTGTTGGATTCAGTGGCGCCGGAAGTGAAGATGATTTCTTTTTCCGTCGCGCCGATCAGCTCGGCCACCTGCTCACGCGCAAGGTCGGTCGCCGCTTCTGATTCCCAGCCGTAAGCATGGCTGCGCGAATGGGGGTTGCCGAATTTTTCCGTGAAATACGGGATCATTTTTTCCAGCACGCGCGGGTCCATCGGCGTGGTCGCCTGATAGTCCATATAGACCGGTAGCTTCATATTCGTGTTGGCGGGCGTTTGCATGCTTGGCATTATACTATTTCCTACTATTTTAATCAACTATTGGCTGAGCCAGCTAATATACTAGATTTTGTAAGCCGGCAATAGGTTTTTTGCCAATAATCTGCATAGGATATAAGTTCCTGCTGGGTGGTTTTCCAGCCCGCGCTGACACGAATGGCGCAGCCCGCCAGTTTATCATCGAGACGCATGGCTCTCAGCACATGCGATGGCTCAACACGGCCAGACGAGCAGGCAGAGCCAGCAGAAACGGCAAACCCGGCCAGATCCGCGTTCATCAGCTGCACTTCGCTCGAAACACCGGGCATGATGATGCAGGAGGTATTGGGCAGGCGATTTACTCCCTCTCCCACTGGGAGAGGGCTGGGGCGAGGGCTTCTTTGAAGACAAAAGCCCTCACCTTGGCTTAAGCCGCTCCTCTCCCAGAGGGAGAGGATGCTCAATTCCATCTCTCTCATCCACCCTTCCAGCTGCTTCATCTGTCCTAAATCCATCAGCTCCACGGCTTTCGCAAAAGCTGCAATAGCCGGGATATTTTCTGTGCCTGCGCGCCGGCCAAGCTCCTGCCCGCCTGCAAATATCGGCTTGATGGCAAGGCTCTGTCTGACTACCAGACAGGCAGCGCCCACCGGCCCGCCCATTTTATGGGCGGAGAGCGTCATCATATCCGCACCAAGCAGGCTGAAATCGACAGGAATTTTGCCAAGCGCCTGCACCGCATCCGTGTGCAGCAGCGCCCCGTGCTTTTTACACAGCGCTGCAATCTCTGAAATGGGCTGGATGATACCCGTTTCATTATTGGCAAGTTGGATGGAGACTAAGGCAGGTGCCCCTTGCGCTAGTTCTTGCTCTAATCTCACGAGATCGAGATTGCCTTCGCTGGCAACTGGCAGCTGGCAGCCTGCAACCTTTAGAACTGAGCTATGCTCCACTGCACTTATCAACACTCGCCGCTCAGGAAAGCCGGAAAGCGCCATGACATTAGCTTCGGTGCCAGTTGCGGTAAAAATAATTTCGTTTGGAAACGCGCTGATATGCTGCGCAATGGACTTGCGGGCATCTTCCAGCCATTTTTTGGCTTTGCGGCCATACCCATGCACCGATGATGCATTCATTGGCTCTGCCGCCAGCTCGCGCATCAGGTCACTCACCTCAGGGCGAATGGGGGCGGTAGCGTTATAGTCGAGATAGACCGGCATCACGCATCAAATCGGCGATGGCGAACATCATCCAGCGAAATAGATTTGAGATAGCTGTCAATTTTATGCTCAAGCCCTTCCCAGAGATGATGCGTGACACACTGGGTTTTGGTGGCCATACAACCGCTGCCACTATTGCCGCAGCGTGTCATCTGCAGCGATTCTTCAGCAGCCGAAACAATCTCATGCACACAGATATCACGGGCAGACCTCGCCAGCACATAGCCGCCGCCAGGGCCGCGCACCGATTTGACCAGCCCACCCGCGCGCAGCTTGCCAAAAATCTGTTCAAGATACGGCACCGTAATTTCTTGCGACTCAGCGATCTCCGCGAGCGCCACGGGCTTGCCTTCTTCGCGGCCTGCCAGCTCCACCATCGCCATCACGGCGTAGCGTGCTTTGGTTCCAAGAATCATACTATTTAGGCTCCCATTTTTTGGCGCTGCCCAGCAAGCTGGTATCATCCGCCTCCAGCTCGGTCACGCGCCGGCGTAGTATCTCCAGCTCATCCTGCATCTTTTGCATGGCGGTAAACACCGGATCAGCACCAGCATCTTTCGGTGTGCCGTACGCATCAAAATGTTCTTTCGGTGTGGCCTTCGCTTTACCGCCCACCTCATGCGCTGGCACTCCCACCACAATCGCCCCGGCTGGCACATCTTTCACCACCACAGCGTTTGAACCCACCCGCGCATGATCACCCACCGCGATCGCGCCGAGCAGCTGCGCGCCAGAGCCAATAATAACTTTGCTACCTATCTGCGGGTGGCGTCTTTCGCCTTTTGCCGTATCGCCCGGCGCAACTCCGCCCAGCGTGACGCCATGATACAAGGTCACATCATCGCCAATGGTCGCCGTCTCACCAATCACCACCCCCATGCCGTGATCGATAAACAGCCGCTGGCCGATGCTGGCGCCCGGGTGGATTTCAATGCCGGTAAGAAAGCGCGCCACATGGGAAATCACGCGCCCCAGCAGCCTGAAACCCTTTCGCCAGAGCCAGTTTGCAAGCCGGTAGAGCAGCAGCGCATGGAGACCCGGGTAGCACAAAAGCACCTCAAGGCGCGAGCGCGCGGCAGGGTCGCGTGCGAAGACAGAATCAATCTCATTCACTATTTGCTTGAACATTGGCCTTGAAATTCCATATAACTACGCGTCTTAACGTATAATAACATACTAGCGCAATCAACCATTTAAACACGAGCCGCCATGCCAGAAATCATCATTAACGGTTCCGAGGGCCGCATTGAAGGCCGCTACAGCCAGAGCGAAAACAAACAAGCGCCGGTGGTGCTGGTACTGCACCCCCACCCGCTTTATGGCGGCACAATGAACAACAAGATTGTGTACCGGCTTTACCATACCTTTGCCCAGAATGGCTTTTCTGTGTTGCGCTTTAACTTTCGCGGCGTGGGTAAATCGCAGGGCAAATATGATGAAGGCATTGGCGAGCTGTCTGATGCAGCCACCGCGCTTGATTGGCTGCAACAACAAAACCCGGACGCCCCCACCTGCTGGATCGCCGGCTTTTCATTTGGCGCATGGATTGCGCTGCAGCTATTGATGCGCAGACCCGAGATTGAGGGGTTTGTCGCGGTTTCGCCGCCTGCGAACCTGTATGATTTTTCGTTCCTTTCACCCTGCCCCGCTGCCGGTCTGATTACGCAGGGCAATAAGGATGATGTGGTCTCTGAAGAATACGTAGGCAAGCTCGCCACCAAGCTGGGCGCACAGCATGGAAGCAACGTAAAATACAACATCATCGAGGGTGCGGATCACTATTACCGCGGTGTGGAAGAAGAGCTGGGCAACGTGGTTGGCGACTATGTCAGCCAGCGCATGGCTGAGTTCACGCTTCGCCGCAAGGTGCGCCCGGATCGCAAGCGTCGCCAGCTGCCGCGGGATAACTAATCGCACATGCTTACTTTTATCCCGGATCCCGGGATGATTCTGATGTGCGATTATCAAACCGGTTTTGTGCCGCCAGAGATGATCAAAAAAAGACGAGTGGTTGTTCTTTCACCCAAATTCATCAACAACCGAGGCTTGTGCACGATTGCGCCCATCAGCACCAGCGAACCGGAACGGGAATATCCTTTTCATGTCAAAATTGAAGCAGGAAATTATTCTTTCCTTTCCAAACAGCAGCCTTGCTGGGTCAAGTGTGATATTTTATCAAGCGTTTCTTATAAACGGCTGGATAGAATAAGAGTTGGCAATCAATTCGTTGCACCACGAATAAGCCATGCGGATTTCGAGAGAATTAAGGCAGCCGCTATCCATGTCGTTTCCGGCCATTTAGGTTGACACACAACAAGACTGTTGTTAAGATATAACTGTTTCCACATTGTGGATTGCGGCCCCCGCCAAGTGCGGGGGCTATGTTTTTTACAGACAAATTTTAATCAACCAGACAGCGACTGCGGGATAACTAAATCAAAGTTGCGAAGGTTTCGTAAGTTACGAATGTTACGCAGGTTTCGGCGCTAACATACGCAACCAAAGAAAACCTCGCAACCCACTAAACCTCGATTAAAACGGAATCTCATCATCCGCCAATTGCGGCGCGGCCTGCTGGCGCTGTGGCTGGGAAGGCTGGCTCTGGTTGTAGCCGCCGCTATCATAGCTGGATTCGCCGTCGCGCTTGCCATCAAGCATCGTCAGGCTGCCGTTATAGCCCTGAAGCACCACCTCGGTGGAGTATTTTTCCTGGCCGTCTTTGTCCGTCCATTTGCGGGTTTGCAGCGCACCCTCAATGTAGAGCTTTGAGCCTTTTTTCACATAGCTTTTAACAACCTTCACGAGGTTTTCGTTAAACACCACGATACGGTGCCATTCGGTTTTTTCCTTGCGCTCGCCGGTGTTGCGGTCTTTCCAGCTCTCTGATGTGGCAATGGAGAAATTGGCAATTTCTTTGCCATCCTGCGTGGTGCGGATCTCCGGATCACGCCCGAGATTACCAACCAAAATTACCTTATTCACACTGCCTGCCATAGTCTCTCCCTTAATTGTCATTCCGGCGTAGGCCGGAATCCTCGTTATTGTCATGTTTATGAGTGGATATAAGCGTAAAAAGAAGTTACATGCCAGTCATAAATTGCTATAGTGCGCGCCTTTCAACAAACCATGGATTCCGGCCTGCGCCGGAATGACGCAGGGCACTATGAAAACCGACGACTCCATCATTATCCGAGGCGCCAAAGAGCACAACCTCAAGAATATCGATGCGGCAATTCCAAAAAACCAGCTGGTGGTCATCACCGGGCCGTCCGGTTCGGGCAAGTCGTCGCTGGCGTTTGACACGATTTATGCCGAAGGGCAAAGGCGCTATGTGGAGTCCCTCTCTTCTTATGCGCGCCAGTTCCTGAACATTCAGGATAAGCCGGATGTAGAATCGATTGACGGCCTGTCGCCTGCGATTGCGATTGATCAGAAAACCACCTCGCGCAACCCACGCTCGACGGTCGGCACCGTTACTGAAATTTATGATTACCTGCGCCTGCTTTATGCGCGCATCGGCGTGCCCTATTCGCCGGCCACTGGCCTTCCCATTGAAAGCCAGACCGTATCTCAAATGGCGGATCGCATCCTTGAGCTGCCGGAAGGCACGAAGATCATGCTACTGGCGCCGGTGGTGCGCGGTCACAAGGGTGAGTATCGCAAGGAGCTGGCCGAATGGAAAAAGAAAGGCTTTCAGCGCTTCAAGATCAACGGTTCGCTGTATGAAGCGGATGAACTGCCAGCGCTCGATAAAAACAAAAAACATGAAATCGATGTGGTGGTGGATCGCATTGTCGTTTCCAAAGACCTAGGGAGCCGCCTGCCGGATTCGATTGAAACCGCGCTGGGGCTGGGTGATGGGTTGGTGAAAGTTGAGGTAGTATCAATCCCCGCGAAAGCGGGGATCCTAAATCCTGAAACAAAAGGTACAAGATCCCCGGGTCGCGCCAAGGGCGCGCCCGAGGATATAACAACCTTCACCATGTCCTCCAAATTCGCATGTCCAGTCAGCGGCTTCACGCTATCGGAAATCGAGCCGCGCCTGTTTTCGTTCAACAGCCCTTATGGCGCCTGCCCCACCTGCGATGGCCTTGGCATGCAGATGTTTTTTGATCCGGATCTGGTCGTTCCTGATACCAAGCTATCGCTGCTGGATAAAGCGATCGCGCCGTGGGCAAACAGCACCAGCAAATACTACATCCAGACACTCGATGGCCTCAGCGCGCATTATGGCTTCAAGCTCACCACTGCCTTTCGCGACCTGCCCAAAGAAATTCAGGAGATGCTGCTTTATGGCTCCGGCGAGGAGCCGATCAAAATCGCCTATACCGATGGCCCGCGCACCTACATGAGCTACAAGCCATTTGAAGGGGTAATACCTAGCCTCGAGCGGCGCTGGAAAGAAACCGAAAGCGACTGGATGCGCGATGAAATCGCCAAGTTTCAAAACGACCATCCATGCGAGTCCTGCGGCGGGCATCGCCTGAAGCCGGAGGCGCTCTGCGTGAAGGTGGGCGGGCTGCATATCGGCGAAGTCACCCAGTTTCCAATTGATACGGCGCATGAATGGTTTGGCAAGCTGGAAAAGAAACTCAGCAAAAAGCAGCAGGACATCGCTCAGAAAATCCTCAAAGAAATCCGCGAGCGCCTGACCTTCCTCGTGAATGTGGGGCTGGAATACCTGACCTTATCGCGCGAATCGGGCACGTTATCGGGCGGCGAATCACAGCGCATTCGCCTTGCCTCGCAGATTGGCTCGGGCTTGTCTGGCGTGCTCTATGTGCTGGATGAACCTTCCATCGGGCTGCATCAATGCGATAACCAGCGCCTGCTTGTCACACTCAAACACCTGCGCGACCTTGGCAACACAGTGATTGTCGTTGAACATGATGAAGATACGATGCGCGCCTCGGATTACCTGATTGATATGGGGCCGGGCGCCGGGGTGCATGGCGGGCGGATTGTTGCGGAAGGCACCTGCACGCAGGTGATGAAAAATAAGCAAAGCCTCACCGGACAATATTTAAGTGGCGAGAAATTTATTGCTGTGCCGGATAAGCGCCGCGCCACGTCGCGCAGCCGGAAAATTATTGTCAGCGGCGCGCGCGCCAATAACCTCAAAAACATCAAGTGCGAGTTTCCGCTTTCGACCTTCACCTGCGTCACCGGTGTTTCAGGCGGCGGCAAATCGTCGCTGGTGATCGAAACCCTCTATAAAGCCATTGCGAAACGCATGCATGGCAGCCGTGATATGGCTGGCGTGCATGACAGCATCACAGGGCTGGAATCCATCGATAAAATTATCGAGATTGACCAATCCCCCATCGGTCGCACACCGCGCTCCAACCCTGCCACCTATACCGGCGCCTTCACGCCGATCCGCGACTGGTTTGCCGCACTTCCCGAAGCGAAAGCGCGCGGCTATCAGGCTGGGCGTTTTTCATTCAACGTGAAAGGCGGCCGCTGCGAGGCGTGTCAGGGTGACGGGCTGATTAAAATCGAAATGCACTTCCTGCCGGATGTGTATGTGAAATGTGATGTATGCCACGGCAAGCGCTACAACCGGGAAACGCTGGATATTCGCTACAAGGATAAATCCATCGCCGATGTGCTGGAAATGACCGTGGACGAAGGCGCAACCTTTTTTGCCGCGCAGACCTCCATCCGCGAAAAGCTGGTGGCGCTTCAGGAGGTGGGGCTGGGCTATATCGCCATCGGCCAGTCTGCCACCACACTTTCCGGCGGCGAGGCGCAGCGCATTAAGCTTGCCAAAGAGCTTTCCAAGCGTGCCACCGGGCGCACCCTCTACATCCTTGATGAGCCCACCACCGGTCTGCACAGCGACGACATTCGAAAGCTGCTGAAAGTACTGCACACGCTGGTCGATAGCGGCAACACCATCATCTGCATTGAGCATAATCTGGATGTGATTAAAACCGCCGACTGGGTGATTGATATTGGCCCCGGCGGTGGCAATAAGGGCGGCAAAGTTGTAGCCAGCGGCACACCGGAAGACATCGCCGCCTGCAAGGAAAGCATCACTGGTGAATTCTTAAAGCCCCTGCTGAAAAGGGGCAAGAAGGTGGCATAATGCATTTTGTTAAAAGTGGGATATCCCACCTTGACATTTTCCCACTTCTAATCTAAAATGGTCTAATGTACACAGAATACGATTTACCCAAAACTGTTCGCCCTGATGCTAAGGGACGTATCACACTTGGCAAAATTGCCGAAGGTGTGAGCAGTTTTCAGGTCAGTGCAGACAAAGATGGGCGTATTATTCTGGAACCCTTCAGCGAAATTCCGGCACGTGAATTATGGCTGTTTCAAAATAAACAGGCGCTTAGTAGTGTGCTACGCGGCATCAAGGAATCAAAGACAAATAAAGGCAAAAACCTTGGTGATTTCAGCCAGTTTGCCAATGATTAGCTGATGGCTTTTACGCTTTTATTTCAGCCTGAGGCAGAAAAGCAATATCTCGCATTGATGCAGAATAAGAGCCATGCCAAGCGCCTCAAGGCCGTACGCAAAACACTGGGCTTACTGCAAACCAACCCAAGACATCCCGGACTCAATACTCACAAATATCACAGCCTGCATGGACCACGCGGTGAGGATATCTTTGAAGCTTACGCCGAAAACAACACTCCTGGAGCCTACCGCGTATTCTGGTTTTACGGACCAGAAAAAAGGGTGATAACCATTTTGGCTATCACCCCTCATCCTTAATAAATGAATGAATTACGCAGCTTCTTTCACTGCAGCAGCAGCGGCAGCAGCAGCCACCTTGCCACGCAGCAGCTTCATCAGCTTGTCGTAAGCCGTTTTCTGATCCATGCCTTCGCTTGCGGCATATTCAGCCACAATGCGGTTCAGCGCATTTTCATAAATCATGCGCTCAGAATAAGAGCGCTCGGACTGATCCACGTTCTGGTGCAGGTCACGAACCACTTCCGCCACCGCCAGCAAGCTGCCGGAGTTGATTTTGGTTTCATATTCCTGCGCGCGGCGCGACCACATGCCACGGCTGATTTTTGCTTTGCTCCTCAGCACCTCGATCATTTTTTTGATCTGGTCAGAGCTGCTGATCGGGCGCAGGCCAGCAGCAGCCGCGCGCGACATCGGTACGCGCAGGGTCATTTTATCGCGCTCGAAGTTAATCACCAGCAGGCGAAGCTCGTGCTCACCGATCATCTGGGTTTCTTCCGCCATGATTTTGCCCACACCGTGGGTTGGGTACACAACATAGTTACCAACTTTGTAGAGTGCTTTGCCCATCGGAACGACAGCAGCAGCAGGCTTCGCTGCGATAGCAGTCTTTGCTGGCATCGGCTTTGCGGCTGGTTTAGCCATCGGCTTTGCGGCAATCACTGGCTTTTTCGCTTGCGCCTTCATCACCACCTTCTTAGCAGCAGGCTTGGCAGCGGGTTTCTTAGCAGCAACTTTAGTCGCGGGTTTTTTAGTGGCCAGTTTTTTAGCAACTGGTTTTTTTACTGATTTCGTTGCGGCTTTTTTGGGCATTTTTTTTGACATAGTTCATTCCTTGCACTAGGCGGTGGCCAGATGGCTCCGGCGGTTAAACTATATATTGTATTTAGCTTGAGGACAGCCACCATTAGATGATGGTTTTCCTCAAAACGAGCATAAACCTATCACAAAATTAAGAAAAAAGAAACAATTTAATCTAAAAGCGCTATTTGGCGTTGCCAGTGCCGGGATTTGGGCTGAAATGCGCCTCAAATTTACCGGGCAGACCCTTAAAGCTGTCTGCGTCGGCCGGGCTTGGCTTTTTAACTGTGAGGTTAGGCCATTTAGCGGCATATTCGCGGCCAAGTTCAACCCATTTAAGCAGCTCGTCAGATTCCGGCTTAATGGCTTCTGCTGGGCATTCCGGCTCACACACGCCGCAATCAATGCACTCATCGGGGTTGATGACGAGCATGTTCTCACCTTCATAAAAACAGTCCACCGGGCAGACTTCCACGCAGTCGGTATATTTGCATTTCACACACGCATCGGTGACAACAAAGGTCATGGCACATCCCCAAACTTATTTTGGCAGGCTTATAGCATTCGGCCGCCAGATTTCAACTAAAACCCAGCCTGCAATCGGCGAATTTTCTGGCGCAGCAGGTCGGTTTCCACACGCATGCCCAGCAGCATCAGGTAAAGGGCAAAAAATGCCAGCCCCATGGAAAAAAGCGGCAGCTGCATGGAGAGGTGAATGGCAATCCCACCCTCACGAACGACGCTGGCCGGCTGGTGCAGTGTGTTCCACCAATCCACCGAAAAACGAATCACCGGGATATTAACAAAGCCCACCAGAACCAATATAGCGCAGAGTTTTTTTCCCTGCTCCTTGCCATCATACGCGTCCGACAGCGCCATGTAGCCGATATATAAAAAGAACAGCACCAGCACCGAGGTCAGGCGCGCGTCCCACACCCAGTAAGCGCCCCACATTGGCCTGCCCCACAGCGAGCCGGTGACAAGGCAGATGAGCGTAAAACCAGCCCCCAGCAGCGCGCTCTGGCGTGCGATGCTGTCTGCCAGCGGATGTTTCCAGATCAGATACATCGCGCTTGAAATGGCCATGCCGACATAAATGCCCATGGCCATCCACGCGCTGGGCACATGAATATACATGATACGCACCGTGTCACCTTGCTGATAGTCAGGTGGCGATACGATCAGCGCTTGCCACAGCCCAAATATCAGCAGCCCGCTTGCTGCAGCAATCAGCCATGGCAGCAGCAGGCGATAAAGGCGAATGAAGTTCGAAGGTTTGGCGAGAAAGTGCATGGCTTACGTTTTTAATCTGTGATTGCAAGTAGCGCAAGCGACGAAGCAATCCAGTTTTTCTTGTCTCATCTGGATTGCTCCGGTAAGCTCGCTGGTGACATTTATGCTCACCAATCAAACCATCTTCATCACTGGCGCCACCTCTGGTTTTGGCCTTGCCTGCGCCAGATTATTCACCTCACACGGCGCGCGCGTGATCGCCACTGGGCGACGCGAGGAGCGATTGGCACGGCTGAAAAATGAAAGCCCACTGATTCACACCATGGTGCTTGATGTGCAGGAGAGATCTCAGGTTGAACAGGCGATAGCCAGCCTTCCCCCAGAATTTGCTCAGGTTGATATTCTAATCAACAATGCAGGCCTTGCGCTAGGGCTGTCGCCATATGAGGCGCTCTCAATGGATGAAATTGAGCAGATGGTGCGCACCAATATCAACGGCGTGCTCTACTGCACTCATGCGCTGCTTCCGGGCATGATAAAGCGGGGGCGCGGCCATATTGTCAACCTCAGTTCCATCGCTGGCACCTACCCCTACCCCGGCGGCAATGTGTATGGCGCAAGCAAAGCCTTTCTCACTCAATTCACGCTGAACCTGAAGGCGGATCTGCTCGGGAAAAACATCCGTGTCACCAGCATTGAGCCGGGCATGTGCGAGACCGAATTCTCGAATGTCAGATTCCACGGTGATAACACTCGGGCAGCGAGCGTCTATGCGGGCATGACACCACTCAGTGCCGATGATATCGCCCAGACAATCTACTGGACACTCACGCAGCCGCCGCATGTCAACATCAACCGTGTGGAAATCATGCCCACCGAGCAGGCATTTTCTCCGTTTGCAGTAAGTAGGAAAAACTAGCGCATTTTTGATTTAATCATGCACCCTCACCCGCAGCGGACTAGCCGCTGCTTCCCTCTCCCTTCTAGGGAGAGGGTTAGGGTGAGGGTCGCCTTACGACCCAAATTCTGTACATGATTAAATCGAAAATCCGCTAGCGGCGGCGGCCAGCCTGCGAGGGCGCGCCCGAGCTTCGGCCGGATGCAGATGCCGCGCGGTTGAGCTGGCGCAGCGCGTCGCGGTTTTTGCGGCTGGCAAAACCAAAAACCATACCCAATAGCCCGCGTAGGGCATTGGTGATAGGCTTTAAATAGTTCACGCCGTTGCCCGTGCCCCAGATTTTTACGCTGCTGGTTCCCCACAAGCTTTGCCCACCTGTGCCGCCCCATACGTCACTGCTGTAACCACCCCAGGCATTGTCGCCGGTTGCGCCCCATACGTTATCTGCGAATGTGCCAAGCACGCTATCGCTGCGAACGCCCCAGGCGGTCACACCAACATTCTGCCGGGAGCCGACAAGATCCGCCCCATAAGGTGCCTGAAATTCAGTAGTGCTTGTCAGGGTTGTTTGCGCGGGGCCATGCACCGTGCCAGCATAAGCGCCAGAAACCGGTCCATGGACATTAATCACATCCCCAGAAATTTGGCCATACACGCCAAAATCTGATTGACCCTGCGCCTGCATCATCTGCTGTCTGCGCAGGTTAATAAAATGCGGGCTGTGTTTGTTGATGGCTTCGGTAATGAGCGTGTTGGTCATCATGGATTTGGGTTTATACTTACCAATCGACCAGCCATTATTCGTGGCAATCACACCATTTTTGGTATTCACCTTACCAATCATGTTGCCAGCAACGTCAAAAATTTCGCCTTTTTTGTTAATGCTGCCGTTGTTGAAATTTCTTGCCTCAACAATCACCATCTGGCGTTCCGCTTTGGCGAGCTTACGCGCCTTTTTCATGGCGATTTCTTTCATCGCCTGCTCGGCGCGTGGGCTGAGTTTTTTGATATTGATTTTATCCGACAGGCTGAATGGTTTTTTATAAGCAGAGCCGAGCGCTTTTTCTTTATTTTCTTCCAGCTTCTTTTTCATGATGCGCTTATAGCGCTCAGCTGGAGGGAGCTTGCCTTTTTTCATGATTTCAAAGCGAACGAGCTCGCTGGCGGCACTACTGCGACCGCCCGAACGACTTCCGCCAAAATGTCTTGGAGCAACCATGAAATCAGTATATAGCATTTAACGCTAATAACCTAGTGGTTAACCTCAAATTTCATCAAATTGTCACAATGGCACGCCTCTGCAAGCTAGCGCTATTTATTCTTTTATTTCAGCCACTCACCGCTGCACTGGCGGACAGCCTTGCTGGCCAGCCGTCCGCTCAGGCACTTCCTGTCCAACCGCTGACCATTGTCACAATGAGTGGCGCGTCACTTCAATTTCAGGTGGAAATCGCCACCCGTGAAAAAGATCAGGCGCGCGGCCTGATGTACCGCAAAACCATGGCGCCGGATGCAGGCATGCTGTTTTTATGGGAAGGTGAACGGCCAATCAGCATGTGGATGAAAAACACCTATCTCTCGCTGGATATGCTGTTTATTAATGCGCAGGGTGTGGTGGTTCACATCGCGCCGCGCACCACGCCCCTTTCCGAGGAAATCATAGATTCGAAGCAGCCTGTTTCAGGGGTGCTGGAGCTACTGGCAGGCACTGCCGCCGCTTCGGGCATTGCTGTTGGCAGCCGTGTCATTCACCCGCATTTTGGCACAACACCATGAAGATCATCCACACAGCAATCATGTTTACTGTGATGATGTTGATGATGCCATCATCGAACGCCACAGCCGCTAATGCTCCCATTCTTTTCAGCAAAGAGGAGGTTGTCATTCGTCGCGCACAGCCCGTGCCAGAGCCCGTAATGCCGTGGCAAACACCGGGAGAGCAGCAGATGCGGCCAGATATCAGGCTGGATACCGAAATACGTGATGCAGCGACGCTGGTATCACAAAATGGCTGGTTTAACCTCAGCAGCCCGGCCGATCATCAGGCCGTCATGCTGATGATGCCGAAAGAAGAGATCGCCACCATCCCCCCCTCCTCTCAATATGCGCCGCTGGATATATTGCTCATTGATAAGGAAGGGGTCATCCGCGAAATTTATCCGCAGCTCAAACTAGCCGAGCTAGCCGAGCCGATTACATCGCAGAGTGCTGTGCTTGCGCTGTTATTTCTGCGTGGCGGCGTGCATGAATCATGGGTTATTAAGCCGGGTGACAGCATCATCTACAAAGCGTTTAAAAAACCGCCCGCCTCTTTATCTATTCCCACGGAAAACACAAACCAGACACGTCCCTAAGCGCCGGCATGTTTTATCGCGGCGGCTATGCCTGCCCGGCCTCATCATGCGATGAGTCATGCGCCGCCACCCATCGCCTCTGCCACACCATTTGCGGCGGTCAGCTCATCCCAACTAGCACTTGCACTGGCTTTTGCGAGTGACTATAAGGGCAATCCACCGGTTTACTGTCGGAGTGTAGCTCAGCCCGGTAGAGCACTACGTTCGGGACGTAGGGGCCGAAGGTTCGAATCCTTTCACTCCGACCACCCTTCGCCTACGGCTTCGGTTGGCTTACGCCAGTAATACACACGAATGCCGTTCTTAGGCGAAGGAGTGCCCTTCGTAGCCCGAAGGGCGTAGGAGGGCTGGAGAAAATATGTTCTACGTCTACTTACTGAGAAGCATCAATTTTCCTGACCAAATCTATATTGGCTTTACAGAAGATTTAAAGGCGCGACTGCGGGCACACAATGCCGGTGAGTCGAAACATACCGCTAAGTATGCCCCGTGGGAACTGGAATGCTATTTTGCTTTTAAAGATAAAAGAAAAGCTCAGGAATTTGAGTACTATCTCAAAACAGGTTCTGGAAAAGCCTTTGCCTCAAAACACTTTTGGTAATCGAAAATTAGTGTATTGTTTCGCCTAATGTTTTTAGGTTCGAATCTAATCGGTCTGACTGTTCATGCAGTAGTTCCCTTACTTCCTATTCTGTACCCGAAATAAGAAATGGCCATAAGCACCGGAAAAAACAAAATGGTTGGAAATGCAATTTCATAGTGCGGCACTGGATGCATTATTACTGTTAAGTAGGCTGCGTGAAAAAACATCCCCTCTCCAAGAGCCGGAACCAAAGGGATTACTATCGATAATGCAATTCCAGTCTTATTCTTTTGATGCTTCCCAATCATGCGGCCAATGAGAAAACCTGCAATGAAAGGCAAGAACGGCATAATATAACCGAATATATTCCATCTTCCCCATACGAGAATATTAGCGAAAATTGCTATAATTCCTAATGCGTATCCCGTGCCATAATAAACAGCTATGGATAACAATAATAGTAACATTGGGTTAAAGGGCTTATGCTTATCTGACCACAAGCGCCACGCGCTTCGTCCTTTGCGAATGCAGAAAGAAAGCAAATACAAACTCCCAAGAAATATGGCTATCGATAGTATGAATTGGACGGTTTGCATAAGTAGTCTTTTGGAGAATTATTCCGGTAGTATAATCGAGGTATCTTGCTAGACAATTGAAATATCGCCAATCTCATTTCCGGACAGGTTCTAAATGTGTTTACTCGCCCCGACCACTAATATCCAGTCAATGCATCTCCACAATCTCGTCCATCGAGACCTGGTTGCGGCCGGTATGTTTGGCGATAAACAGGCGCTTATCAGCGGTTTTATACAGCGTTTCGCTGTCGAGATTCTGGTCAAAACGCGCGGAGGCTATCCCCACGGAAACCGTGCAGCCGACCATCGGATTTTGTTCATTTAAATGAAACATCTGCTTGGCGATGCTGGAGCGGATGCGTTCGCCGACCCAGAACGCGCCGTTCGCCGGAGTTTCCGGCAGGATGACGGCAAATTCTTCGCCGCCAATTCGCGCGCCGGTATCGGTTTCGCGCAGGCACGAGCTGATGATTTTTGCCACCCCGACCAGCACCTTATCGCCGGCCTGCTGGCCATAGTTGTTGTTAATATTACGGAAATGATCAATATCGATCAGCAGAATCGAAAGATCATCCCGATTACGCTTGATACGGCGCAGCTCTTCCTCAAGACGGTCAAAAAAGACGCTGCGGCTGGAAAGGCCGGTCAGCTGATCGGTGCTTGCCATGCGGGCGATGTCTTCCTTCGCCTGCGTTTCGGCGGCGACACGCTCACTGATATCGCGCAGGCTGCCGACAGAGCCAACAATATTGCCCGATTCGTCAAACCATGGGTAAGAAATATCCGCGACCCAGATTTTGCGGCCATCTTTGGTGCGCATCAGATAGTCGGCCTGCCATTTGCTGACTTCGCCGCGCTTTCGGTCTTCTTCAAATTTGCTGAACGAATCGATGATTTTGAGCGCATTGCTCACCAGCCTTGTTTCCAGAATCAGTGAGCGGATGCTCAGTTTCTTCATCTCATCCTGCGAAAAGCCCAGCAGCCGCACCACCGATGGGCTGATGTAATCATATTGCATGGTATCATAGCGCAGGCGGTAAATCACATCGTTGGAATAGGAGGTCAGCAAAGTGATTTCGGCGCGCAGCTCATCCACCACCGCGCTGGTATAGCTTTCGGCATTGTCCGGCGCTTTACGTACATAGCCCTTGAGGGCGCTGGGTTGCTTTTTTTTCATGGCGAATGTCTGGGCGTGTTTCTGGTATCAGCCGCTAGTGCATCATAGTCGGTTTTGCGGCGAAATATATTAAAAAATATTTCATACTGGGTCGCCGCCGCCCCAGCACAACTCGTTCATGCCGCCATGCTCTTCTCAACGAATGACTGCAGCCGGCGGGTGAACGCCGCGGGATCGCTGATGGTTTCGCCTTCCATAATGCGCGCCTGATCCAGCAGCAGCCACACAACATCATCAATCGATTCGCGCGCCGCCATACCCCTGATAATCGGGTGCGAAGGGTTGATCTCCAGAATCTTGGGTGCGGCTGCCTGAAGCTGGCGCTGCTCCAGCAGGAATCGCTCAAGGCGGATATCCATTGCCCCTTCCTCCACCGCCAGGCACACCGCGCTTGATGCGAGTTTGTCCGATGGGCGAACATCCTTCACCGCCTCGCCAAGAATGGCTTTGATGCGTGCGCAGAGCGCCTCGGTATCGGCGGGCGCGGCGGGCGGGCTGTCTGTTTCTTTCGGCGGATTCACCAGCGGAAACGGCTCAAGCTTGATGTCGGCGCGGGTGACTGATTTCAGCGGCTTATTCTTATAGCTGCTGATCACGTTCACCCAGAAATCATCCACATGGTCACACAGAAGCAGCACCTCAATACCGCGCGCGGTAAAGCCTTCAATCTGCGGGCTGGCACGAAGGCTGGCAAGATTTTCACCGGTCAGATAATAGATATCTTCCTGGCCGGGTTTCATGCGTGCTATGTAATCATCAAGCGAGGTGGTTTCACCCGCGGTCTGATCGCTCGAATAAAAGCGCGACACCTCAAGAATCTGCTCGCGTGGGCTGGTTGCTTCACATAGCCCTTCTTTCAGTACTGAGCCAAACAGGTTCCAGAATGTCATGTAGGCATTCAGATCGCTGTCTGCTTTTTTGCGCAGCTCAGACAGCACGCGGGATACCAGCGAATCACGAATCTTACCAAGCACGGTGCTGTGCTGCAGCGTCTCGCGGCTGATATTCAGCGGCAGATCCTGCGAGTCAACAATCCCGCGTAGAAAACGAAGATAGCCGGGCACCAGCTCCACATTATCTTCCGTGATGAACACGCGGCGTACATACAGCTTCAAGCGGCGTTTTCTGTCGGGATGAAACAGGTCAAACGGCTTGATAGCGGGAATAAACAGCAGGCTGGTATATTCCAGCTTACCCTCCACCTTGTTATGCAGTGTGAGCCATGGTTCTTCCGGCGAGTGGGCGACATGCTGATAAAACTCGCGATATTGCTCCGGCGTGATGTCGCTTTTCTGACGCATCCACAATGCACCGGCGCTATTGACCTGCTGGCGCTGCTGATCCGCGTCTTCCAGCCAGATCGGGAAGGCAATATGGTCAGAATAGGTCGTCAGAATATGGCGCAGCCGGTAGCTGTCGAGATAGTCATCTTCAGTTTCTTTGACAAAGAGCGTAATCTCGGTGCCGCGTGTATTTTTTTCTGCTGGCGCGATGGAAAATTCGCCCTCCCCTGCCGATTCCCATGCATAGGCCGTGTCGCTACCGGCGCGGCGCGATACCACGCGCACACGATCCGCCACCATGAACGAGGCATAAAACCCAACACCGAACTGGCCAATCAGCGGGCTGTCTTTCTGGCTTTCGCCGGAAAGCTGGCTTAAAAACTCCTGCGTGCCGGATTTTGCAATGGTGCCAAGGTTGGCGATCAGCTCCTCGCGGCTCATGCCGATGCCATTATCCGCCACAGTGATGGTTCTGGCCGCTTTATCCACCCGTACATCAATAAAAAATTCAGGATTATCAGCCACCAGCTCAGGCGCGGTGATGGCGAGATGACGCAGCTTGTCACATGCATCGGAACTGTTTGACACTAATTCGCGCAGGAAAATTCCCTTATTGGTATAAAGGGAATGGATCATCAGTTTCAGCACTTTGCTGATTTCTGCATTAAATTTAAGTAATTCTTGATGATTTTCAGTCATATCTGTCTTTAAATGGGTTATGATGTGCGTAGGGAATATGGTAACCGCCCACAAGGAGTTCAAGGAGTCATGCGACCTGTAGCACGTGGTTTTCTCTGCCGCGCTTCATTTTTCATCACGCTTGCCGCACTACCGGTAATGGCAGCGGCGCAGCCTGCCGAGGCGCCGGCAGCAAGCCCGCCAGTAGCCAGCTCAGAAACATCTGGCAATACACAGGCGCAGCTCAGCGAAGCGGTTTACCGTGTGAATCTCGGCCGCGCGGACGATGTCAAACTGCTCATCACGCAGGGCGTCTCACCGGACAGCAAGGATGATAAGGGCGTACCGCTTCTAAGCCTTGCGGCGGCGCGTGCTGACAAGGAGGGCATCAACGTAGTCAAAGCCCTGCTTGAAGCAGGCGCGGATATCAACGCCAAGGACAAGGAAAACCAAAGCGCCCTGTTTTATGCGGCGCGCAAGGGCAACCGCGAGGTGGTGACGCTGCTGCTGGAAAATAAAATCAATTACTACTCAGTAGATTATACAGGCAACATCGCCCGCACCATCGCATTTCGTGAGGGGCACACCGACATCGTGAAGCTCATGGATGATTTTGTGAAGGCAGAAACTGATAAAATCACCGAGCAATACAAGGCGCTGAGCAAAGCACTCGAAGAGCAATATAAAGCGCAGGAAGAGCAGCAGAAAAATATCACGAATAAAGCTGCCGCCGATGCGCTGGAAGAAAGCCGCCAGACCGCTGAGCTGATTGAAAAGCAAAAACTTGAGCAAGAACAGCAGTGGGAGCAGCTAAGGCAGGCACAAGAAAAAGAAGCGGCGGAAAAAGAGGGCAAATGGGCATCTGAAGAGTTCAAGCAGGCGCAGTTCAACCTCGCTTTCAACACCTGCGCGTTTCAATACTGGTCTTACTGCCGCGATGCGGGGCAAACCACGGAGCTTACGCCGGAGGCACTCGCCAGCGCGATTGCCTCACATGAAGCGCAGATATTGTCGCAGCGCGAACTTCTGGAAAACACTTTTGAAACCGGTCGTAAATACACCGACAATATTGTGAATAAAGCACAGCGTTCGGTGTTCAACCAGCTGGATACCATGCCTTCGAATACCTACCGTTTTCAGCAAGGTGTCTGCCGTATGAACGACATGGTTGAGCGTTGCAACGAGATTGCGCGCTATCCCGGCACCTTAACAACTCAAGGCAAGCCCGCTCCCAAAGGACCGACCCGCCGTGTCTATCAGCGGCACTATTCGCGGTGAGCAGGCGCTTGCTTCTGCAAGCTCTGATAATCAATTTTACCGTTCCCAAGCCGCGGCACTGTCTCCAGCACCATCACCTGCCTTGGTAAGAAAATCTCTGCCACACCCATTTCGCGTGCTTTGGCAATCAGCATCTCACGCGTAAGTGCTTTGGCTTCGGTAAACAGCACCACCTGCTCGCCCTTGCGCGGGTCGGGGATCGCAATGGCGGCGTGGGTTTCTTCTTTATAGATATGCAGCGCCAGCTCCTCAACCGCCAGCAGCGACACCATCTCACCACCAATTTTAGCAAAGCGTTTAGCGCGGCCGAGGATGGCGATAAAGCCCTCCGCATCAATCTCCACAATATCGCCGGTGTCATACCATTCACCCTGCGGCTGAATGACGCCCGGCTGGTCGGCCTTTAAATAGCCGAGCATGACATTGACACCCTTCACATAAAGCCGCCCGCCTCTATCCAGCCCTTCCACCGGCTCAAGCTTGCTGGCGATGCCGGGCAGTAATTTGCCCACCGTGCCCGGCTTATGCTCAAGAAAACTATTCACCGAAAGCACTGGGCTGGCCTCCGTCACACCATAACCCTGAAGAATGGAAACGCCGAATTTATCCTGCCATAGGCGGCGGGTCGGCTCCCGCAGCTTTTCTGCACCCGCCACACACAGGCGAACACTGTGGAAATCATAAGGGTGGGCATAGCGCGCGTAGCCGTTAAAGAAAGTATCTGTGCCAACAAAAATGGTGGAATCGGTATCATAGACCAGTTCCGGCACCACACGGTAGTGCAGCGGGCTGGGATACAGAAACACATAAATTCCGCGCACCAGCGGCAGAATCATCCCTACGGTCAGGCCAAAAGAGTGAAAAATGGGCAGGGCATTAAACACCTTGTCCGAGGGCATCAGGTCAAGCCTTGAACACGCCTGATAGATATTCGCAAGCACGTTCATGTGCGAGAGCGCCACGCCCTTGGGTGTTCCCTCCGAGCCAGAGGTGTAAAGCACCACCGCCACATCACCCGGCTTTGCCTTCGTGATGGCATCCGCAAGGTGCTTGCGGGGGCTAAATGCTTTCACGAGCGCCGAAAGCTTATCGCCCAGCGATACCAGCGGCCGGATATCTTCGAGATAGATGACATGATGGTCTTTTTCCAGCGCGCGTGCGACATCCTGAAGCTCTGCTTTTTCAATAAACTGCCGCGAGGTCAGGATGGTTTTCACACAGGCAATCCGGCAGGCATGCAGAATATTCGCCTCTCCTGCTGAGAAATTGAGCATGCAAGGCACTTTGCTCATGGCATGCAGCGCGGTAAACACCACCACACCACCCAGTGCATTCGGCAGCAACACCCCGACATTCGTTTGGTTTGCCAGGCGCGGCGCCAGCTTTTCGCGCAGGATAAAGCAGCGCGTAAAAAGCTGGCGATAATTCATCTCAGAGCGGGTGATATCGCTGGCGATGGTATGCTTTCCTCCGTGCCACTCAGCCGCTTCAAGAATCGCATCGAGCACTGGCCGCTCATAGTCGCTGGCGGCAAACACGCTCTCGGTCATCACCTCATAGATGGAGGTTTCCGGCGCCACATGACGCGGCGGTAGAATCGTCATACGCGTTTTTGGAAAGCTTCGCTGGCGCACATGTTTTCCAACTTTGGACAAGGTGGAATATTCAAGGCCGGAAAAAATCACCGGCAGCACCGTCGCATCGGTTTTATCAATCAGCAGGCGCGTGCCATCATACATCTTCATCAGCCCGCCGGTAGTGGTGATGCGGCCTTCGGGAAAAATCACCACCTTGCCGCCCTCGCGCAGGTCGGTGATCAGCGATTTCATCGTCATCGGCTTAGTGGGGTCAAGCTTGTAAAGCTTCACGATTTTTTCAATCCAGCGGAAATACCATTTCTCCGCCTGAAAGACATTCATCGCAAAGGCAGGCTTTTGTGGCAGCAGCACCGCCAGAAAAAATGGATCCCAGAACGATTGATGGTTGGCGATGATAATCACCCGATCGCCAGCGGCATGAAAATGTTCAAGCCCGCGAACATCCACGCGGAACAGCAGCTTAAGAATCGCCGTCAGTAGCGGCCTAAGAAACCATTTTTCGAGCATACCACACCACTCCCAGATTTAAGGTTGCCACCATAACAAAAAGATCGGTAATCGACAATCCCGCCCATAACATCACGGCAGAAACCAGTGCGGCCAGTGTCATGAACACGGCGTCGGAAAGATTGCTGGCGGCAATCATGCGCGAGCGATATTCCGGCTGGCAGCGCGATTGCAGCAGCGCATAAAGCGGCACAATATAAATCCCGCCCGATACCGCCACCATCAACATGCATAGCAGCATCGGCCACAGCGCCGGAACCTGAATGAAATCGACAACATCCAGCAGGCCTTCATGCGTTGGCGTGGGAATGCTCAGCACCATCAGGTAGGTAAAGAGCGCGGTGCCAAATGCAGAAAGCGGCGTGAGCTTGGATGAAATCTGCCCCTTGAGCAGCGTGTCACACAGCAGCGAGCCAATGGCAATGCCCAGCGAAAATACGCTCAGAAACAAAATATAGACCTCGTTATTCGCCCTCACGACGCCATGCGCAAAATTGGCAAACTGCGCCATGTACACCGAGCTGAACAGCGCAAACCATGAGAGCGCCAGAATGTTGTGAAATGCCGGACGATCCGCCCAGGCCTGCGCCACCATGGTGCAGCCACCGCGCCACAGGTTCCAGTGCATCGGCGCTTCGGGGTGGGCGGCGGTGGTTTTCGGAATAAACAGGCTGGCCACCAGCCCGACCACCGCAATCACCAGCAGGCTGGAGCCAATCAGGTTGTCTGGCATTTCAATCAGCAGCCCGCCCGCCACCAGCCCAAGCAGCACGGCCAGATAGCTGCCGCCAGCGACAAAACCATTACCAGCAAGCAGCTCGCTTTCACGCAGATGCTCTGGCAGAATACTGAATTTAATCGGGCTGTAAAAAGTGGTGTGCGTGCCGCTGAAAAAAAGCAGCAGCATCAGGAGCGGAATGTTCTGCGTGGCAAAGCCATAGAGCGCCCCGATCATGATCAGCAGTTCGGCAATTTTGGTGCACACCACCAGAAATGATTTTTCAAACTTATCCGCCAGCGCGCCAGCCAGCGGTGCGAACAGAATCATCGGCGCCACCAGTAGCGCTGAGCAGATGGTCACCAGAATTTCTGGCCTCGCAGGTAGCGTGATACCTTTGCTGGCAGAATAGGCGATCATCACCACGAGGCCGGAGCGCAGCATATTATCATTAAACGCGCCAAGAAATGTTGCCAGAAACACCGGTAGAAAGCGGCGATGCAGGAACAGGCTGTATTTGAGCTTCTGAAGTTCCACCGCGCTACCCAACCCAGATGATGAGCCAGACCATGCCGGTGCCGCACAGGCTGAGAAAGACTGCGGCGCTACCCATATCCTTCGCTTTTTTAGAAAGCTCGTGCTGCTCGGTAGAGATACGATCCACGGTGCGCTCAATTGCCGTGTTCAGAAGCTCCACCACCAGCACCAGCCACAGGCATGCGATGAGCAGCGCGCGTTCTGCTGGCGTCTCTCCCACCCAGAAAGCCAGCGGCGCCAGAGCGGCTGCAAGCAGCAATTCCAGACGAAAGGCTGGCTCCTTCAGCCCATAGCGCAGGCCGGCGAGCGAATAGCCAAGCGCACGACGCGTGCGGCCAGCTTCTTCAGACAGCTTCCTGATGTTCATAGCTGCTGGGGGGAATATGAAACAGTTCGGTGACCGGCAGGCTGCCTTCATAGCCCTGCACCATCAGGCGGCGGGTTGTCGGATCCGCGAGCACACACAGGCGGGTATTGGCATTAATCACGGGTGCATGCAGCCAGCCAAAACCAGTTTGCGCCAGCTCATGCCCGCCAATGCTGGCGGCATGACGATAGCGGCCGGCGCTATCAATTTCTCTTGGACGCCAGCCTTTGCCTTCCTTGGCGAGGCTGGTTGTAAAATGGTTGGTGGCATGAAGGGTATAATCCGCAGACATTTCGATCACTTCGGCGCGGGTTTCGAGTCGTTCAATCACGCAGGCTTCGCCGGCTTTCAGGCCACCCAGCACAAACGTGGCGGGCACGGCAAGCGGTGTTTCAATCAGCATCGCTTTAGCGGCCTGATAATGTTCGGCACGTTCAAACACCTGCCGCAGCAGATGAGCAGCTGGCAGCGCAAGCTGGCGGCTCGCCATGCGACGATTGGTCAGCCAGTCCAGTAGCTGACCACGCTTGTGGCGGCGCATGGGCGCCTGATTAATGCTGGCGGCAAAACGCGCGGGCGCCATGGCGGTGAACACACCAGAAACACCCGGCCAGGTGATGTTGTAGAAATCCCCCGCCTTACCTTCCTGATGCGCAATGACAATGTGCCTGCCCAGCGCAGGAAATGGCCAATCGAGAACGCGCAGCAAACTCAGCGTGCCACCCGTTTTCCAGATACCGCTGGTGCAGCCCCACTCAAAGCTCACATTGAGCGCATGCACACCGCGGCAGCTCAGCATGTCGGCCATGGCGTCAATTTCCGGCAGGTAGGGATTGTGTGAGCGCTCCAGCCAGCGGCGGGAAATGCGGTCGGCCAGCGGCATCAGTGCGGCGCTGGCAAGGTAAGACGGCAAACCATAGGTGCGGCGCGCGGCCATCACCAGCTCTTCCGCTTTATCGGGAAACATGCGCAGCAGATCCATCGGCGTTTTGCCGCGCAGATCCACAAAAGGTACAGCTTGCTTAAGCATTTCAGTGGTTGAGGTTGATTGAAAGTCAGACTATACTCTCTGCTTTCCTTTCATAACACAAATAAATTTACAGCGCATGGCTACAAAAAAACATCCCCCCGAAAAACCCACCCGCGAAGAAGCCGAAGAGGCCGTGCGCACCCTGATTCGCTGGGCAGGCGATGATCCGGCGCGTGAAGGCCTGCTCGACACCCCGGGGCGCGTCGTGAAATCCTACCGCGAGTTGTTTGCCGGCTATGATCAGAAAGCGGAAGAAATTCTAAGCCGCACCTTTAAAGAGGTTGAAGGCTACGATGAAATGATCATGCTGCGCGACATTCAGTTTAATTCTCACTGCGAGCACCACATGGTGCCCTTCACCGGCGTGGTGCACATTGCCTACATTCCCACCAATAAGGTTGTCGGCCTGAGCAAACTTGCGCGGCTGGTGGATCTCTACGCCAAGCGGCTACAGATTCAGGAGAAGTTCACGGCGCAGATTGCCAACACGCTGGATGATGTGCTGAAGCCTCGCGGTGTGGCGGTGGTGGTGCAGGCCACCCACATGTGCATGACCATGCGCGGCGTGCAGAAACCTGACGGCGTGATGCAGACCAGCCAGCTCACTGGCCTGTTCCGCAGCGACCCGCGCACGCGGCAGGAATTTTTCAGCATGCTAAAAATGGCTGCCTGAGGATGAGCGCGAAGCGATGAGCGATGAGCGTGACATCCACCGCACCATTCATCTGCTGGAAAAGCTGGTAGCGTTCAACAGCACCAGCCACCTATCTAATCTACCCATTCTCGATTTCATCGAACATACGCTCACGCCGCACAGCATCACCTGCACACGCATCAGCTCCCCCTGCGGCAAAAAAGCGAATCTTTTTGCGCGCATTGGGGGCGAAGCGCCGGGCGGCATCGTGCTATCCGGCCATACGGATGTGGTGCCAGCCCTAGGGCAAGCGTGGGACACGGATCCGTTTTCTCTCACCGAAAAAAACGGCAGGCTCTACGGGCGCGGCACGTGCGACATGAAAGGTTTTCTTGCCTGCATCATGGCACTGGCGCCCATCTTGGCGCAGCAGGCGCGTAGCAAGCCGATCTATCTTGCCTTTTCTTATGATGAGGAAATAGGTTGCCTTGGCGTGCCCTCGATGGCGGTAAAGCTTGCCGAATTCAAACCAGCTTACGTGCTGATCGGCGAGCCGACGATGATGCAGGTGGTCACCGCGCATAAAGGCGTGTTTTCATTTGAAACGATGGTGCATGGGTTGGAGGCGCATTCCAGCCAGCCGCATCTGGGGGTGAACGCTGTGCATTATGGTGCGCGGTTGGTTAGTTTTCTGGTGGCGCTGGGCGCGGAGATTAAACAATCCGGCCTTCGCGATGAGCGCTTTACGCCGCCGCATTCCACCCTTCATGTCGGCGTAATGGAAGGTGGCACCGCGCGTAATATCATCCCCAAATCATGCTACATCCACTGGGAAATCCGCCCCCTGCCCGGCGAAGATCATCAGGCCATCATTGCGCGCATTGAAACTTACTGCCGCGAGCTGGAGGCCGAGATGCAGGCTGTTCATCATGAGGCACGCATCGAATCGAGGCCGATGTCGCGCATGCTCGGCGTCACCCTGCCCGCCCACGCCACACACCACGCCGCGGCGGTCAAGCACGCGGCGGGCACCAATCAGGAACTTGCCGTGTCGTTTGGCACGGAAGCTGGCGTGTTTAACGCAAGTGGTATCCCTTCCATCATCTGCGGCCCCGGCAGCATCGATCAGGCACACAAACCCAACGAATTCGTAGAGATAAGTCAGCTCGAATTGTGTCTGGCATTTTTAAGAAAAGTGACGAGTGGTGAGTGACGAGTGACAAGAAAACGATCCCCGTCATCCCGGCGAAAGCCGCGATCCAGCTTTACTTGCGGCAGCAAGGAAAAAAGTCCTTTTCGCCGCTGATCGCGGCTTTAGCTGGATTCCGGGTCAAGCCCGGAATGACGATGCGGAAAGTTGTCGAGTGACGAGAAAACGATCCTCACCACCGGGCAACATCCGTCATACCCCGAATTTGCTTTGCAAATTCTAGGGGTATCCAGCCTTAAGCAAAGCTGGATGGCCTTAGAATTTCTACGAAATTCAGGCCATGACGAAGATAATGTCTGGTGGTACAAAATCGATCACTACTGACTTGACTCGCCACTTGCCACTCGCCACTAATCACTCCTATGTACACCCAAACCACACACCACATCAAAATCACCGTCATCCCCATGTATCTGGCGGAGCAGTCAAACCCAGCAGAATTTCACTATGTCTGGGCGTATACCATCCAGATTGAGAATATGGGGCAGGATAAGGTGCAGCTTCTGAGCCGCCACTGGCGCATCACCGATGCCCATGGCGCGCTGCAGGAGGTGCGCGGCCCGGGTGTGGTGGGAGAGCAGCCGCTGCTGGAGCCGGGCGATCATTTCCAATATACCAGCGGCGTGGCGCTCAAAACCAACTCCGGCATCATGACCGGCACCTACGAGATGATCAACGACCAAGACCAGATCTTTCTTGTTGAAATTCCTACTTTTTCGCTCGATAGCCCGGAACAGGTGAGGAGACCAAATTGACAGCCGCCTTGGCAGCTTTGCTGCCTTAGGCGCCTGTCATCCCGGAATTTGCGCTAGCAAATATCCGGGATCTCATGCCTCCTCGAATCCACCCCCTCACCCCCACCCCGGCGGACAGAGGGAGATTTAAATTGTCACCAACTTGTCATATGATTTTTAGAAATAATTAGGTATTATAAAGACAAATTACAGGGATTTATGGCAGGCGAAGATCTCATAGGTAAAGGCATTATCCCGCCGTCATCCGGCGGCGGAGGTGGTGGCGACCCTGTTGCCAACGAAGATTTTGGCGAATACTTTAAAAAACTCATGGATAGGCTGCCTGATAAGGCAGTTAAGGTGCTCTCTGGT
>CANHDY010000006.1 GCA_947459535.1 Rickettsiales bacterium | reverse complement strand
CGAGTTTCTGCCGCTGCGCTGGCTGATTCCTGATACGCTGGAAACCCCGGTGGGAATGAAAGATTTCAGCGCCGGAAGCGGGCCGCAAACCCTTCGCTGGCATGGCTTGCCGCCGGTTAGTCCACTCATCTGTTATGAGGCAATTTTTCCCGAACTGTCCGTAAGTGAGACAAGGCCGGATTTTCTGCTTAATCTCACCAATGATGCATGGTTTGGCCTCAGCACGGGCCCCCATCAACATTTCCACATGGCGCGGCTGCGCGCGGTGGAGCAGGGGTTGCCGCTGGTGCGTGTGGCCAACACCGGGATTAGCGCGGTGACTGACGGTTACGGCCGTATTGTAGCAAAGCTTGAACTGGGTGCAGAAGGGGTTCTGGACACCCCGCTGCCAAGGCCGATAGCGACCCCAACCCTGTATCATGATAATCCGTACCTGCTAGTCTATTTTTTATTATTAATCATGGCTTTGCTCTTGATATACCAAAGAAATATCAGGATGGTTAATTAATTTCGCTTGCGAGTTGTAAAGTTAACTGTTACACGAGGCGCATGAGTAAGCAGATTAAAATTCCACTTCCCACCAAACAGGACGTGGATGGCCATGTGGGTAAACGGTTGCGATTGCGCCGTACCATGATGGGACTGAGTCAGGAAGCCGTCGCTAAAGCTGTCGGCATTACTTTCCAACAGGTGCAGAAATACGAAAAAGGCAGCAACGCCATGAACGCGGCGCGACTGGTTGAGTTCGCGCGTTTCATGAATGTGCCGGTGGCCTATTTCTTTGAAGGGCTGGAAGGCTATGCAACGAGCTCCGCGACACCCACCGGCTTTGCTGAAGATGTGGTGGAATTTGAATTTGAAGGCGGCGTTTCTGAGCGCGAATCGCTGGAAATGATGAAGGCTTTCAAGCGCATCAAAGAGCAGCCCATCCGTAAGCGTCTTTCGGATCTGGTGCGCGCGGTGGCGGAAAATAAACCGTTGCTCGACTAGATTTCCTTGACAACACGCAGCGTTTCGCTAGCTTTCCTCGCATCGTGGGGATTTGCCAGCTTGCCGCCACGTTAAATATTGGTCTAAGCGCTGCTCGCTACGGCAAATCCCCCATATAATAACATTCAAGGAGTTCTCATGTCCTCTCGTTTCCATGGCCGCAGCCGCTATGTTTTCACCAGCGAATCCGTTGCCGAAGGCCATCCCGATAAAGTCTGCGACCAGATTTCTGACGCCGTGCTCGATGCCATGCTGGCGATCAATCCTGAGGCGCGTGTGGCATGCGAAACACTCGCCACCACCAACACGGTCGTGATCGCCGGGGAAACACGCGGCGCTGATCTCACCAAGGCGCAGATTGAGCGCATCGCGCGCGATAAGGTACGCGAAATCGGCTATCTGCAGGAAGGTTTCCACGCTGATAATATGGATGTGTATGTGCACCTGCACAGCCAGTCGGCGGATATTGCGATGGGCGTGGACTCAGCGGATAATAAAGATGAAGGCGCAGGCGATCAGGGCATCATGTTCGGCTTTGCCTGCAACGAAACCAAAGCGCTGATGCCGGCGCCCATCCAGCTTGCTAACCGCATTCTGCTGGGGCTGTCGCGCGCGCGCCACAGCGGCGCTGCCAAAGAGCTGGGGCCGGATGCCAAAAGCCAGGTCACGCTGCTCTATGAAAACGGCGTGCCGGTGAAGGCGACCTCGGTGGTCGTTTCCACGCAGCATATCGCTGGAGTAACGCAAAAACAGATTCGTGAGATTGTGCGTCCGTATGTCATGGAAGCGCTGCCGAAGGGCTGGATGTGCGACGAAGCGGAATTTTACGTGAACCCCACCGGCCAATTTATTATTGGTGGGCCGGATGGCGATACCGGCCTGACTGGCCGCAAAATCATTGTCGATAGCTATGGTGGCTCGGCGCCGCATGGCGGCGGCGCGTTCTCCGGCAAAGACCCGACGAAGGTAGATCGCTCGGCAGCTTACGCCGCGCGCTACCTCGCGAAAAACGTGGTAGCTGCCGGTCTTGCTGATCGCTGCACCATCCAGCTTTCCTACGCCATCGGCGTATCCAAGCCCATTTCGTTTTATGTGAGCACTGATGGGACTGGCCGTGTCGATGAAGGAAAACTGGAAGTGGTGCTGCAGAAGCTGATGGATTTAAGCCCGCGTGGTATCAGAAAGCATTTGCAGCTTAACCGCCCCATCTATGCGCGCACCGCTGCTTACGGCCATTTTGGCCGCGAGCCGGACAAGGACGGTGGCTTCAGCTGGGAAAAGCTGGATTTAGTTGCCGCACTGCAGGACGAGTTCAAGCTAAACGAGCCGCTTAAAATTGCTGCCGGAAACGTCTAGGTCGTGTGGACATTCTCTACTATGCCTTGCTGCAAATGCGCTTTTCTGCGCTCCTGCTCGGTTACGTACGTTTGTGTACGCTCCCTCGCAGTTCTCGAAAAGCACATTTTCGCTAGCGGCCTAGCGTGAATGTCCACGCGACCTAGTAAACCACGGCTCCTTGCATCTTTTGGTCGCCGCCGCGGCCGCAGGCTTCGTGCGGGCAAGCAATCGCTGATGGATGAGTTACTGCCTTCCCTTCTTATACCCCTCCCCCTTTTAGGGGGAGGGCAGGGTGGGGGTTGTGACCCTGCAGAAAAAACAAAACAGACCCCCACCTCAATCCTCCCCCTAAAAGGGGGAGGAGGTGTGTTGTGGCTCGAGATCGGCTTCGGCGGCGGCGAGCACCTGGCCTATCAGGCTGAAAGAAACCCCGGGGTGGGTATCATTGGCTGCGAACCCTATCTCAACGGCATCGGCGAGCTCTTAAAGCAGATTGAAACCAGAAAACTAAAGAACATCCGCCTGCATGGCGATGATGCGCGGCCGCTGATCGACGCGTTGCCAGACGCATCGCTTGACCGCGTGTTTATTCTCTATCCCGACCCGTGGCCGAAAACCCGCCACCACAAGCGCCGCATCATTTCCACCGAGTTTCTAACCAGCCTCGCGCGGGTGATGAAGCCGGGCGCTGAGCTACGCTTAGCGACCGACCACGCGGACTACGCTACCTGGATGCTGGAGCGGCTGCTTGCCCACCCTGATTTTAAGTGGACAGCGAAAAGCTGCGATGACTGGCTGAAACCATGGCCAGACTATACCCCCACCCGGTATGAACAGAAAGCGCTGGCGGGAAAGCCAACCTACCTGAGTTTTGTTTGTCATCCCGTGGAGCTGGTCAGTAGACCAGCGAGCACGGGATCCAGTATAGCAAAAGTTCAGTAGAACTTTTGCGTTTCAGAAATGTCTTCTGACATTTCTGAAGTGGATCCTCACGGATTTTGTCTGCTGACAAAATCCTCAGGATGACGGTTGAAGGGCCTGCAATACATCATCCACCAAATCCTCCGCATCCTCAATCCCTACCGACAAACGAATCAGCCCATCGCTGATACCGAGCTTTTTGCGCTCGTCAGCGCCAAGGCTGGCATGGGTGGTGCTGGCGGGGTGGGTGGCGAGGCTCTTGCTGTTACCAAGATTATTTGAAATATCGAAAATCGAGAGGGCATTGAGAAAACGAAACGCTGCTTTCTTGCCACCTTTAATCTCCAGCGCGATGATCGGCCCGCCATGCGACATTTGTTTTTTCGCGATAGAAAATTGCGGATGGCTTTTTAGGCCGGGATAGATGAGCTTTGCGGTCTTGGGATGCCCCACCAGGGTATGTGCAATTGTCTGTGCATTCTCGCAGTGCTTGGCAATACGCAGCGGCAATGTCTCCAGCGCTTTGGTCAGCACCCATGCGGTAAAGGGGCTCATATGCGGCCCGGTGTGGCGCACAAACGGCATCAGCGTTTCTTCAACCCACTGTTTTTTGCCCAGCACCGCGCCGCCCAGCGTGCGGCCTTGGCCATCGATATGCTTGGTGGTGGAATACATTACCACATCCGCGCCAAGCTTGAGCGGGTGTTGCAGCAGTGGCGTGGCAAACACATTATCCACCACGAGGAGCGCGCCAGCTTTTTTGCAAAGCGCTGCAACCGCCGCAATGTCGGTAATTTCTAAGGTTGGGTTGGCAGGGCTTTCGATGAAAACCAGCTTGGTTTTCGGTATGATGGCTTGTTTCCAGCCTGCGCTATCGCTGCTATCCACCAGTGTGTGTGTGATGCCAAAACGTGGCAGAATCTGGGTGATGATATGGTGGCACGAGGAAAACAGCACGCGGTTAGCGACCACATGATCCCCGGTTTTGAGGTGGCTCATGAGTATGGCAAACATCGCCGCCATGCCGGAAGCCGTCACGATACAGCTTTCCGCGCCTTCTTCCATCGCAGTGAGCCTGTCCTGCAGCATGGCAAGGTTTGGGTGGGAATAGCGGCCATATTTAAAGCTGGGGATGCTGCCATCAAAGCGGCCTTCGCCTTCTTCCGCTGAGTCGTAGCTATAGGCGGAGTTTAAAAACAGCGCTTCGGAGGTTTCCCCAAACGGGCTGGAAAGCCTGCCGGCGCGCACAAGGCGGGTTGCTAGTTTTTGCTTTTTTGCTATGGTCTTCATGCCTCTATCTTAGGAGAAAATTATGGTGCCTGTCTATCGTCATCCTCGGCGTCATTTGTTGCCGCTGGCGATCTTAACCAACGTTCATGAGATCCGTGGGCGCGCCCTGTGCGACCTGGGTTGATACGCGCCGATGTTTGGCAATAACCCCATCCGCAAACCGCGCCAGCATGATGGCCTGTCACTGGAGGTGAAATCCATCTTCCCAACGCTGCAGGGCGAAGGGCCTTATGCAGGCTGGCCAGCGCTCTTCATTCGTCTCGGCGGTTGCAATCTGGCGTGTGATTTCTGCGATACGGAGTTTGAGAGCTTCCGTGATATACCCCTTGGCAGTATCTTGGAAGAGGTCAAAAGTAAGACGCAGGACGCTAAAATTCGTCTGGTCGTGATCACCGGCGGCGAGCCGCTGCGCCAGAATATCGTGCCGCTATGTGCGGCGCTGATTGCAGCTGGCTTTAAAGTGCAGATTGAAAGTAACGGCACACTTTTCCAGCCGTTACCACCCGAAGTAGAAATCATCTGCTCGCCAAAAAATACCGGGCAGGGGTATTTTCCCATCCGCGCCGATCTTCGCCCCTATATCCGCGCGTTTAAATTTATCATCTCCGAATCCCGTCCGGGCTACCGCGACGTGGCGGAGGTGGGGCAGCGTGAATGGAAGATCCCTGTCTATGTCCAACCCATGGACGAATATGACGAAAATAAAAACCACGCGAACCAGAAGCGCGCAATGGCACTTGCCATGACGCACGGCTACCTGCTATCCCTACAGACGCATAAAATTCTGGGGATTGACTGACATGGCCAACAAAGCCGTATTGCTGCTTTCCGGCGGGCTGGATTCAATGGTGGCGCTCGCCATTGCGAAATCGCATGGATTTGATGTGCATGCGCTCTCGTTTTCTTATGGCCAGCGCCATCAGCACGAGCTGGTGGCCGCACGCAAAATCGCCCGCCATTTTGGCGTGACGGATCACAAAATCATGACCATCGACCTGGCTGGCATTGGCGGCTCATCGCTCACCCAGAAATCGATGAGTGTGCCGAAAGACCGGCCGCTGGATGCCATTGGCCACGGCATTCCCAGCACCTATGTGCCGGCGCGCAACACCATTTTTCTTTCCTTTGCGCTGGCATGGGCCGAGGTGCTGAAGGCGTATGATCTATTTATTGGCGTTAATGCGCTGGATTACAGCGGCTATCCGGATTGCAGGCCGGACTTTATTGCAGCGTTTGAAACCATGGCCAATATCGCCACCGCCTACGGGCAGGAAGGCGCGCATCGTATCACGCTGCACACACCGCTGATCGATATGAGCAAAACTGAAATCATTCAGCAGGGGCTGAAGCTGGGCGTGAACTTTGCGCTTTCGACCAGCTGCTATGACCCAGACGAGATGGGACGCGCCTGCGGCCACTGCGATGCCTGCCAGCTGCGGCTGAAAGGCTTTCGAGAAAATGGCATTGTGGATCCGGTGCCGTACGTGGCATGAGCGTCTGGATATTGACGCAGAAACTATCGCGCGCTGAAGAAAGCGCCATCACGTCGCGTACAGAGCTTACACTGCCGTTTGATGGGCTGCCGGATCTCTCCAGCCTCGCGAATGAAAACGACTTCCGGCGGCTGCTCGAGCAGCTGGATCCGGAGGCGCCGCCGGAAAGCATCCAACGGAAAATCGACAGGATCTGGCCGCAATTTACCGGACTTGCGCTGGATGATGTGGTGGTGGTGCCGCTGCCTGCGCTGGGCGAGGTTGCCATCGGTCGCATCTGTAGCCATTACCGCTATCAGGTGGGGCAAGGCGGCGCAGACGAACACAGCATCGCCGTGACATGGTATCCAAAGCATTACAAGCTTGCTTCCTTTGGCAGCTACCGTCAGGCGATTACTTCGCCTTACCTGCCGCTTCAGGAAGTAACGGATAAAGACATGCGCGAGAAAATTTTAGTGAAGCTGCCGCATGCTTATCATCGTCTGGCGCGCTGGAAGTGGCTGCTGGCAGCCATCTTTACGCTTAAAGCCATCGGATTTTTGCTGCATTCCATGACGCAGTCTAACCCTCTGCCTTGAAGCGAGAGGGAAGCAGTGGCTATACCGCTCGCGGATGAGGGGGAATCTTTCAATCAAAAAAACTCTAATGAATCAGCACCGGATCCAGATCATGCTGCTTGGCGGCGAAATACGCCGCTTCCTGCGTGGAAAAAAGTGCAAGCTGCTGGCCATCTGAGCTGAAAACGCCGTAGGTTTTACCCTGTTCTGTGATCACCGGCCGGACATACGCCACCGGGTTGGCATCGAGCATCACATAGGAAGCGTCATCAAACTCGTTGGCAGTCGACATAGGCACATGCTCCAGTGGGTTACCCATTATTTATAGCATGGCATGTAGGAATGTATTGTGAAGTTTCAATGACAATTTGATAAACTCTACTGCTGCGGAAAATCGCGTGTTTATTCAAAGCTATTGATTCATCAAGGTGCGGTTCTTCGGCGCGCGCGGATTCTGGCGCGGATCGCGGAAAACAAACAGCTCCTTCTCCAGCGCCACGCCAAATTTAGCATCCGACAACGCCACGCTTGTCTGCTGGCCGGTGGCATCCGTGACTTTGAGGTTTCGGATGAGCAGCGGTTTATCGGAAAATTCCAGCATCAGCGCGCCTTCGCTGGGTTTGTCGCGCTGCGCAAGCCCGATGCGTATCACCCCGTCCTGTTCCTCAAACAGGGTGATGCCCACCTTGCCATCAAAACGGATGGTTTCCTGCGCCAGAAAGCCTACCAGCGCTGAATCCAGCGGAATGTAGCTGACCTGCTGAAGTTCATAGTCGTAATAGACGAACTCCTTGCCATTTGCGATCATCAGGATCGGCGTTGGCGGGTTGTATTGCCAGCGCATGCGCCCGGGGCGGCTTAAATAAAATTTGCCGCTGGAAAGTGAGCCGTCCGGCGCAACCTGCGTGAAATCCGCCACGATCGTTGAAAGCCCACTCAAATAATGCGACACGCGGTCAATGGTTCGCTGATGCGTGGCAAGTTGCTGCTGTGGGATGAAAATGATTGGCTTCGTTTCAGCAAAAGCCGGATGAGCAAAAAGCGATGAAAGATGAATGATTGTGATTACCACCACCGCCTTCATCCATGCCCAATGATTCCCCGTTCTATATTTCATCGTTCATCGCTCATGATACTTACGCGGCATCGTCGCGCACCAGTACTTCGCGCTTGCCGACATGATTCATCGGGCCAATGATGCCTTCACGTTCCATTTGCTCGATGATGGTGGCGGCGCGGTTATAGCCCACTTTCAGGCAGCGCTGGATGTAGCTGGTGGATGCCTTACCATCGCGCATGACAACCTTCACCGCCTGATCATACAGCTCATCTTTTTCACCGGTATCGCCCATGTCCATTTCCGCTTCTTCATCGCGTGTGACGTCTTCGATATAGGTCGGTGTGCCTTGTGCCTTGAGATGCGCCACCACCTCTTCAACTTCTTTGTCGGAAACGAATGGGCCATGGATACGGGTGATGCGGCCGCCGCCTGCCATATAAAGCATATCGCCTTGCCCCAGCAGCTGCTCCGCGCCCTGCTCGCCAAGAATGGTGCGGCTATCAATACGGCTGGTCACCTGAAACGAAATGCGCGTGGGGAAGTTGGCTTTGATAACACCGGTGATCACGTCCACCGATGGGCGCTGGGTGGCCATGATGATATGGATACCAGCGGCACGCGCCATCTGCGCCAGACGCTGGATGGATCCTTCAATTTCCTTGCCCGCGACAATCATCAGATCCGCCATCTCGTCAACCACCACCACGATGAATGGCAGGTCGCTCATCTCCAGTGGCACTTCTTCGAAAATAGCTTCGCCAGTATCTGTGTCAAAGCCGGTCTGCACTGTTCTGGTCAGGGTGTGGCCTTTGGCTTTGGCTTCACGGATTTTTTTATTGTAGCCATCGACATTTCGCACACCAAGGTTGCTCATCAGCCGGTAGCGATTTTCCATTTCCTTAACGGTCCATTTCAGCGCCACCACGGCTTTGCCGGGCTCGGTGACGACCGGCGTCAGCAAGTGGGGGATGCCGTCATACACCGAAAGCTCAAGCATTTTCGGATCAATCATGATGAATTTGCATTCATTCGGTGTCAGGCGGTACACCAGCGACATGATCATCGTGTTAATCGCCACCGATTTACCCGAGCCGGTGGTGCCCGCGACCAGCAAATGTGGCATGCGCGCCAGATCCACAATAATTGGCGCGCCGCCAATATCCTTGCCTAGCGCCAGCGGCAGCTTACCATCGGTGGCTTCAAACGCTTCGTTTTCCAGCATATCACGGAAATAAACTGTCTCACGGTTTGAGTTGGGCAGTTCAATACCAATCGCATTGCGTCCGGGAATCACCGCAATACGTGCGGACACTGCACTCATCGAGCGGGCAATATCATCCGATAAACCAATCACGCGGGAAGATTTGGTGCCCGGCGCTGGCTCCAGCTCATAAAGCGTTACTACCGGACCCGGGCGGATTTCTGCAATCTCGCCATGGACGCCAAATTCCTGAAGCACGCCTTCGAGCAGCTTGGCGTTCTGCGTGAGGGCGGATTCAGACATGGCGCTTTTTCTCGCACGTGGCGCCGAAGCCAGAAGTTTAAGAGATGGCAGCTCATATTCCCCTTGCGGCAGCGCCAGCGCGGCTTGAATGCGCGGTGCGGATTTCTTTTCATCCTCACGCGATTTTTTAGCGACGCGCGCGACTTTCACATCACGCGAGCGGCTCGGCGGCAGAGATGCGTCTTTCTCATCTTCTTCAACGGCCGCATCACGCGCTAGCGCCGTATCGTCTTCATCCTCATCTTCTTCATCGTCGTCGTTGCTACGACGACGTTCGCGCCACTGGGCAAAGCGTTCGCGCAGGCTCAGCCGTTCGGGAGCGTCATCATCATAGGCGTCGTCATCATCTTCATCGCGGCGGCGGCGCGCCAGCAGCGCAAATACCAGCCCACTGATCAGCAGCGCCATGGCCTTCATGCGCTGTGTCATTGCCAGCCAATCGCTGGCGCTCAGGCCAAAAGTAAGCAGTAAGATGCTGATGGTAGTTACCAGCAGCGCGGCGATAAAGCTTGCGTGCTTGAACAGCCCGGCAAAATGATCCTGTGCGAGGCCACCAATCGCACCGCCCAGACCACTGGCAATCGGCCAGGAAAGTGGAGGCTCAAGGCTCGATAACAACGCCGCCGATAGCACCAGCGATAAAGGTAGCAGGCAAGCGCGCATCCACAAATAGCTGATGCGTTCACCTACGGCGAGTTTTGCCGCCCATGCCAGCGGCACAAAGACCAGCAGCAGGCTGGCTAATCCGGTGATTTGCAGCATCAGGTCGGCAGTGATGGCGCCGGCATAACCCGCCCAGTTCATCACCGGTGCTTCGCTGGAACGGTTCAGCGAGGGATCCGCAGGGTGATAGCCAAACAAACTAAGTGCGGCGAACATCGCCCACAAGCCAACGATAAGACCCCCGAGGCGAAGGGCAGGACTGACAGGAGTGCGCGCGCGCGGTTTTGGCATGGGCATTGCCACCGTTTGAGTTGAACCACAGCCGTTTTAAATCCTTTGCATCGCAGAGTCAAAGGCTGATATTGCCCCCAGCTGGCATGTGTGAACATGCTAACTAATATGCTGCATTACAATGCGTGCTGCAGGAAGTGGCGGGTGATTAAGCTTGTGTTTAATTTTATCTGGCATAGTCTTGCGCTCAGTTATTCCAATTGCAGGATTCATGAAACAGACCGCCTCGAAAACCAGCGATATCATCGCTGAAATTGTTGCTGACTTTGACCGCGATGGCACCATGACCATCGATGAACTGCTCAAGAAAATGGGGCATCGCGGCCTCGCGCTTGCCATTTTAGTGCTGGCCATCAGCTCGGTGGTGGCGGGCATTATCCCGGGTTTTTCTACGCTGATGGCAGTACCGATCATGTTTATCTGCATCCAGATAATGCTGGGAAAATATGGCATCTGGCTGCCGGAGAGCATTCGCACCAAGTCTGTCTCGCCGCGTGTGATTCATGGTTCGCTGATGCGCTCGGTGGCGCCAATGAAAAAACTTGAAGTTTATCTCAAGCCGCGCTTGATTTTTTTAACAGGCGGCCTGTGCAAGCGCCTGCTGGCGCTGACCATGCTGCTGCTCGCCGGTGTGCTGGCCATGCCCATTCCCGGCGGAAATTTTCTGCCAAGCATGGCCATTACCATCATTGCGCTGGCTATTTTAGAGCGCGATGGGCTGCTGGTAATCGCCGCCGTTGCGATGATTTCACTGACCGCCGGGCTGATGATTGAAATCATCCATCAGGCGTGGCTGCTGGTGCATAGCTTTGCACAGTGGCTATTTTAGCACTTGCACCCCTTGGTGTCTTAACCCATAATCCCAAGAGGCTGGTGGTGGGCGCAGTCGCCTGCTAACCCGGTCAGGTCCGAAAGGAAGCAGCCGTTCCAGGATGCTCTGCGGGTCACCACCAGTCACTAAAAAGGTTTCAGAGGTTGCGTAAGTTGCGCAGGTTGCGCAGGTTACTAGGCAAACCTACGAAACCTTCGAAACCTTTGAAACCTACGAAACCTCATGGAATACCGCGTTCTCGCCCGCAAATATCGCCCCACCAGCTTTGATGACCTGATTGGTCAGGATGTGTTGGTGCGCACGCTGTCGAACGCGATTAAAACCGGCCGCATCGCGCATGCTTTTCTGCTCACCGGCATTCGTGGTGTCGGCAAAACTACCACCGCCCGTATCATCGCCCGCGCGCTTAACTGCATCGGTGAAGACGGGCAGGGCGGTGCCACCATTTCGCCTTGCGGTGTTTGCAGCCACTGCCAGATGATCGGCGAAGATCGTCATGTCGATGTGCTGGAGATGGATGCCGCGAGCCACACCGGTGTGGGCGATATTCGCGAGCTGATTGACGGCGTGCGCTATCTGCCAAGCAGTGCCCGCTATAAAATCTACATCATCGACGAAGTGCACATGCTATCGACCAGCGCCTTTAACGCGCTGCTGAAAACGCTTGAAGAGCCGCCGCCGCATGTGAAATTTATATTCGCGACCACTGAGTCGCGCAAAATCCCAGTGACGATTTTATCGCGCTGCCAACGCTTTGATTTAAAGCGCGTGGAAAGTCAGATGCTCTCGGCGCATCTGGCGCGCATCTGTGAAAAGGAACAGGTGGCTGCCGATCCGGAAGCGCTGTCGCTGATGGCGCTGGCGGCGGAAGGCTCGGTGCGTGATTCGCTCTCGCTGCTGGATCAGGCGATTGCCCGCGCCAGCGAGGATGGCGCGCAGGCCAGTATCAGCGCTGCCATGGTGCGGCAGATGCTGGGCGCCGCTGATAACACCGCCACCTTCGTGCTGCTGGATACACTGCTTCGCGGCGATGTGCCGCAAGCACTCACCCAGCTTCGCAGCCAGTATGAGGCCGGTGCGGATCCGCTATTGATGGTGCAGAACGCGCTGGAGGCGGTGCATCTCATCACCCGTGTTAAAGTGGCGCCGGCGGCGCTGTCCGACCCATCGCTTAGTGAGCAGGAGCGCGCCCATGCCAAGCAGCTTGCTGATCAGGCGAGTATGGCGGTCATCACACGCCTGTGGCAGATGTTGCTCAAAGGCCTCAGCGAAGTGCGCATGGCGCCGCTGCCGCTTTCGGCGCTGGAAATGCTTCTGGTGCGTATCGCCTATGCCGCGGAACTTCCTACTCTCGGTGAGCTAACAAAGAACACTTCCTCCCGACAGGATGGAGAAAAGCCCTCTGCCTCTGGGAAAGGGTTGAGCGAGGGTCATTCAAATTCAGTAAGAGCAAACGCCAGCCCTCACCCCGACCCTCTCCCAGAGGGAGAAGGGGGTGTGCGGCCAAGTCTGGAGCTGGTGACTAACACGCAGCCGCAGCCGCAGAATTATGCCGAGCTGGTTCAGCTGTTTGAAAAAAACCGTGAGCCATTACTGCACACCCAGCTGTTTCATGAGACACAGCTGGTGTCATTCGCTCCCGGGCAGGTGGAAGTGCATCTGGCGGGGTCATTCGCGCGTGATTTTCTGCCGCGTGTGGCCGAGCTGGTGTCGCGCTGGACGGGGCAGCCATGGAAATTCACCTCATCCAGCGAGCCGGGTCAGCCAAGCCTTGCCCAGCAGCATGAAGCAAAGAAACAGCATGCCATCAGCGAAGCTGCCGCACATCCGCTTGTTGCCAGTGTGCTCGAGCAGTTCCCCGGTGCCACACTCACCAAAATCCATTCCAACTAAGAGGCCGTTATGAATCTACAGAAAATGATGAAACAAGCACAGGAAATGCAAAGCCGGATGACCGAGATGCAGTCGCGTCTGGAAGCCAGCCACTTTGAAGGCAGCAGCGGCGGCGGCGCGGTGAGCATGACCATCACCGGTAAGCATGAAATGCTGCGCGTGAACATTGATGCTGAGCTGCTGAAGCCCGAAGAAAAAGAAACGCTCGAAGATCTCATCATTGCCGCTTACCGTAATGCACGTGAGAAGGTCGATAGCACCACCACCGAAGAAATGAACCGCCTCAGCAAAAGCATTAATCTGCCGCCGGGCATCAAATTACCGTTTTAAGGTTGCGTAGGTTTCGGATGTTTCGTAGGTTTCGCAAGTGAACTGTTTGCTTAACCTTCGCAACCTACGAAACCAACCAGACTTTCGAAACCTCCTGAATGTCCCACGAACTCGACGAACTGATCCGCCTTTTTGCCAGATTGCCCGGGCTGGGGCCGCGCTCGGCGCGACGCATTGTGCTGCAGCTGGTGCGCCATAAAGAAAAAATGATGGCGCCGCTCGCGGATGCGATCACCCGCACGATGCAGAAAGTCATCCCGTGCGCCAGCTGCGGCAATCTCGATACCATCAGCCCATGCAGCATCTGCAGCGATGCGCGGCGCGATGGCTCGGTCATCTGCGTGGTGGAGGATCTGGCGGATTTGTGGGCGATTGAGCGCTGCAATCTGTATCGCGGCCAGTACCATGTGCTTGGCGGCACGCTCTCCGCGCTGGATGATCGAACGCCGGCGCAACTGAACATTGAACCGCTCATTCGCCGCGCGGCCAGCGAGCAGGTGAAAGAGATTATTCTCGCCACCAACGCCACCATCGAAGGCCAGACCACCGCTCATTACTTAACCGGCAGGCTGGAAAATTGCGCGGTGTCGATTTCACGCCTCGCGCAGGGTATTCCGATGGGCGGCGAGCTGGATTATCTCGATGATGGCACGCTTGGCGCAGCGCTGAAGGCGAGATTGCCATTCTGAGGTTGCGTAGGTCGCGGAGGTTACGGATGTTTCGTAGGTTTGGCAATCAACCTTTGCAACCTGCGTAACCTTCGCAACTTACGCAACTTACAATTTCAGCTTCTTAAACACACGCTCAGGAATGTGCTGGATAATGCCCATGATGAGGCGCCAGAACCATGGCGTGTAGAGAATATCGCGTTTTGTTTCCATGGCACGCACGATATCGCGCGCGACACGCTCGCGGCTGGCGATCAGCGGGCTTGTCATGCCCCAGGTCATGGGGGTGTCGACAAAGCCGGGTTTGATGGTCAGCACATGCACGCCAAGCTTGGCGTAGCGATTTCTCAGGCCAGAAGCAAAGCTGGAAAGTGCGGCCTTGGCGCTGCCATAAACATAGTTGCTCGCGCGGCCGCGATCCCCCGCCACCGAGCTGACCAATGCCACCACCCCGCCGCCTGATTCGGCAAGGCGGCTCGCTGCCGCTGCCGCCAGTGCGGCTGGTGCGAGATAGTTCAGCTGTGTGACAGCGTTAAGATTAGCGGCATCATCAGCGCCGCTGCCCATATCGCCAAGCGTGATCAGCGCATGGTTGAACGCGCCTGCCGCGCCCAGCAGCTGCTCGCAGGAAAAGCCTGAATCCGCTACATCGGCCACCTGTGTGCGACAGCTGGCGCTGCTGCGTGTGCGCAGGTCGGCGGCGAGCAGCTCCAGCTCTGTTTCATCGCGCCCGACCAGCACCAGCTTATAGCCGCGCATGGCCAGCTCGCGGCACACCACCTGAGCCATCGAGGAAGTGGCACCCACCACCAGCACCGTGTCATTTTGTTTCATTGAGATACTCATCTTTCCAATGGTCATAAGCGCCAAGATTGAATTGCACAATGGTTTTTAGCCGCTCTGTATCAAACAGCTCACCTTGCGTGATCAGCCGCAGCTTTTCATAATAGCGAGCCAGCGAGGGATGCATGAGAGTGGTAAAACCCGTCTCGACCGCATAGGCATAGCCCTTGGGAATTTCGCGGCGGAAATGACCAATATAAAAACGTTGATCGTCCGAAGCGGGCAGCCGTGCCAGCAGCGCATCACCCAGCCCGAGCATATCGATGGCGCGCAGCTGCGGCCCCGCGCAGTAAGCATGCATGCCGACAAAAAACATCACCTCCACGGGCGGATTTTTTTTCGCCAGCCGCCGCCTTCCATCGCGGCAGAATCCGTGGCTGGAGGATTGCCGGATTTCCAGCGGCCAGCGCTGTTTTACAACACTGTTGGCGCGGAAACTACGCGTAGAATCAATGATGCGGCCTTTGAGCTCAATGCAATCACGGCAGTTTTCATGAATATTTCGCAGCATCGGCGAGACGACATACGCCGCCATGAGCAGGGCGGCGATGGCAAAGAGATGATCTGCTCGCAGTCGCTGCGGCGGATAGACATACCATAGCCAGATGGTGGCAAAAATCGGCAGCGCCCAGAACCGCCCGGCCATGTAATCCCCGCCGATGCGCAGCACATAAAGAAAATAGCAGTAAATGCCTACCCCGATCATCTGCGCAACGCCGCGCGCACCAAAAATGAACCACAGCGAAGAACAAAGCACCACAAACCCCGCCAGATCCAGCACCAGCAGGTATTTCACATAGTTAGCGCTCTGCTGCAGATACAGCGCCAGCGGCAGGCCGGTATCCAGCTTGGCGTATTTGGTGTTGGGAAAGACAAAGCCATAGTAAAGCAGCGCAAAATAAAACCACGCAATGAGCGGTAGCGCGCCATACACCACCTGTAACCAGCGCACCTGCGCCCGCTGCGTGATAACCAGCCAGAGCAGCACCGGCGCGTATAAAATCGCTGTATCCAGCCGGTTGAGCAGCGAGAGCGCCACGCCAAGCGAAAGAAAAAACCAGAAATAACGATGTTCATGCAGCCGCACGAGCACAAAGCCAACCAAGGCAAAGAGCAGATAAGCCAGCGCCGTTTCAAGGCCGGAGCTGGTATAGTCCATCACCGATTTGCTGGCCATGAATGGCACCAGCAATAGCGCCAGCACCATCATTATCGGCGCGCGTCTGGTAGCCAGTACCACCGCCACCGCCAGCAGCGAGCACAGGAGCGATACCGCCACCGCCGAATGAAACAGGTTGCCCCACAGCGCATGTACCGGAATATTCAGCAGCAGCCACAAAGGATGCGTATAGACCTGCACGCGCTCATGCAGGTTCCAGCGCAGGCCATGGCCGCTGACTGCATTGTCAATCACCCGGAAAGTAATATAGGCATCCTCCGCCACCCAGGCGCGAAGAAACATCGCGGCAAGCAGTCCGGCCAGCAGCAGCACCAGCCAGCCCCACGTAGGCGGAGCGGAGAAAAAGCGCGCTACGCGCTCGGCAGGCGCCATGGTTTCCAGCTCAGCCGGTCAGACATCAGCGACGAAAAGCGCGCCGCAGGATCCACCTCCTCCAGCACCTCCTGCCATAGCCCGGCATGGGTGCTGTACATGTGGCGGAACAGCTCCGGTGTCAGCAGCGCATCTTTCGCGAGATAGACGCGGCCGCCTCGCTCCGCCACCCAGCGGCTGAGCTGCGGCAGAAAAGCCCGCACGCGCTTGGTGTTCGGAAAATCCAGCGCAAGGCTATAGCCCTTCAACGGGAAGGTGAGCATGCCAAGCCCATCGCGGTGGTATTTGATGACCGCGAGATAAGAAAAAAGACGCTCTTTCTGGAGCATTTCAAGAAAGCGCTCAGCATGATGAGCCACCTGCGGCGTTTCGGGAATCAGGCATTGATATTGGAAAAAACCGCGCCGCCCATACAGCCGATACCAGTGACCCAGACGATCGAGCGGGTGAAAGAAGCTGTCAAAATGCACGACATCGCTGCGCCTCTCATGCTGGTAGCGGCGGAAGCGCAGACGGTTATACAGCGCCATGCTGTAGCGGTTCAGCAGCCACGAGGGCGCAAAACACGGAATCGTCATGCCAGGTTTCAGTGGTCGGTAGCGCTCAAGCGGCTCGCCGCCCTCGTCGGTGGTGATATGCGAGGCGGATTCAAAGACACCACTACCAAGCGCATCGCCGCGTGCCATGTGATCAATCCAGCCGATCATGTAATCGCTTCGGTCGCGGTAATGTTCAAAAGCGGCGATCATATCGCTGATGGAATCCACGCGATAAGAGGTGGTTTTCAGTGACAGCGATGCGATACGCTGAAGCCGCAACGTGATCTCCTGGATGATGCCAGTCATGCCCATGCCGCCGGCAGTCGCCCAGAAAAGATCGCTGTGTTCCTTCGCTGAGCATTCCAGTGAGCGACCATCCGCCAGCAGCAGCCGGATGGACTGCACATGTTCGGCAAAATCGCCGCTGCGGAAATGATTCTTGCCATGCACGTTGCAGGCAAAAGCGCCGCCCAGCGTGATGTTTCGTGTGCCGGGAATCACTGGCGGCAGAAAACCACGTGGCACAGCAAAATCCATCACCTCGGCGAGTGTGACGCCCGCCTGCGCGCGCAGCAGCCCATGCTCGCTATCAAACTCAATCAGATGATCAAGACGCTCGGTGCGAATGACGCCGGCGGGCTGCAGGGCGGCATCACCATAGGCGCGCCCCATGCCACGTGCCAGCAATGTGCCGCTGCCCGCCTGCCGCAGCAGTTCGCGCAGCTCGCGCTCTTTCTCCGGCCGCCATGAGCGGCAGGTTGCCAGCGGGGAATGACCCCAGCCATATAATCGTTCCTGTTTACTGTTCATTGCGGGATTAGACCAAGCTCTCGTGCATAGTCTTCAACATGCGACGAAATTGCGTGGCTGTCAAAATCATTATGACCCACGCCGGGCAGGAAAAATGAACGTTTAGGCTCCGGCGCCATCGCAAGCAGCGCGCGGCCGTGGTGAATGGGAATCACTGCATCCTCTTCGCCATGAAACAGAAGCAGCGGCGTGTGGATGGAGGCGATGCGCGAAGCGCTATTGAAATGATCTTTGAGCAGCAGTGACACCGGGATGAATGGATAGATTTCCTGCGCTCTTTTGGCCACGGAAAGATACGGTGCCTGAAGCACCAGCAGACCAATGTTGTGCTGCGTTGCCACCCAGCTGGCGACCCCGGTGCCCAGCGACTCGCCATAAACAATCAGTTTGTTTTCCGGTGTGTTTTTGTCATTTGCCAGCCAGCCGATGGCGACAGCGGCATCGCGATATAAACCCTGCTCGCTGGGCTGGCCGCTGCTTTTACCATAGCCGCGATAGCTGAGCGCCGCCACGCCAAAACCGCGCGCCGCAAGCGCCTCAAAGATGCCGGCGCGTCCGGCGATATTGCCGGCATTGCCATGAAAATACAGCACGGTTGGAAGCGCGCCGCCCGCTGCGCGATACCATAGCTGCAGCGTCTCGCCGTCAGGTGTTGTGATAAAATGTTCTGAAAATTCAGTCAGCCCGTGCTGCGCTGGCGTGCCCATCGCGCTGGCTGGGTGATACATCAGCAAGCGCTGAAACACATACATGCCTGCCAGCAACGCAGCATAGAGTAAAAGCAGTGACAGCAACAGGTTCAGCATGGTGTGAATCCTAGTTTTTATCATAGCATAGAGCCCGTTAATCTCTGGTTAAGAACTGGCTGATAATCTGCAAAAAACAGGGGGTTTTATGACTGCTATTGGCCTATACATCATTTTCAGCATGATAGCTGTCATCGCGTTTGACGTCACGCGCTATATCATCCCCAACTGGCTGGTCGCCTCTATTCTCGTGCTTTATCCGGTAGCGGTGCTCATCAGCCCACACCAGATCGACTGGATGATGGCGCTTGCCGGCGCTGCTATTGTTTTCCTTGTGGGCTACGTGGTGTTTGCGCTGAGGCTGATGGGCGGGGGCGACATTAAACTTATCACAGTTTGCGCGTTGTGGGTTGGCTGGTCATCGCTACTTGAATTTATTTTTGTGACTGCAATTCTTGGTGGTTTGCTGGCAGCTGCTCTATGGATAATTCGCAAGCTGATTCCGCATATCAAGTCAATCAAGGTGCTTCCCCGTATTCTCAAAGAAGGCGAATCAGTGCCGTATGGCGTGGCTATTGCGCTGGCGTTTTTATATCTGCATTATCTGGGGAAACTTGCGGCGCTGGTGTGATGGGGGCATCAATGCCCGGGCGCACCGCCTGTTTTGAAAGACTGTTTTCCCTACGCTGTTTTTCGCGCACTTCGCGCGCAGTGCCGCTTCGCCGATCGATGGGGAAGAGTCGGCCTTTATATTCAAGGTAAGGCGTGTGGTTAGGATAGTATTTCATGAGCTCGCGGTTGCGACGGTCGCCTAAATCGCGCGCGACAATGATCGGTGAATTTGGCGTTGGCGGGTTTAAAAACGCAACCCACAGATATTTGTTTGGGCCCGGGCGTTGCCGCGCTGCAGTTTTTGGGCGCTGACGCTCAATAAAGACCAGGGCAGGTTTTTTTGCTTCTTCCATGATCATTCGCACAAATTTTGGTTTGTTCTGCACGTAGTTCTGATACATGCGCAGAACAGGCGGTATTTTATCTGCCCAGCCGGTAGCAAAAGTTGCCATCACCGTGATCAGCAGTGAGGCCTGCACCACGCGCTTGCCGCTGGCCAGGCGCACATGGTGAAGCCGAAGCAGCGCCGGAAGCTTCATCATGCCATAGGCGGTGAGGACGATGATGGCGGGCGCAAGCTCATAGATGAAGCGTGGGCCAAAGATATGGTAGATAAAGCGGTTATACATGTTCACCATGCTGTAGGCGACAAGCAGTGCCGCCAGCAGCCGTAGCGCGGTATTTTTCATCGGCGTCAGGCAGGCAATCAGCACAAACAGCGTGGAGGGCACAAACCACTCAAACATGGCATGGTTGAGCAGCTGCCACTCGCGCTGGCCTTTCAACAGGCCGATCAGCCAGGTATGGCCACGCTCAAAACCGGGCAGGCCGCGCTCATGTTCTTTGATGTAAGGTGCCTGCCACCACTCTGTGGTGGTGTTCAGGTTATACCACACCTGAATGCAGCCACACACCGCAAAGCCAAGGCCAATTGCCAGCATGGATGGCAGGTGGGCTTTCGGGTTTTTCCAGAGTTCGTAGAGAAAGAAAAAGACAAACAGCACCATCACGCCGACAGCCGTCAGCGGCCGAATCAGAAACACCATGCCGATGGCCAGCCCGACCAGCAGCCCAAAACAGACAGCATCAGTTTGATTGTGATGCTGAATCGCATGGCGCATTTCAAAAAAGAACCACAGAAATAGCGCCGAAAAGAGCAGGGAGGTGGCATGCACCATGTATTCCGACGACATGAAGAAAACAAACGGACACAGCAGTGTTAAAAGCGCAGCGAGGCGGGCGGTTTTCTCATCGGTGACGCGCAGCGCGAGGAAATAAATCGCAACTAGACTGAGCGCGCCGAGCATGGGGTTGGTGAGCCACGGCGCACCCACGCGAAACCCCAGCGAAATAAAAAACGCATGCAGCGGCTGCCAGATGGAATACCACTGCTCTCTGCCGTTAATCATCAGCTTGGTGACAAAAAATTCCTGCAGCGGGTGGGTGATGAAAAATTTGCCCTGCGCGTAAATTTTACCCTGAATATATTGCACCAGTGAATCATCATAAGACGGGCGGAACTCAAACAGATACCATGACAGGCTGATGGTGAGCGCCAGAAAAAGCACAAACAGGCCGCCAATCCACCACCATACCGGCACGCGCATAAGCACCAGCACCCACGGCATGGCGCGTATGGCAACTCGCCTGAAAAAGCTGGCGCGGCAGAGCGACACCAGTAACAACGCAGCACCTGCGCTGCAGACAAGCTGCTCTACGACACCAAGCGTGCCACCAAGGTTTGGCGGCAGCAGGGTGAAAGCAAATAGCCCGCCCGCCACCGCCACTGCCAGCACACGAGCGGGGGGGTATTTTTTCCACCACAGCACGGCCGAGGCTGCAATCGGTATCGCAAGCAGTAATGCAATCAGGTGCATGGCAAAATCGCTGGCTCGCTCGCGCGGTATGATTTCGCTTAAACGATCGCCAAAGCCGAGCAGAAAAAAGCCCGCAGCCATCCCAATCACCGCCAGCCATGTTTGCCTGTGTGATGCGCTCCTTTGCGTGGATGTTTTGTCAACGATCAGCGCCATGCTCACGCTCTACTACACGAAGCCCAAGTGCGCGGGTGATTTCATAATTCAGTTCGGCGCCGAAAATAAAAATCACATTACAGATATAAAAAAACAGCAGCGCGGCGATGATGCCGCCCAAGCTGCCATAAATCAGATTGACCTGATTAAAATTCGAAAGATACATGGTAAAGAGGTTCGCTGCAGAAAGCCACAGCACCACCACCACCAGCGCCCCCGGCCACACCGCGATGAAACTCTGCTTGATGTTAGGGATGGTGTAATAAATAGTGCTGACAGCGGCAAAAATCGCGCCCACCGCCAGCCAGATGACAAGACGCCCCAGCTCGTGGTCGCTGCCATCCATCAGCGCGATGCCGAGCCAGCGCTCAATGTTGGCCAGTACAATCGGCAGAAAGACCAGCGCCAGCATGGCAGTGATTAAAATGGCGGTGAAAATGAGCAGCTGCAGCACACTCAGGCTACGCCTCAGCCAGTAGGCCGGCGGCGTGGTGACATGGTAGGCGCGGTTCAGCACAGTGCGGATGCCCTCCACAGCGGAGGATGCTGTCCAGATGGCGCCCAGAATCGCGACCGTCAGCAGCCCTTGTGGCGGGCCAGAAATAATCTCAACCACGCGAGGCTTCAGCGCGGCGGTCACGTGCTCGGGCAGCACCGAAAGCGCCTCGGCGATCAGGCGCTCGCCCGCTTCACCCTGGCCGATAAACCCGATCACCGACACCATGAACACTAAAAAAGGAAACAGCGCGAGCAGGCCAAGAAAAGCAAGGTAGCCAGCATGCTCGATGCCGTCATGATTCACCGTATTCGCCACAGCGCTGCGAAACACCCGCCAGCTCGTTGCAAGTAAGCGCATCACGCAGGTTCCTGCTGGCTCATGCAGTGGATGGTGCCCAGCCCCCAGACGAGATCCACCGCATGAATACCCACCACCTCGCGCTTCGGAAAGCACTCGGCCAGAATATTGAGCGCAATTCTATCCATGGGGTCGTTAAAGGTCGGCACCAGCACGACCTCGTTGCAGATGAGGAAATTGGCATAGGAGGCAGGCAGGCGCTGGCCTTCAAACACTACTGGCCGTGGCATGGGCAGCTCAATAATGTTAAAGGCGTTACCCTTCGCGTCGCGTGCTTTTTTCAGGCGCTTCAGGTTATCCTGCAGTAGGCTGTAATTGTCATCACGCTTATCTTTCTCAACCACCGTGACAATCGTATCGGCTTTCACAAAGCGCGTGATGTCATCGACATGGCCGTGCGTATCATCGCCGACAATGCCGTTTCCAAGCCAGATGATCTGATCAATGCCAAGATAGGTTGCAAACACCTCAGCATAATCATCACACGTAAAGCCCGGGTTGCGGCACTGGATTTTGGAGAGCAAACATTCCTCAGTTGTAATGAGCGTGCCTTTGCCGTTCACGTCGATAGAGCCACCTTCCAGTACCACGCGCTTTCCTTTGTGCATCGGTTGGATGATAGTCACGTCATTCCCCGAATTTTGCTTTTGCAAAATTCTAGGGGAATCCAGCTGGATCGCCCTAGAATCGCCATGGCGATTCGGGCGATGACGAAAATATTCAAAAATTTTCTCCGGAACTAAATCATCTTTTTTGTGGTTGGGGTATTTTGCCCACGCGTTAAAACGCCAGTCGAGCATAACGGATGACGGATGACGGATGACGGATGACGGCGATTGTTTTTTCTTGTCAGCCGTCCACCGTCCACCGTCCACCGGCTTTACAAAAATCGGGCCGCTATCGCGCAGCCAGATGCGATCGGTGGGAATCACATGCCACTTGATGTGTTTCATGTTCACGCCGGCGCGCTCCAGCACGTCGGTGGCGCGTTTTTGTTCTTTGTCATTCTGCACCACGAGGCGCACCATTTGCGAGCGTGCGATATGGCGAATAATTTCCGCATACACCCAGGGAATCGGCTCAAACTTATCCGGCCAGTCTTCTTTATTATGCGGCCATGCGAGCCAGATGGCGGCTTGCTTCTCCCACTCGGCGGGCATTCTGTAGGATGACGGATGACGGATGACAGATGACAAGTTCATAGATGATTGATCAACCCCTGTAACATGCGAGAAATAGTAGCGTATTCATTACGCCATTCTTGCCATGAATTTTCTACAATATAGCCCAGATCATAGCAATATCTGCACCATACTCTCATTTCATCGCTGGATCCTAATGACATCAGGAGAAAACGTTTAAATTCTGCAGGTGATTGCTTTTGTTTTCCGTAGCCTTCCGCAATATTTGCACAGATAGATTTACTCGCTCTACGAATTTGGTCGCCTAGTGCATACTGCTCGATTTGTGGAAAGGTTAGGCTGGTTTTATGGACAATCAGTGAGATTTTATAAGCACGCCGAAATACCTCAATATCCTCGAAAGATTTAACAGCTTTATATTTCTTTTTGTCATCCGTCATCTGTCATCCGTCCACCGGGACGTCAGCCCCGCATATGCATCCACACGCCGGTCGCGGAAAAACGGCCAGTTGCGGCGCTTATGCTCCACCAGCGAGAGGTCGGCCTCAGCAATCAGCACCTCCTCTTTGTCATGCGATGCGTGGGCGAGCATGCGGCCATACGGATCGCAGATGAAGGAATTGCCGAAGAATTCAAGGCCATCGCCACCCTGCGGCGGAATTTCGTGGCCGATACGGTTTACGGCGCACACAAACACGCCGCTCGCAATCGCGTGGGCGCGCTGGATGGTGATCCAGCTATCGACCTGCGATTCGCCCCACTCACGCTTCTCGGAAGGATGCCAGCCGATGGCGGTGGGGTAGAAGAGGGTGTGTGCGCCCTGCATGGCGGTGAGGCGCGCGCCTTCGGGATACCACTGATCCCAGCAGATGAGCGTGCCCAGCTTGCCGGCGCTGGTGGCGTGTGCCTTAAAGCCAAGATCGCCGGGCGTGAAGTAATATTTTTCTTCAAACAGCGGGTCGTGGGGAATGTGCATTTTGCGGTAAATGCCAGCGGTGCTGCCGTCTTTATCAATCACCACTGCGGTGTTGTAATACAGCCCCTCGGCGGCTTTTTCAAAAATGGAATTGACGATGACCATGCCGGTTTTTTTTGCAAGGATAGAGAGCGCCTGTGTGGTGGCGCCGTCTGCTGGCTCGGCAAGGTCAAAACGACTGCTATCCAGCCCCTGGCAGAAATAATCCGTGAGGAACAGTTCCGGCAGGCATGCCACCTGCGCGCCTTTAGCTGCCGCGTCGCCGAGCATATCGAGCGCATGCGCAAGGCTTGCTTTGGGAGTGCCTGCATATTTCATCTGAATGGCGGCAAGGCGCAGCATGTTGGTCATGGTGTTTTTCCTGAAAATGAGCTCGCGAGCGGTGTACAATATTGGGCTGTAAATGCCAATTATTTTGTCGGTGTGGTGGCGGCGGCAGGCGGGGGGGAGGGGCAGCGTGTGGAGAGCCCGCCGCCGAGTGTCAGCCGTGTAGAGCAGGAGGAGGCTGGCGCGGCGGCGCTGCTGGCCGCGCTATAGCTCTCCCAGTCCTTGTAGGGGCTGGTACAGCTGGCAAGCATCAGCACTAAAAGAAAATAGCGCATGGCTTCATCTTACCACATATGCGCGGTGGGCGAAACCATAGGATGGAAAAGAAGGGGGCGGCGCCATCCAAAGCCCGTTAGGGCGTAGGATGGTGGCTCGAGAGGGATTTGAACCCCCGACCAAGGGATTATGATTCCCCTGCTCTACCGCTGAGCTACCGAGCCAGTTAGATTTTCTTAGCAGCAAACTGCTTAGAAAATCAACTGTCCTCGCGGAAGCGGGGACCTTGCGTTTATTCCGAAAGCAGGCTGAACCAAGGAGTAAAGGGGATAGGCACTAGGGGGAGAAAAAGCAAGAAAAAAGTGCCATGGGCAGTAAAAAACCCGTGGAACCATAGCCCCACGGGTTTTTGAATCCAAAAGATTCAGGGAAACGATTAGTGTTTCGCTTCTTCTTTTTTGGCTTCGCCAGCTGCAGGAGCGGCTTTCGCAGCGTCTTTAGCAGCTTCTTCTTTTTTAGCTTCTTCTTTTTTGCCTTCTTCTTTAGCAGCAGCAGGAGCGGCTTTAGCAGCTTCTTCCTTAACTACTTTAGCAGGAGCTTCCGGAGCAGCGAAAGCAGGAGCAGCAACGAGGCCGAGAGCGGCAACGAGAGCGAGAGTCTTGTTCATGGGGTAATCCTTTGAAAAAGAGAGGTTAAAGATTGTCTTTGTTATTAAAGACAAATATGTTTTAGCAGCGCGCCGATGACGGTGCTATGGAAAAAATATTACATCTTTGTAATGTTGAAAATCGTCCTCAGCTGAGCCAGTTTTTCGCTGAGTTCAGACGCATGATAAGGCGTTGCAGCGATGCCTGAATTCCACACAGGGTTTGGCCACGCAGCATCACTTTTATAGCGTGCGATGATATGGATATGCAGCTGCGGCACCATGTTGCCTAGCGCCGCGATATTCATTTTATCGGCGCGGGTTTCGCTGGCGAAAGCTTCGCTGACCAAACGCACTTCCGCCATCACCGCCGTGTAATCCTCCGCGCTGAGGTCAAACAGCTCGCGAAGCCCATCTTTTCGCGGCACCAGAATCACCCATGGAAAGCTGGAGTTGTTCATCAGCAGCAGGCGGCAGGCCAGTAGGTCGCCAATCACGAGCGTATCGCTTGCTAGAGTGGGGTGTAGTAAAAATCCCGTGGGCTGCGAAGCAGCAGCACGGGATCCTGCGCTCTCGCTATGCTCGCCGCAGGATTTACGCATTACCCAAAAACCCGCTTGAAAATCGTATCCACATGTTTGGTGTGGTAGCCAAGGTCAAAGAGTTTGGCCAGTTCAGCGGGCTTGATGCGTGCGGTGACATCGGCATCGCTTGATAGCTCGGTGAGGAAGTCTTTGCCAAAATCCCACACTTTCATGGCGTTGCGTTGCACCAGTGTGTAGGCGTCTTCGCGCGAGACCCCGGCCTGCGTCAGCGCCAGCAGTACACGCTGCGAAAAGACAAGGCCGCCCAGCATATTCATGTTTTCCGCCATTTGATCGGGATAGACCACTAGCTGATCGATGATACTCGTCAGGCGATTCAGTGCAAAATCCATCGTCACCGTGGCATCCGGCGCGATCATACGCTCCACCGAAGAATGCGAAATATCACGCTCATGCCACAGCGCGACGTTTTCCATCGCAGGCAGCGCATAGCTGCGCACCATGCGCGCAAGGCCGGTCACGTTCTCAGAAAGCACCGGGTTGCGCTTGTGCGGCATGGCCGAAGAGCCTTTCTGGCCGGGCGAAAAATATTCCTCCGCTTCGAGCACTTCGGTGCGCTGCAGGTGGCGAATTTCCGTGGCAAGCCGCTCCATACTGCTGGCGATCACCCCCAGTGTTGCAAAATACATCGCATGGCGATCGCGCGGGATGACCTGCGTTGACACAGGCTCAATCGTAAGCCCCATTTTTTCCGCGACATATTGTTCCACAAACGGATCGATATTGGCAAAGGTGCCCACCGCGCCGGAAATCGCACAGGTGGCAATTTCCTTTCGCGCGGCAATCAGACGCTCTTTGCAGCGCGAAAACTCGGCGTAGTAGGTGGCGAGCTTCAGGCCAAACGTCACCGGCTCGGCGTGGATGCCATGGCTGCGGCCAACGCAGACCGTGTCTTTGTGCTCATAGGCACGGCGCTTGATGGCGCTAAGCAGCGCATCCATATCAGCAAGCAGAATATCGGTCGCGCGAACCAGCTGCACGGAAAGGCAGGTATCCAGCACATCGGAGCTGGTCATGCCCTGGTGCAGGAAGCGCGCCTCCGCGCCGACATGCTCCGCCACGTTGGTGAGGAACGCGATCACGTCATGCTTGGTGGTGCGCTCGATTTCATGCACACGCTGAGCGTCAAACCGCCCTTTTTTCCAGATGGTCTCGGCCGCTTCTTTAGGGATCACACCCAGCTTCGCTAGCGCGTCGCAGGCGTGGGCTTCAATTTCAAACCAGATGCGAAAACGTGTGTCATCGCTCCAGATGGCGGTCATGTCGGGGCGGGAATAGCGAGGGATCATAATGTCAATGCCAGTTAAAGATTGCCGAAGCCATACACCAGCTTTTCGTAGGCTGCAACCATCAGATGAGCAGAAATACTAGCCCCAGCGGCTAAAAATTCATCTTAAAGCCGACATCAACATTATGGGTGGTATTGTCAAAAGTGAAAACATCGGAGGTTGTGACAGAGCGGCGCTCGCCTTGCTCCGTTTTCATGAAACGATAGCCAGCATTGAATTCAAACGGAGTGCCGCGAATAGGAATGCCGATGCCTGTCATGAACTGATAGCCAAAGAGCCAATCTTTGAATGTGAGCGTTTCCGCACCGTTGGTTACATAAAAAGGAGCTTTGACATTCACCATACCGGCGCCCACGCCAGCATACGGATACCAGCTTTCCAGCTGCCTGTAGCTATACATCAGGTTGCCCATCACAGCGACAGATTTTTGGGCAGTATAAAAACCCGGTTGCGGTGTTACGGGGTCGGAACCGAACTTATCCGTTTCATTCTGCCGATACATGACTTCAAGCTCAGTGCTGATATTCGGAAAAATACGATAACCAACCACGCCGCCAACGCCATAGCCAATGTCAAGGGAGATGGTACGAAACTGATTGCCAGTGCTGGCGTTGGTAACTTGGGTTCCAATATCAACATCGTCAAGGAACACAACGCTGCCTGAAAGACCTGCATACCATCTCGGGTTTTCTTTGCCAGTGCAGCACGCACGCTTAGATTGCGCTGCGTCGCTTGCGCCGCTGAGGGCCACCAAGCTGACGAATGTAAGTAAAAAATTGCGCGCCTGCGACATTATTTCCTCCCGATCAAAATACATCCACACATGCTTAGCAAAGATGGATTAATAAGCTATTAAACAAGCTTTAATACGCGACCGGCACCGGGTCAAGCGCGCGCCATAAATACCATGTCGCAACCGAGCGATACGGCCGCCAGCGCTCGCCGTAAGCCAGCAGCGGTTTGGGAGTGAGGCGCTGGCCACCGTGATAATGCAGTGCCACAGCTTTCTGCAGGCCAATATCCAGCACCGGAAACACATCCGGCCGTCCCAGAGCGAAAATCAGAAACATTTCCGCGCTCCAGCGGCCAATGCCTTTGATGGTGGTGAGCTCATCGATAATTGCCTCATCCTCCATCTCCGGCCAGCGCGCAATCAGCTTCCTGTTCGCTACAAAATGCTCCGCCAGCGCGTGCATGTAGGCGGCTTTGCTTGCTGAGAATCCGCAGGCGCGCATCGTTTGGACATCAAGTTTTTGAATCGAAGCAGGCGTAATTTTTTTAGCGGCTTTTTCAAAGCGCGCCCAGATGCTGTCGGCGGCCTTCACCGAAATCTGCTGTCCGGCAATCGAGCGGGCGAGGGTGTAAAACGCATCGCCGCGAATCGAAAGCGCTTCGCCATCATAGCTCGCGATGATTTTTTTTAGCACTTGATCGTGTGTGGAAAGATGATGCTTGGCTTTTTGCCAGTAGTGGGGCGTCATTGCCGCAGCACGCCGCCAAACTTGCCAGCGGCCTGCAGAATCTGGCGCGAGGCGGCGGCGATATCTTCCTCGGTCAGCGTGCGCTCAAACGATTGCAGCGTCACGCGGATGGCGACCGATTTTTTGCCGTTATCCACCCCTTTGCCGCTATACACATCAAACAGCTGCACCTCGGTGATGAGCTGCTTATCCGCGGCGCGGATGGTTTTTTCAATGTCCGCCGCAGGAAGTTTCTGATCCACGATGAAAGCAAAGTCGCGCTCCACGGCTGGGAAGTCCGAACGTTTCAGCGCGGGTTTCATTTTGCCTTTTGCGCGCGGTTCGAAAATCGCGCCAAGGAAAATTTCAAAAGCAACTGCCGGTTCATTGATGTCATGCGCGCTGAGCAGCGCCGGGTGCAGCTCGCCAAAATAGCCGAGAATGATTTTACCGCCGAGTGTCAGCGCGCCGCTGCGGCCGGGATGGTACCATGCGGGCGCGCTCGTGGTGATGTCGGCCTTCATCACGCCGAGCTGCGACAGCACAAACAGCGCCTCGCGCTTGGCGTCATAGGCGGATAGTAAATCACGCTTTTCCTGAAACTGAGCGCCATACACATAATGTTTGCTGCGGCCGGCGCGCAGCGCGCCGAGCACCATCTGCTGACCTTTTTCGCCGATATCATGAAATGTCAGCCCAAGCTCGGCGAGCGCAAGATCGCTGATGCCGCGGCTGATATTGCTGCGGGCGCTGGCAAGCAGGCCGGGCAGCAGGCTGGGGCGCATCACGCTTAAATCGGCAGAGATCGGGTTTTGCAGCACCAGCTGGGGCTTCTGGCCGCCAAAATCCTTCGCCTGTTTTTCAGAAATGAAGGAGTAATGACAGGTTTCATCATAGCCAAGCATGACCGCCGCCCGGCGCGCTGCAAGCACGCGCAGCTGCGCGGGAGTTCGTGCGGCGCTGGTGTTGAAGCCGGCAGCGGGCAGGGGGCTTGCCGGAATGTGGTCATAGCCGTGGATGCGCAGTATCTCTTCGACCAGATCTGCCTCGCCTTCCACATCCGCGCGCCAGCTGGGCGGGACGACGGATGACGGATGGCGGATGACGGTAAAACCAAGCTTTTCTAAAATACCATAACTGGTTTCTGCTGAAATATCGACACCGCCGAGGGTTTTTACGCGCTCGGGGTTGAAGGCAATGATGCGCTGCCAATTTGGAGTTTTGCCCGCGATGACTGGCCTTGCGGCTGCGCCGCCGCATAGCGACTGAATCATCGCCGCTGCGCGCCTTGCGCCTTCTTCAAGAAACGCCACATCCAGCCCGCGTTCAAAACGATAGCGTGCATCAGATTCAATCTGCAGCGCGCGGCCACTCGCCGCCACATGCGCCGGATCAAACAGCGCCACTTCAAGCAGCACGTTCTGGGTGCTGAGGTCGCAGCCGGTGGCCATGCCGCCGATAATGCCGCCGAGCGCCACCGCGCCGGAGCTATCAGCAATCACGCACATGCCTTCCTCAAGCTCGTAGTGCTTGTCATTCAGCGCATGGAGCGGCTCACCGGCAGTCGCGCCGCGCACGGTAAGATGCCCTTTCAGCTTATCCGCATCATACACATGCAGCGGACGCCCAAGGTCGAAAGTGAAATAGTTGGTGATATCCACCAGCGCCGAAATCGGTTTCTGGCCGATGGCTTCCAGGCGCTGCGCCAGCCACTTCGGAGAAGGGGCATTTTTCACACCACGGATAGTAATACCGATAAATTGCTGGCAGCTCGCGGTTTCAATGGTAATGCCGATGGGGGATTCACCGCCAGCTTCTGCGCTGCTGATGGGGGCGAGTGGTTTGAGCGTGCCCAGCCCGGCTGCCGCTAAATCGCGGGCAATGCCGCGAACACCAAGACAGTCCGCGCGGTTGGGGGTGATGGCGATATCAATCACCGGGTCAGAAAGCCCCAGCACCTCAGCAATCGGGGTGCCTATGTTGCTTTCCGGCAGCTCGATGATGCCCCCCCTTTCATCCCCCCCGCTTGCGGGGGGGGCAGAGGGGGGGAATCCGATCTGCAGTTCATCCGCCGAGCACAGCATGCCGTTTGATTCCACACCGCGGATGCTTGTTTTTTTGATGACAAATCCATCACGGGGAATCAGCGCACCTTCCTTAGCCAGCGCCACATAGATGCCGGCGCGGGCATTGGGCGCGCCGCAGACAATCTGCAATTCTCCGGCGTCCGACGCCACTTTGCAAACGCGCAGCTTATCTGCCTGCGGGTGTTTTTCGGCGGCGAGAATATGTGCCACCGTGAACGACTTCAGGCTTTCGCTGCGATCGATAATCTGCTCCACCTCAAGTCCTATGGCGGTCAGCTTCTGTGCAATCTCACTGATGGATGCCGTGGTTTCCAGATGGTCTTTAAGCCAGCTCAAGGTGAATTTCATAGCGTTACTCCCGTCATCCCCGCGGAAGCGGGGATCCAGTCTTTATTTATTGCGCCACAGACGTGGCGCTGCTGGATTCCTGCTTTCGCAGGAATGACAAAATAATATTTCATGGCGCGAACCCGTAATGTTTCAGCCAGCGCGCATCGCTTTCAAAGAAGGTGCGCAGATCAGGAATGCCATATTTTAGCATGGCGAGGCGCTCCACCCCCATGCCAAACGCGAACCCCTGCCACTCATCGGGATTAATGCCGCAGTTTTTCAGCACATTCGGGTGCACCATGCCGCAGCCGAGCACCTCAAGCCAATCCGAGCCTTCGCCGATCTTCAGCTCGCCCTGCGAGCGCTTGCAGCCAATATCCACTTCGGCGGAAGGCTCCGTGAAGGGGAAAAAGCTGGGGCGGAAACGCAGCGGCACTTCATCCAGCTCGAAAAACGCTTTCAGAAAATCATGGATGCAGCCTTTGAGATGCCCCATATGCACATTTTTATCAATCATGCACACTTCGATCTGATGAAACATCGGGGTGTGGGTGAGATCGTAGTCGCAGCGATAGGTGCTGCCCGGAGCGATGAAGCGAAACGGTGGTTTGCCGCCCTTCATTGTTCTGATTTGAATAGGCGAGGTGTGGGTGCGAAGCAGTGGACGGTTGACGGTTGACGGTTGACGAAATGTGTTCGCTGCGTCATCCGTCATCCGTAATCCGTCATCCGACACTTTCAAATAGAAAGTGTCATGCATCTGCCGCGCCGGGTGGCTGGCGGGAATATTAAGTGCATCAAAATTGTGGTAATCATCCTCAATATCCGGCCCATCCGCGACATGAAACCCCATCTGCGCGAAAATGGCGGTGATCTCTTCCATCACGTAGCTCACGGGGTGGATTCTGCCCTGCGGCACCGGGGCGGCGGGCAGCGTCACATCAATGGTTTCGCTCGCAAGGCGCGCGTCCAGTTCGGCGCGCGCAAGCTGCGTTTTTTTAGCATCAATCGCGTCCGCGATGTCGGTTTTGAGCTTATTCAGCTCAGCGCCAAGAGTTTTGCGCTCTTCGGGCGTCGCCTGCCCAAGTGTTTTCAGTGCTTCGGTGATGCTGCCTTTTTTGCCAAGCAGCGCCACGCGCTGATCTTCCAGCGCAGACGAAGATGCGCAGCCAGCAACGGCAGCAAGCGATTCGGTGCGAAGCGTGGAGATGTCGGTCATGGTATCAATCCGTCATTGCGAGCGAAGCGAAGCAATCCAGTGTTGTAGGCTGGATTGCTTCGTCGGGCAAGAGCCCTCCTCGCAAAGACAACTAAGCGGCTTTTTTCAGCGCGGCTTTGGACTGATCCACCAGCGTTTTGAAGGCAGCTGGTTCGTGGGTGGCGAGGTCAGAAAGTACCTTGCGATCCACTTCAATCCCCGCTTTAAGCAGGCCATTCATGAACTGCGAATAGACCATGCCGTGTTCGCGAACACCAGCGTTGATGCGCTGGATCCACAGGCTGCGGAAATTGCGTTTTTTGGTGCGGCGATCGCGGTACGCATAGCGCAGGCCTTTTTCGACCTTCTCGCGGGCGATCGTGATGCAGTTTTTCGAACGGCCATAATAGCCCTTCGCCATTTTGAGAATTTTTTTACGACGTGCGCGGTTTGCGCCAGATTTTGCGTGTGCCATGGCGATTTATCCTCCGTACGGCATGTATTGAACAATGCGGTGCTGATCCGACTCATCCATGATGGTCGTACCGCGTGCATTGCGAATGAAGCGGTTGGTGCGTTTGCTCATGCCGTGGCGTTTGCCAGCCTGGGGAGCGACGACTTTGCCGGTTGCAGTAAACTTAAAGCGTTTCTTGCAACCTGATTTGGTCTTCAGTTTGGGCATTTTCGTTCCTTTCAAAAATTTAGTGACCAGGCCGGAGGCCAGCAGGCCGACCAGCCCTGAGCTTGTTTCATGTGAGCGTCAGCAGACGCGAACGGAAACAACTCAAAAACTTACCGCCAAGGCAATGCCTCGCCCGACGATAGGGAGGTAGGTTGTTAGAGGGCTTTACCCCTAAAATCAAGTAAAAACGAATAGCCTACAAAAAAAGTGGGTCTTCTGTCCGGTTTTGGTTGAAATGGTCAGGCGCGCTACCATATAATAGTGTGGCTTGAATAAAGCTGGATGCCGGTACATGCCGGCATGACGGTTTAACCTTAGGAGGAATATCATGAATTTACGCGATCCGTTCGCAAAAGTAAGCACCGTAGATTACGGCCAGTCACAGGCAGCTGCCTATGACATGGGGCTGCGCAGCTACATGCTCAAGATTTACAACTACATGGCCAGCGCGCTGGCGCTGACTGGTATCACGGCGCTGTTCGCCGCCAATTCTCCGGCGGTGCTTTCCGCGCTCTATCAAGTGACAGAAACCGGCCAGATGGCAGGCATGACCGGCCTTGGCTGGCTGGTGGCGTTTGCGCCGCTGGGCATGGTGCTGTGGATGTCGCTCGGCATTAACCGCATGAGCACGAGCACGCTTCAGATATCGTTCTGGAGCTTTGCGGTTCTCATGGGGCTGTCGCTCACCTCTATTTTCCTGATGTATACCGGTGAGTCGATTGCCCGCGCCTTCTTCATTTCGGCGGGGATGTTCGGCGGCATGAGCCTGTATGGCTACACCACGAAAAAAGACCTCTCCGGCTGGGGTTCATTCCTGATGATGGGTCTGATCGGTCTGATCATCGCCTCGATCGTGAACATCTTCCTGCAAAGCTCGGCGCTGATGTTTGCGACCTCAGTGATTGGTGTGCTGATCTTCGTGGGGCTGACCGCTTATGACACCCAGCGCATCAAAGCCATGTATTATCAGGTGGCGGGCAGCGCGGAAGCGATGGCCAAAGCCTCCATCATGGGCGCACTCAGCCTGTACATGGACTTCATCAATATCTTTATCTACATCCTGCGCTTCATTGGCGAAAGGCGATAATACTAAATCCTGCGAATCGCGAAAGCGATTGCGCAGGATTCTATCCAAGATTATAGATCCCGTGCAGCCACATGCGTGGCTCACGGGATTTTATATGAACACCATCGGCATCTATACCTTATGCAAGCGCGAAATCTGGCGCTTTGGTAAGGTATGGAATCAGACGATTATCGCACCGGTCATCACCACGCTGCTCTTTCTTGCGGTGCTGATGCTGGCGCTGGGCGGGCAGGAGCGGCTGATTGATGGTGTGCCTTATGATCAATTCATTGCCCCCGGCCTCATCATGATGGCGATGGTGCAGAACGCCTTCGCCAATACTTCTTCCTCGCTGATGCTCTCCAAAATTCAGGGGGTGATTATCGATATTCTCCTGCCGCCGCTGAAGGGCAGCGAGCTGGT
>CANHDY010000005.1 GCA_947459535.1 Rickettsiales bacterium | reverse complement strand
CCGGAAAAATTATCACTGTGAAAGCGGATGCACAGGTGCCTGCAAACCGGGTGGTGGAGTTGATGGAAGCTATCAAAAAAGCGGGCGGCAAAAACTTATCGATTGTCACTCAATCTGGACAGGTGCGAATTGATGCGAACTGATGCGCTGATGCCGTTGTGGTTGAACTGGCGTGCGAGTATGGCGCGGCGGATCATACAACTACTGACTCGTCGCAGCGAGACGCACGAAAAAATTCATGATGGTTATCTTTTTCTGGCGATGCTTGCAGCGCTTGCGATACACAGTGCGGCCTATGGTATCTGGCGCAGCCTGCCACGCGATGAGGTGGTGGATATTCCGGTACGTGTGCTCAGCCTTAAACTTGCTGAAACAGAGGATGCTTCGCTGGATGATAGCAGCACCAGTATGCCCCGCACATCGGCAAATGCTGCGGGTGTGGAGCAGGTGATTGAGAAAATCGCACGTGATATTCAAAGCACCGCGCGCACCGATGATCGCACGGAGGTGGTTGAGAAACCGGCGCCGAAAAATAAAAAGGAAGCACCAGCCAATACTCAAAAACCGATGGCGAAGGCCAAACCTTTTGATATGCGCTCTGAGGGCGTGGCTGTGGCAGCCCCCGTACAGTCAGTGGTAACCAAGCAATATGTGCGTGAAGCCGAACCGGCTCAGCTTGAAGCAAGCGACGGCACGGATATGATTACGCGCTATGAGCAGCTGATTTCCTCATGGATTGATAAATTCAAGCCTGAAAAACTGATGGTGAGTGGCCAGCCAGAGCGCGCGGTGGCATCGGTTCGCATCCGGATTGATCGTCGCGGTAATATTCGCTTTCTGGAACTGGATAAGCGTAGCGGCCTTGAGGAGCTGGATCGCGCTGCGCTTGAAACTGTGCGTCGCGCGAATCCTGTGCCTGCTGCGCCGAGAGACTATCCCTCAGGCGAGATGATTGAATTTATTGTGCCGATTGTATTTACACGATGAGCGCAGGCCATAGCATTTTACTCACCGGCGGCGCTGGCTTTATTGGCAGCTCGATGGTGGCCGCGTGCGTGGCGGCGGGACACCATGTGGTGGTGCTCGATAAGCTTACCTACGCCGGCAGCCGCGCTAATCTGGAATGGATTCGCGGCAACTGGCAGCTGGTGGTTGGCGATATTGGGGATCAGTCGCTGGTACTGCGTTTGCTCAGCGAACACCGCGTGCGCTGGGTGGTGAATATGGCGGCGGAGTCGCACGTTGATAACTCCATCAGCGGCCCGCGTGATTTTATGGATACGAACATCCTCGGCACATTTTCGCTGCTGGAAGCTTGCCGCGCTTATCAGCCGCAGGCGCCAGAAGGTTTTCGTGTGCTGCAGGTTTCCACCGATGAGGTGTATGGTTCGCTGGGCGCTACGGGTGCTTTCAGTGAAACCTCGCCGATGCGGCCGAACTCGCCTTATTCCGCATCGAAAGCAGCGGCGGATCATCTCGCACGTGCATGGTTTGAAACTTACGGCCTGCCGTGCCTTATCACCCATTGCACGAATAATTATGGCCCCCGCCAGCACCCGGAAAAACTGATTCCGCGCATGATTGACTCTGCGCTGGCGGGCAAGCCGCTTCCGGTTTATGGCGATGGCCTTAATGTTCGCGACTGGATTCATGTCAGCGATCATTGCCGCGGCCTGCTTCTGGCGCTGGCGCAGGGCAAAACAGGTGAGGTGTATGATTTTGGTGGCCGTGCCGAAGCGCAGAATATTACGATGGTGAAACAATTATGCGCGCTGCTGGACAAGCTTTGTCCGCGTGCTGATAATGTATCGTATGCACAGCAGATTACTTTTGTGGCGGATCGCCCCGGACATGACCGTCGCTATGCGATTGATGATAGCAAGGCACAGCGTGAACTTGGCTACCTGCCGCAGATGACGCTGGAGAGCGGGCTTGAGGCAACGGTTCGCTGGTATCTGGATAACCGCGCATGGGTGGATGCCATCCGGAGGGCGGCATGAAGGGAATTATTCTGGCGGGCGGCGCTGGGACACGGCTTGCGCCGATGACCAATGCCATCAGCAAGCAGATGTTGCCGGTTTATGATAAGCCGATGTTGTTTTATCCGCTTTCGGTGCTCATGCTGGCGGGTATTCGCGAGGTGATGATTATTTCCACCCCGCGCGATCTGCCCCTGATGCGTGAACTTCTTGGCGATGGCTCGGCGCTTGGCCTTCGTCTGCACTATGCCGAGCAACCGAAGCCGGAAGGCATTGCTCAGGCATTTCTGATTGCCCGTGAATTCATCGCCGGATCGCCGGTGTGCCTGATTCTGGGGGATAATATTTTTTATGGTCAGTCGCTTACCAAGCGACTTGAAGAGGCGGCCATCCTGCGTGAGGGCGCACGCGTATTTGCCTATCAGGTGCGTGACCCTGAGCGCTATGGCGTGGTGGAGATGGATGCTGCGGGCAAAGCCCTCTCGATTGAAGAAAAACCAAAACAGCCTAAATCCAACTATGCGGTGACCGGGCTTTATTTTTATGACGCAGAGGTGGTGAGGATTGCTGAATCACTCAAGCCATCCCCGCGCGGCGAGCTGGAAATAACGGATGTCAATAAAGCCTATCTTGCGCGTGGCGCATTGCAGGTTGAGCTGCTTGGCCGCGGCTCGGCATGGCTGGATACCGGCACGCCAGACGCGCTGATGCAAGCCGCACACTATGTGCAGATTATTGAGGCGCGTCAGGGGGTGAAAATTGCTTGTCTTGAAGAAGTGGCGCTTCGTCGCGGCTTGATTGACCTTACGCAGTTTAAGGCGCTGATTGCCGCCTATGGCAAGAGTGATTATGGCGCCTATCTTGCGAGCATTGCCCGCGAGTTTGGCAGCGTATGACCGCCCGATATCTGGTGCTGGGCGTGGGTGGCCAGCTGGCACAGGCGCTGAGCGAGCAACTGGGCTCGCAGGCGCGTTTTGTGGGCTTGCCGCAGCTTGATCTAATGGCGCCGGACTTCACACAACAGCTTGAGCTGGCGCTGGCCGAGGGGCGGCCGCATGCAGTGATTAATGCCGCAGCCTACACGCAGGTGGATAAGGCGCAGGGCGAAGGCGCGGCGATATCGCTGCGTATCAATGCCGAGGCGGTGGGCGAGCTGGCGCAATGGTGCGTGCGCCATGGCTTGCCGCTGGTGCATGTATCGACCGACTATGTGTTTGATGGCAGCGGCGAGCACGCGCGCCGCGAAGATGAACAGACAGCGCCGCTGAATGCTTATGGCGCGCATAAGCTGGCGGGTGAGCAGCTGATTGAGCAGGCCGGTGGTGATTATCTGATTTTTCGCACCTCATGGCTTTACGACGCGCATGGCAACAACTTTTTTAACACCATGCTGCGGCTGATGAAAGAGCGCGAGACGCTGCGTGTGGTGGCGGATCAGATCGGCGCGCCAACCTATGTGCCGATGTTTGCCCGCGAGCTGGTGGCTGGGCTGGAGGCGGCACTTTCTCAGCCGGTTTTTCCTCGCGGCGTTTATCATCTGGCGGCGGCCGGCGAAACCAGCTGGCATGGCTTTGCGACGGCAATTTTTACGCTTGCCAGAGCCATGAATTCGGTTCAGAACTACAGCCTGACATGCCAGCAGGTTCTGCCAATTGCGACCTCTGACTACCCCGTGCCAGCCGCGCGCCCGAAGAACTCGCGGCTTAGCTGCGAGAAGGCAAAGCGGGTTCTTGGAGTCGCCATGGATGAATGGATGTGCGGGCTTGAGGCTTGTTTCAGGGTGAAGTTTTCCCATGCGCGTGATTGATACTCCGATCGCTGACCTCAAGGTGATTCAGCTGAATGTGCTGGGGGACGAGCGCGGTTTTTTTGTTGAGCGCTTTCAGGCCAGCCAGTGGGCAGCGCATGGCCTTGCGCATGATTTTGTTCAGGATAATCACTCGCGCTCAGCGCCGGGTGTGCTGCGCGGGCTGCACTATCAGCACGAGCCGGCACAAGGCAAGCTGGTGGGGGTGACTCGTGGGCGGATTTTTGATGTGGCGGTGGATATTCGGCCGCATTCACCGACATTTGGTCGCCATGTCGGCCTTGAGCTTTCGGACATGAACGGTCTGCTGCTGTGGGTGCCCGCTGGGTTTGCCCATGGTTTCTGCGTGATGGGCGATGAACCGGCGGATGTGGTATACAAAGTTGATGCGCCGTATCGCCGCGAGGGCGAGGGTGGTATTCGTTTTGATGATGCGGCGCTGGCGATTGCGTGGCCGGTTCAAAATCCGGTTCTTTCCGCGCGCGATACCCAGCAGCTAAGCTGGCAGGAATATTGTGCCAATCCACCCAGATGGAGCGCCGCATGACCACGACCAGCGTTGTGATGGTGTCGTATCACACGGGGGCAATTCTTTTTGCCTCCATCAGCAGTGTGCTGAGGCAGAAACAGCTTGCTGAGCTGGTGGTGGTGGATAATGGAAACCCGCCGGATGTGCTTGCGCGGCTGCGCCAGCTCGCGCTGACCGAGCGCCGCCTGAAGGTGGTGAGCGGCCACGGGAACGTCGGCTATGCCAAAGGATCTAATCTCGGAGTTCAGCAGGCCAGCGGCTATTATGTGCTGCTACTGAATCCTGACTGTCTGCTGCCGCCCGCGGCGATTGAAACCATGATGGCTGCGTTTGAGTCGCATAGCGATGCGGTGCTGGTAGGCGCTGCCACGCGTAATGCACGCGGTCAGCTGATGGGCGACCAAGCGCGCAGCCTTCTTTCTGCGCGCTCGGCACTGGCAAGGCTATGGCCTTTTGGCAAAAAAAATCCAGCGCCTGTCGAGCTTAGTGCGGGGGTGCAGCTGGTGCCTGCGGTTTCTGGCGCCTGCCTGTGCTTGCGCCGCAAGGATTATCAGCAGCTTGGCGGGCTCGATGAGGCGTATGTGGTGCGTGGCGCTGGCATGGATTTGTGCCAACGTGTGCACCGTATTGGCGGCCGCACATTGCTTGCTACTAACATACGCGTCACCCGGCTGAATACGAATGATAACAGCAGACGTTATCGTCTTGAATGGCAGCGTATGCGCGGGGTGGTGCATTATTTTTCCAAGCATTTCGCAGCTGGCTACCCGCCGGGGATGATGCTGCTGGTGCGGCTGGCGGCGCTGCTGGTGATGGCATGGCGCGTCACCCGTTACTGGCTGAGTGTGAAAGCGCGGCCGAGCTACGCTATGTCGCACAGCATTGCCGATAAACGGCTCATGGTGCTGGCATCCGGCCTTGCTGACCTGCCCGTCACCGGCGAACTGGCCGGTAAAACGGTGCTGGTGACCGGCGCGACCAGCCAGGTTGGCCTGAGTGTGGTGAAACACATGATTGCCGCGGGCGCCGGTGTGCTGGCGATCAGCCGCAGCGACCCGATTGCTTTTGAGCATGAGCATCTGCGCTGGCTGAAGGGCGATTTGACCGATGACGAACTGCATCTTGACGGCTATCTGGTGGATGTGGTGGTGCATTGCGCGCCGCTGTGGCACCTGCCGCCGACGCTGGCACTGCTTAAGCAGGCAGAGGTGGCGCGGGTGATTGCGTTTGGCTCGACCTCGGTGTTTGGCAAGGTGCTCTCGCGCAATAGTTATGAGCAGGGGCTGGTGGAGAAGCTGGCGCGCGCCGAGCGTGATACGCTGGAGCGCACCGCGCAGATGGGTATGAAATGTACTATTCTGCGCCCAACCATGACCTATGGTGTGGGGCTGGATGTGAATGTGACCTCGCTGGCCAAGCTGATTGGTTTTCTCAATTTTCTGCCGGTCTACCCGCCGGCGGTGGGTAAACGCCAGCCAGTGCATGCGGACGATCTTGGCTCCGCTGCGGTGAAGCTGGTGAACTGCAAAGCCGCTTATGGCAAGGCGTATAATGTGAGCGGCGGTGAGGTGCTGACCTACCGTGCGATGCTCGAGCGTATCTTCGCTGTCTGCGGCAGGCGCCCACGAATTGAAGAGAATACGACCTTGCCGTTTATTCTTGATATGGTCGGCGTGATGACACGCAAAAAACATATCAACGGCGAGATCGCCCGCCGGATGAATGATGATCTGATGTTTTTCCATGATGACGCCGCGCGCGATTTCGGCTATTACGGCCGCCGCTTCCTGAGCGGTGGTATGAAAGACATTGAGGGGTATTAGGGGGATTTGTGGCGCGTATTGCCTATGTGAATGGTCGTTTTGTGGCGCAGTCGCATGCGGTGGTGCCGATTGAAGATCGCGGCTATCAGTTTTCTGATGGGATTTATGAGTATATCGCGTTTTATCATCGCCGTCTGCTGGATGGCGAGCTGCACTTTGCCCGCCTTGAACGCAGCCTGAAAGCGCTGGCCATTGCCGCGCCGATGAGCCGCGCAGCGCTGGCGCTGGTGATTGATGAGCTGATTGCCCGAAACAACCGCGAGCATGGCGGGCTGTATCTGCAGATAAGCCGGGGGGTGGCACGGCGTGACCACGCTTTTCCGAAATCGGCTCGGCCGTCGCTGGTGATGACGGTGGGTGCGGCGAAATTTCCTAAACCGGCTGAGGTGCTGCGCGGCGTTGCTGTGATCAGCCAGCCTGACCAGCGCTGGGCGCGCAGGGATATTAAATCCATCTCGCTACTTGCCAATGTGCTGGCAAAACAGGAAGCCGCCAGAAGCGGCGCACGCGAGGCGTGGCTGGTGGCGACCGACGGCATGATGACCGAAGGCGCTGTTTCCAACAGCTATATTGTGAATGATGACGGCCATATCATTACCCACCCGGCCGATGAGCGCATTCTCGGCGGCATTACCCGCGATGTGCTGCTTGGGCTTGCACGCGCCGGCGGTTTTCAGGTTACCGAGCGGCCTTTCAGCCCCGCCGAGGCCATGGCCGCGCGCGAGGCATTTATCACCTCAACGAGCATTAATGTGCTGCCGGTGGTATCGCTCGATGGCAAACCAATCGGCAGCGGCGAGGTTGGCAGCGTGACGCGCCAGCTTCAGGCGCTCTATGACCAGCATGTTTTCACCAGCACAGGATTTCGCCGCGATGACCTTAACTGAACCAAGAGCAGTGATTTTTGACTGGGATAACACGCTGGTGAACACCTGGCCGATTATCCACGCCGCGCTGGTGGCCACGTTTGAAGAAATGGGGCAGCAGCCCTGGAGCTTCGAGCAGACCAAAAACCGCGTGCGTAAATCGATGCGCGATTCATTCCCTGAAATTTTTGGGCAGCATTGGCAACAGGCCGGTGAGATCTATCAGCGCCACTATCGCAAGCATCATCTCGACCGGCTGGAAGCGCTTCCGCGTGCTGAGGAAGTGCTTGCGCGCGTGAAGGAGCAGGGGCTTTACTGCGTGGTGGTGAGTAATAAAAAAGGACCAAACCTGAGGCAGGAAGTGCAGCATATTGGCTGGCAGAGCTGGTTTGACCATGTGGTGGGCGCGGACGATGCGCGCCGCGATAAACCCTTTGTGGACCCGGTGCATATGGCGTTTGAAAAAACCCAGATTAAACCCGCCAGAGATGTGTGGTTTATCGGCGATAGCGATATTGATCTTGAATGCGCGCACAATACTGGCTGCACAGCGATTTTATATGGTGAGCATGCGGCCACGCACCCTGATTACAGCGCGACCCATTTTCTCGGCTTTGCTTATGACGCGCATGTGCGCGATCACAACCAGACCTTGCGGCTATTTGAGCGCTGAGGAAAGTGATGATAGCTGCCCGCCGGAAAGCAGTTCGCGCAGTTTGCTGAGCGTGTCCAGAACCTGCTGAAGCAGGGCAAGGGTGGACAGGTAGTGGTTCGAAATCTGTTCGATATCCCCGTCAGGCGTTTCGCTCGCTGGCGCGGTGAAATCCTTGAATCCCTGCCCGCTGTAGCGCGAGAAACTGAAGCCGAGCTTTTTTTCACATTCCATGACGGTGGTGACAAGGCACGCCGCCAGAATGCGCGGTAGCAGCATACTGCGCACCATGGCTTCATCGCTTTGGCTACCTTCATCCTTAGGCGCCTGCAATAGCTCGCTTTTAATATGCCATAGCGCATCCATGTAGCGATCCAGCGCTGCGAGCAGCGGCTCGCGGTTCAGCAGAAAAATATCCGCCCAGAGCGCCGGCGGCGACGCCTGCAGGCGCGTGAAACGCTCGAGTATTTCGCGGCCGCCAGAAGGAACGATGCCGCGTGTGGCAAAAGCGAGCAGCTGCGGCAGATGGGAGATATGGGCGTAGATGGTGTCATGGAGCTGCGGCGGCACACCCTCGACGCGTGCGCCAAGGCTTTGCCAGAAGCGCGTCATGAGCTCCAGCATACGCCCCTGAAGTGGCTCCGCCGGGGTGAGGATGACACGCCGGCCGGAAAATAAATCCGCGCGGCCAGCGCTGATGCCAGCATGTTCGCTGCCGGCAATCGGGTGAGCGGGAATGAAATCCACCGTGGTCGGCAGCTGCGCGCTGATGGATTCAATCACCGGCTGCTTCACTGAGGCGGTGTCCATCACAATCGCGCCTTTGCGAAGGCCTGGGCGCATCTGTTTTGCGACATCGCCCATGCTGCCTGGGGGTACAGCGAGAATCACCAGATCGGATTGCTTCACGGCAGTGGCAGGATCACGCAGCGCAAGATCCACCAGCTTGTGCGAGCGCGCATAGAGTAGCGACTCTTCATCCTGATCACAGCCAACAAGCGTGCCGGATAGCTCTTGCTGCCTGATGGCGCGTGCCAGCGAGCTGCCGATGAGCCCGAGGCCGATGATGGTGATGCGTTCGAAAAGAAACATCAGCGCCCCAGAAATTGCTTGAGAGTATCGATAACGGCGCGGTTTTCCTGCGCAAGGCCGATGCTGATACGAAGATAATCCGCAAGTCCATAGCTCGCGACCTCACGCGGGATGATGCCGCGCTCGGTGAGGTAGCTATTGGCTTGTTTAGCGCTATGAGGTTCGCCAGCGAAACGTACCAGCACGAAATTGGTGACACTCGGCACGACCTGCAGCCCAAGCGCGCTCAGCTCACGCTGCATCCATGCCAGCTGCTGGTTATTCGTATCACGCGAGGTGCGGATGAAGGTCTCATCCATGATGGCGGCGGCGGCGGCCTCGATGGCAGGGGTGGAGAGATTGAATGGCCCGCGTATGCGTCCGATGACCGAAGCAATCTCAGCGCTGGTTACGCCCCAGCCCACGCGCAGCGCAGAAAGCCCATGAATTTTAGAAAAAGTGTGCAGCGCGCAGACATTGCCGTGGCGCACCAGCTCATGGCCATCGCTGTAATCATCGGCCGTCACATACTCGCTGTAGGCATCGTCAATCACCAGCAGCACATTCGAAGGCAGGCCCGCATGAAGACGGTGGAGCTCTGAGCGCGGCAGGTAGGTGCCGGTGGGGTTGTTCGGGTTGGCCACAAACACGATGCGCGTGCGCGGGCTGACTGCCGCAAGCATGGCATCAACATCAGTATGGAGATTTTTTTCCGGTGCCATCACCACGCTGGCGCCAAAGCCCTGCGCGTAGATCTGATACATGAGAAACCCATGGCGGCTCATCAGCACCTCATCACCCACTCCGGCATAGGCATGGATGAGCAGGCCAATCAGCTCATCGGAGCCGGCGCCGCAGATTAAATTTTCTGCAGGCAGGCCATGCACATGCTTAATCGCCTCGCGCAGCTTGGCCGCGCTGCCATCCGGATAGCGGTGAAGGGTCGCGGCGGCTGCACTATAGGCGCTCGCCGCCAGCGGGCTGGCACCGAGCGGGTTTTCGTTGGAAGAAAGTTTGATGGTTTTGACGCCCGGCCGCGTGCTGGATTTGCCGCCCACATAGGGAGCGATATCAAGAATACCGGGTTTGGGTGAAAGCTGGGGCATAGGGTCAGGTCGTAAGGATGATGGGAGAAGCATAATGGCCGAGGATATACACCCGCTCAAGTGCCGGTTCCAGAACCTTTTTCAGACCTGTGATCGCCTCGCTGTTTTCGCTGAGAAAACCCGCCACATCCAGCACGTGCTGGCGTCTGGCTGTGCCCGGGCTGGCCGTGTGCAGCCAGCGCGCATCCAGCGCCGCCGCCTCCAGCGCACTATTCAAGCGGCTCTGGCTTACATCGTGGGATGTTTCAAGCACTACCAGCGTGCGATCATCGCCGGTGATTTCTGTTTCGAGCGCCGCTACCGCAAAGCCGCCAACTCTGGATTTCTCATCGCCTGAAAAATAAGTGTAGGGCACATGCGCAAAGACACGCAGCGGCACCTCGCGCTCCTGCATCAGCAGTGGCCACCAGCTTTCCTGCTCGTCTGCTTGTATCAACGGCAGCACACAGACCGATGCCCGGCCGTCAAAGACTTCGCTGACAGCGCGCCGGGCGGTGGGCTGACGGCTGATCGGCAGGAATGGCCCGAAATATTCCCGCGCCAGCCAGTAAAGCGAATCATCACCGGCGCTGGTGGCCGCGGCAATCGGCAGTGGCGCTTCCATGGCGGTGGAGGCGCCAATCAACGTGCGCCACAGCGTGGCCGCAGCGGCCGGGCTGAACTCGCTGCCGGCAAATGCCGCGGCGATCCGCGCCACCATATGCGCCTCACGCGCCGGACGAATGGGGCAGATGCCCGGCTTGACGCGATGTTTGTAGCGCCCCACTTCGCGCACAATGCCCGCGCGCTGCTTAAAAAGCGCAATCAGCTGGTCATCCACCGCATCAATGCGGTCGCGGAAGGCTTTCAGTTCGGGCGGTGTGGTATCTTTTGTGCTCATGCCTGAGCGATAATGGACGCGCCGGAAAATGGCAAGCGCAACTCGAGGGCGGCAGGCGCTTGACCCGCTCACACGCATCACCTATCAAGAAAGGATGGTGGTTTCTTTCTTTGGTGCATCGTACCGGCAGGTTGAAGTGGGGCATGTGGTGTGCCTCGCTGGCAGCACGCCGCTGAAGCTGGAAAATGGCGCCAGCGTGCGTGATATTCCCATTGCCTACCAGACCTACGGCACACTGAACGCCGAGCGCAGCAATGCGATTTTAATCTGCCACGCTTTAACCGGGGATCAGTATGTGTGCGGCACTCACCCCGTCACTGGAAAAGACGGCTGGTGGCACCGCATGGTCGGCGCCGGTAAGCCGATTGATACGGATCGTTTTTTTGTGGTGTGCAGCAATGTGCTGGGCGGCTGCATGGGCTCGTTTGGCCCGAAAGAAACAAACCCTGACACCGGCGAGCCTTATGGGCTGGATTTTCCGTTTATCACTATGGGCGACATGGTGCAGGCGCAGGCGCTGCTGCTGGACTATCTTGGTATTGAACGGCTGTTTGCGGTGGTGGGCGGATCCATGGGTGGTATGCAGGCGCTGGAATGGACGGTGCGATTTCCCCAGCGTGTTCAATCAGCAGCGGTGATTGCCACCGCCACTCGCCAGTCTGCTCAGAATATCGCGTTTCATGAAATTGGTCGTCAGGCGATTATGGCCGATCCCAGCTGGTGCGGCGGCAGCTACATTCAGCAGCGCCAGTATCCCAGCAAGGGGCTGGCTGTGGCGCGGATGGCGGCGCATGTGACCTATCTTTCAGAAGCGATGCTGCAGGAAAAATTCGGCCGCAGCCTGCAAAACCGAGAGCACTACACTTATGGGTTTGATGCGGATTTTACGATTGAAAGCTACCTGCGTCATCAGGGCATGAGCTTTGTCGATCGCTTTGATGCGAACAGTTACCTCTACCTCACCCGCGCTGCCAGCTATTTTGACCTGACGAGCGGAGGCAAGCATGGTCTTGCGGAGGTGTTTGCCGGCACGCCGGTCAGGTTTCTGGTGGTGGCCTTTACCAGCGACTGGCTGTACACCCCTTTTGAGAGCAAGCAGCTGGTGCGTGCACTGAACGCAGTGGCCGCGGATGTCAGCTATGCGGAGATCGATAGCGATAAGGGACATGATTCCTTTCTGCTTGATTTGCCGGTGTTTGATGAAACATTGCAGGGGTTTCTGGATGGATCAGCACGAAAATGGGGCGTGGTATGAGCCTGCTTCGTGTCGATTTACAGGCGATTGCCAGCATGGTGCCCCACGGCGCCAGTGTGATTGATATTGGCTGCGGCGAGGGCGACCTGCTCGATTGGTTGCAGCGTGAAAAAGCGATTCGTGGCCGTGGCATTGAAATCAACCAGCAGCGCGTTAATCGTGCCATTGCGCGCGGACTTTCGGTGATTCAGGGCGATGCCGGCAGCGATCTTGCCTATTATCCGACGCAGGCCTATGACTATGCCATTCTCAGCCAGACGCTGCAGGCGCTGGATAACCCCAGAGAAGTGCTGGAACAGCTGGTGCGTATTGGCCGTCATGCGATTGTGTCGGTGCCGAATTTCGGCCACTGGAAAAACCGTTTTTACCTGCTGTGGCATGGCCGTATGCCGGTGACGCGCAGCCTCAGCTATCAGTGGTACGATACGCCGAATATTCATTTCTGCACGATTCGTGATTTTGTGGTGCTGTGCGAAACGCTGGGCCTGACGATTGAGCAGCGTTTATGGGTGTCGCATCAGGGCGCGCCAGCAAGATTTTCCCGCTATGGCTTGCTTGCCAACCTGTGTGGCGAGCAGGGTGTTTTCATGATTACAAAATAATTTAGTGAAAAATTATGGAATACTCCCTACGATATCTGTTCGTGATGATATTCCAAGCGAGCCATGATTAAACACTCATTTCAGTCTGTTCTGCGAAAGTTGGTTGGCGTGGCGGCTGGCGTGCTGCTGCTGCTTGGTGTGACGCTGGTGGCGCAAGGCTTCATCGATACCAAGGATTACCGCGAGCAGATTATTCGCACCATCAAGGAGCGTACAGGCAAAGATGTCGTCATCAAAGGGCGTGTGACGGCGCGGCTCTTGCCAACGCCCGGTCTTTTTGTGCCGGGGTTGGAACTGCGCGGTATCGACGATAAAGACCCCGCCCCGACCTTCACGGCTCAGGCTGTGTATATCAGCGCGGATATGCTATCGCTTTTTTCGGATCAGATTGCCGTTTCATCGATTACTTTCGAAAATTCGCTGCTTGAGATGCGCCGAGCCAATGATGGTAAAGTGCACTGGGACTGGCTGGCACAGGATCTGCTCGAGCCGATGCTGCGCTCCGGCGAGCCTACGCGGCCGATGGAGCTGGTGTTTGTCAGTGGCAGAGTGTTTTATTACAACGACCTGAGTAATCAGGCGCTACCCATCAGGAATATTAATCTGACGATCAATACCGGTAGCCAGCTGAATCTTTCCGGTGGTGCTGAGATTGCGGGGCATAAGCTGCGCTTGAATGCAGCGCTTGCGCCAGCGCCGACGCCAGATGGTTTGCGCCCGCTGGATGTTCGTCTTGCCAGCAGGAATGACGAAATTACGCTAAAAGGCCAGCTCGGCTATGTGGATGAGAAGCTGCGCATCAGCGGTGATTTTGCAAGCCGTATCGAAGATCTGAACTACTGGCTTTCGACGCAGCCATCAACCCCGGCGCAGAATGTATCGCAGCCGTTACTACCGATAAAACTTGCGGGTGTCTGGTCGCAGGATGGTTGGGCGGTAGCGCTGAAAGAAGCGGTCTTTGAAGGGCTGGGTTCAAAAGCATCCGGTAGCATCAGCTTTGCATGGGACAAAGCGCCTGCGTTTGATGTGAAGGCAGAATTTTCACAGTTTCAATTTCATGACTGGCAGGCGCTGGCTTTGCTGCTCGCTGAACAGAGAAAACCAGATGCAGCGGCGCTGATGCGCGATGAATTTGAAAAGCCGGAGATGGCGCTGCCTGACCAGCTTAGACTGAGTGTGATCGCCGCGGCTGAGACGGTGCTGGTGGGGGATAAAATCTGGCAGAAGGCAAGGATCTCTGCGGAGATGGAAGATGCTGCCATTACCATTAATCAGCTGGGAATACAGCTGCCGGGTGATGCGTCGCTGTCGCTGTTTGGTATCATTTCACAAGGCGCATCCAAAAACCTGCGCTTTGAGGGATCCATGGAATCGCAGGGTTCCAGCCTGCGCGAAGTGATGACCCTGCTTGACCCTAACGCAGGCGATTTGCCGGAGGCAGGGTTTGGCGCGTTTTCGGTGCGCTCAAATCTGTTTATCTCGCCGGAGCAGGTGCGGCTTTCGGAGGCTGATGTGAAGCTTAATGAGCTGAATCTGAGTGGCGGTATGGTGGCGTATTTTGACGGCAAGCCACGCATTGAGGCGGATGTAAAGCTGCGCGATATTAACTTTGATTATTTCCGCGATGTGTGGCGCGAAGGTCGCTCCAGCCAGAATAAAAGCGATTATTTTCTGCGCTTTGATAAAAGCATGAATTTCAGCTGGCTCAAAAAACTGAAAACGAGTGTTGATTTCAAAGTGATTGTGGATGGTTTTACGTTTCTGGATATGCCAGGGCAGTCTGCGGCGTTTAGGCTTTTTGCGCAAGAGGGAGAATTTGGCATTTATAACCTGCGCTTTTACTATCCGAGCCACACGGTTGAGGCGAGCTTTAATCTGAATGTGAAAAGCGATGTGCCTTACTTTACCGTAGTCTATAACGATAGCAGCGATCTGAACACACGCTATTTCATGGCTGCGCCGGAAAATGCCGCAGGTGCTACTGACGCTGAGTCAGACAAGGTTGCAGAAACGGATATTGCCGCGCTGAAACCAAGCCAGCAGGGCGGCAAAGCGTGGTCTGAGGAGCTATTTGATATGGGCTGGATGGAGGGGTATAACGCTACTTTCGATATCAGCCTTGGGCGGCTGATTCACCGTGATACGGTGTTTCAGCGCTTTCGCATGAAGTCGGTGCTGCGTGACCGTGTGCTGACCATTCAGGCACTTAATTTTGGTTTCTGGCAGGGGCGCTGCGAAATTACCGGCACACTCGACGGTGGCAAGGTGCCGAGCACATCGCTTGGCTTTACCATCACCAATGCTGATCTTGCAGAAATTATTGCCACCTTCAGCAAGCGCACCAATATCACCGGCAGGCTGGGTGTGAGTGGTACGATAACGACATCTGGTGTCAACCCGCTATCGTGGGTGCAGCAGGCAGATGCCAAGCTAACGCTGAACGGGGTTGGGGTGAATGTGTCGAACTTTAACCTCAGAAGTGTGGTGGATACGGTTGCGGTGTCGCGCACGACGGCCGATGTGGTGACCAACGTGAATCTGGCACTGCCTAATGGCAGTACGGAATTTTCCATGGAAGGCTATCTAAACATAAAAAACGGGCTGGTGCGTACGCCTGGGATCACACTTAAATCTGGCAACATGGTCGGGAACCTTACCGGTGAGCTCAGGCTGATACCCTGGACGATGAATCTCTCGACTTTATTCCAGTTTCCTGCCATGACTTCGGAAACCGTGCCGACACTCAGTGTGCAGCTTACCGGCTCGGTCGACGATGCGGACATGACCACGGATACCGACTCGCTGGAAGCTTATGTATCAAAACGTATTATTGGGAATTAAGCCATGACGATCGCGATCATCATGCGTTCTGCAGAAGCTAAGCTGGTGGATATGCTGAGCACCATCCGCGACCCGCAGGGGTGGCAAGCGGTGCACTTCAAGCTCTCCGATCTGCTTGAGCAATATCAGAGTGAATATCAGGTGAAAATCGCTATTAACCTGATTAACGACCTGCTCAAAACCTATGAAGGCGGTATTTTTCTGCTGCAGGATCATGGCATTATTGTGCTGGTGCAGCAGCTGGAAAAAACAGTGCTGAACAAGCTGGTGTTTCAGCTGCGGTATCTCTACATGGACGATCCGCTCGCCTATACCGATGAAGGCCATGAAAACCCTGATTTCTGCACGATTTATGATCTTGCGCGTGATTGGAATGGTTTTGCCGAAATGTGCAATCGCCGCATGGCCGCTGCAGCTCGTAAAACCACACAGCCAGAACGCCAGACAGAATCCTCGCCTCGCACGCCTGTGCTGGAATCTGTGAGAACAGTAACTCCGGCCGCTTCAGCGCCGTCGCAGCCATCGCAGGTGAGCGCTGGCCTGCCGCTTTTTGAGGCTATTGAAGCAGAGATTCGATCGGTGGATCTGGCGTCGGTGATGCGTCGCCAGCCGGTCTGTGTCGTGGGGCAGAATTTTTCTGCACGCCGCCTGTTTGACGAGTGTTACCTGCATATTCCACAGCTTCGGCAGGTGTTGGTGGCCGATTCCCACATGCTCACGAATCGATGGTTGTTTAAATATCTCAGCTGCGCCATGGATGAACGCGTGCTGGATCTGATACGTCGTGATGCGGTTTCGCTGCGGCTGAATCCGGTCAGCATCAACCTGAATGTAGAAACGCTGCTTTCCGAACATTTTGATGCGTTTGATGCGATGCTGGCGCCGGAGATCAAATCATCGGTGGTGCTTGAGCTACCGGTGGTGGATGTGTTTGCAGATATGTCTGCCTTCACACTCGCTCGTTCGCAGGCGCAGAAAATGGGCTATCGTGTGTGCCTCGATGGGCTGACCATCAATAGCTTTATCAATATTGATCGCAAGAGATTGTCGCTGGATTTGCTGAAAGTGCAGTGGAACGCGGATGTGGAATCGGATCTCAGCAGCCGTCAGAATGTTGAGCTGGCGAAAGCGGTCGCCGATTGTGGGCATAACCGTGTGATTTTATGCCGGTGTGATAATAAGCTGGCGGTCGATTATGGCCATGGCCTTGGTATCACACTCTTTCAGGGGCGGTTTATTGATTCGCTGGTCACACCCACACTGGCGGTGGCGAACTGATGTTTGACGGTGTGCTGGATGTCAAGATTGCCTATGTGCTCAGCGGTGTTATCTGGGCGATTGCCGTGGGCTTTGCGATTGGGAATTATGCCTGCAGTCTGGTGCACCGCCTGCCACGTGGTCGCTTGATTCTGGATAAGCCGCCTTATTGCGGCCATTGCGGCACGCCGCTTGCGACCAAAGATCTTTTTCCTGTAATTTCTGCAGTGATGCTGCGGCATCGCTGCCGTTATTGCAAAACGCCGTTTCCTGTTTCGCATACCTGGACGGAGCTGCTGGTCGCCGCGCTATTGGTGCTTGCTTACTTCAAGTTTAATTATGGTGAGCAGTTTCTATTGGTCACCATGCTTGGGGTTTTTCTGATTGTACTTGCAGCGATTCACGCCAATGAAGCTCTGGTGCTAAAAAACATGCTGGTGGTGGTGGCGGTTTCCGGCGCGATGCTGCGGCTACTGATGGATCACAGTATTTATCCGATGGTGGAGGGGGCGCTGTATGCGCTGCTGATTGCAGCGTTGATATGGCGAAAAAAGCTGGTGAAGGTCGGGCATATATACACCTTGCCGCCGCCGGCGCTGGTGCTGGTGGTGGGCGGGCTTTGCGTGGGCGCTGCGCTGCTGCCGCAATTTCTTGTGCTTTACGCTGCCTTCTGGTTGCTGTTCTGGCTGGTTGGCAAGCTGCGTTTGATGCATGCGCCTTACACGGCGGCATTTGGGCTGGCGGTGATGCTGTGTGCGCTCTATGGCGCGGTGCTACCGACGTTCTGGTAGGTTAAGCAGCCCTTATTCCACAGTGACAGACTTGGCAAGATTTCTCGGCTGGTCAACATCCGTGCCTTTGAGTACAGCCGTATGATAGGCGAGCAGCTGCATGGGCAGCGCATAGAGCAGGGGCGCGACAAACGCGTCACATGTTGGCATGACGATGGTGGCGCTGGCCATATCGCCTGTGGCATCTGCGCCTTTTTTATCCGTAACGAGCACAATGCGGCCGCCGCGCGCTGCGGCCTCCTGAAGGTTGGAGGCGGTTTTTTCAAACCAGCTATCGCTGGGCGCGAGCACCATAATCGGCACCTGCTCATCAATCAGCGCAATGGGGCCATGTTTGAGCTCGCCTGCGGCGTAGGCTTCGGCATGAATATAGGAAATTTCTTTCATTTTCAGCGCGCCTTCCATGGCGATGGCATAGCTGGTGCCGCGACCGATATAGAGCATATCGCGCGCATGCATCAGGTTGCTGGCCAGTGCCTGCAGCGCGTGATCATGGTGCAGCGCTTCATTCATCAGCACTGGTACTTCAAGCAGATGCGAACACCACGCTTTCAGCTGCTCTACTGGCGCAGATTTGCGGGCATCCGCCAGTGCCAGCGTCAGGCAGGCAAGCGTGGCGAGCTGGGTGGTGAAAGCTTTGGTGGAGGCCACGCCGATTTCCGGCCCGGCATAGGTGTGCAGTACGGCGCCTGCTTCTCGTGCGATGGTGCTTTCCGGCACGTTGACAATAGCCAGCGTCGGCTGAATGGGTTTGACCATGCGCAGCACCGCGAGCGTATCGGCAGTTTCGCCTGATTGCGAAATGACAACGCATAGCGTGTTTTTATCAATAATCGGCTGGCGATAACGATATTCCGAAGCAATATCAACATCCACCGGCAGGCGCGCCATCGACTCTATCCAGTATTTCGCGACGCTGGCCGCATAGTATGATGTGCCGCACGCCACCAGCTGTACGCGCTGGATGGCCGCAAGATCAAACGGCAGCGTGGGCAGGGTGGTGGTGAGTGTATCCGGGTTGCAGTAAAGTTTGAGGGTTTCGCCGACCACGCCCGGCTGCTCGTAAATTTCTTTCTGCATGTAGTGGCGGTAATTGCCTTTGGCGATGGCGCCGCTGCTGTATGCAGATTGCAGCACTGGCCGGGATGTTTCCTGATGGCTGCTGTCATAGATGGTGACGCTACCGGGGGTGATGACCGCCCAGTCCCCATCTTCCAGATAAGTGATGCGGCTGGTGAGGTGCGATAATGCAATCGCATCCGAACCGAGGTAATTCTCGCCCTCGCCATAGCCGATGGCTAGCGGCGGGCCGTTTCGCGCAGCAATTACTAAATCTGGATGATCCGCAAAAATAAGCGCCAGCGCATAGGCGCCGCGCAGCTCTCCCAGCGCCTGCATCACGGCGTCGCGCGGGCTTAGCCCTTCGCTCAGAAGATCAGTTACCAGCACGGGCACGACTTCGGTATCGGTCTGGCTGTAGAAACGGTGGCCGCGCGCGATCAGGCGATCTTTAATCTCTTTGAAATTTTCGATAATGCCATTATGCACCACCGCGACCTTATCCGTGGCGTGGGGGTGGGCATTGGTCTCGCTCGGCGCGCCGTGGGTTGCCCATCGTGTGTGGCCGATGCCGGTGGTGCCGGGAAGAGGTGCTTTTTTGAGCTCATCAGCCAGATGATTCAGCTTGCCCTGCGCGCGCCGGCGTTCAATGCCGCCATGGGTCAGCGTGGCAATGCCCGCAGAATCATAGCCGCGATATTCCAGCTGGCGCAGCCCCTCGAGGATGCGCTCTGCTGCGGGTTTGTTCCCAGTAATGCCAAGGATGCCACACATAAGCCTATGTTTTTGATGGAAATGTTTAAATGTGCAGCAAAATAGTCGTTTTTATGGCTGCTATGCAAGCAGGAAGTTTTTTATCAGCAGCACTGACGGTGATGTTTCAGAAATTCATCTGAAACGCGATGGAGCAATTTGGCGTGACTGGTCTGCCGGGATAGCTGAATGATGGCGTAACATTGGCCACATTGTAGAGGCTTGGATCATCATCTGTAGCGCAGTAGGGCGATGTCGCGCCAGCCGGACCATAGCTGTGATAAAGGCCATCATTCTTTGCCAGCGTTTCGATTTCGCGGTTGGGCATGCTCCAACCCTCATAGACGCTGACAAGCTGAATTTTACCGCTATCTGGAAACCCGTCATCAAACTTGCTATCGAGCATGTAATTGATAATCGGAAGAAACAGGTTCGTAGCAAAGGCACTGCTGGCAATCGTGGTGCCTGTGCTGGTTCTTATATAGTTTTGTCCGCCGGTATTGTTGCCCAGCGCACTTGCTAGCAAGCCAACCTGGCCGCTGATTTTTGTTGTCGGGTAGGCATAGCCGGGCGCAGCATTATTGGCTGCAATGGCGGCTGTTGCACCGGCATAGCGACCTTCTATCAGCTGTGATTCAGAAAGCTGAAGCCAGAAATCAAATGATTCTCTCACGCGGTATTCGTCCGTATCCAGCGCTGGGTTGGTTCGTCCGCCAATCGTGCCATTGCCGCAGATGGCTCCCAGTGCAGAACAGTCCGACGTGAAACCAAACTGGCTCGATGAACTGCAGTCGCCGGGCAGGCATCCATATTTATTTTTGAACACCATGGCGGCGCTTTCATAGGACTGCACCTGAGAAACAGTGGATCGTACCTGAGCAGCTTTGATGAGATCCTGTCCCACCAGCACGCCTCCCACCAGCAATCCGATGATGGTTATCGCAATGGAAAGCTCCAATAACGTAAATCCATTATCCGATTGATTCATATGCTTATTATTTCTAGATAGGCGCATTTCTAGTTAATGATATTTAAATAATATCCGATAACGATTAAACAATTATAAATATCTTTATGCGAAGATTGGTGTGCTGGTATGATGCCAGTAGGAGCAACGTAGGCTCCGTGTCCGGTTTCATTATGTAAATGAACCGCGTGTATCAGGTATGGTCAGCCCACGTAGGGATCGTCCATAGCGAAAACGGGCATGATGTCTATGACGACGATTTCTTCGTCGCTGAGTTCCTCAGCGTTTTTTACTCCGGCTTTATTTTCCTTAAACCGCGCCAGCGACGAGCTGGCTGATTCGACGCTGCGACTTTCCAGCGGTAATCGTCTGGCGCGCGCCAGCGATGATGTGGCGTCGTTTTCCATCGCGGCGCGTATGCAGTCGCAGATTTCCGGGCTGAAGCAAGCCTCCATCAATGTCGCGCAGGGCACCAGCCTGCTTCAGGTCGCTGATAGCGGGCTTGGCCAGATTCGCGAGATACTCGACCAGATGAATGCCACCGCTGTGCAGGCCAACAGCGCATCACTCACCAGCACAGACCGTGCATTTCTGCAGCAGCAATTCAGCCAGTATCTTTCTGAGATTGATCGCATTGCGAGCAACACTTCCTTTAATGCGATTCGGCTGCTTTCCGGCGCACTCTCCGGCGCAGCTAAAGCACTGACACAATCAACCCCAGCCACCAAAGCAAGCGCTGCGCTCACTTTCAGTGCGAACCCGACCGCAGGTCAGACGGTGGTGCTGAATGGTGTTTCGCTGGCGGCGAATACCGATTTTGCCGTGGGCGGCAGCACGCAAACAACGCTCGATAATCTGGTGCTTGCCATCAATAATTCTACAAACACCGCACTTTCTGGCGTTCGGGCTGAACGTACCGGCACCAACGTGCTGACGCTCACCGCACGTTCCGGCGGCACCTTGGGCAACCAGTTTGTGATTAACCAAGCCGGCTCCACCACCACATTCACTACCTCGGGCGGTGCCACCAGCGTGACCAACGTGTTTACGCTTTCCGGCGGCGCTGATAATGGGCTGGGGTTTTCCAGCACGCGCGCGGCGGGCATTGTGGGTGATTCGCTGGTCACCGCGCAGGCGCAGGTCGCGGCCAGCGCAACGCTAACGCTGAATGGTGCAGTCACTGCCGGTGAGCAGCTGCGCATCGACAATGGCAATGGCGGGCTGATTAATTTCAGCTTCAGCAATAGCGCCTCGACTGCCACGGAAATTCAAATTGGCGCAACGACGGAAGAGACGCTCCAGAATATTGTCGCCAAACTCAGCCAGTATCAGGGCAGCGATAATTATGGGCTGCGGCAGCTGGAGTTTTCCATCAGCGGCAATACGCTCACGATTCGCAGTCAAACGCCGGGCAACCCCACCGACCTCAGCGGCGCCGCACTGGATATTGCTGAAACAATTGCTAATGGCACCCTCTCAACAACAACGCTGAATAATGGCACAACAACCGGCGTGAATGTTTCAGCGATCAATAACGGCGATTTTATTGGCACGATTCAGGGCTTTTCCGCGACCTATAACTCAGCCGATAATATCACGCTCAATCTGACAGTGGGCAGCAGTGTGTACAGCGCCACCATCAGCGACACCACACCAGCAACCAATACCACCGTGCGGCTGCGCTCGAATGAGGGCGGGTATCTGGATGTGCAGCTTGCTTCCGGCGGGCTGGCTGTCACTAATCAAAGCAGCGCGGATACGTTTGCAAGCCGCATGAATGCCGCATTTTCTACCCTGACATTTTACAACAGCCGTCCGGTGAGTAATGTGGTGGCGTCGGGCAGTTTTCTGGACGCTTCAGCGCGGCTGCAGCTGAAAGATTTCAGCGATGTGCGTATTGATAGCCTCACTGTCACCGCGCCCACGAGCGCCGATGGGCGTATCAAGCTGGTGATTAATGGCGAAGAGTTCAGCGCGGAAACTGGGCTGGGCGGGCGTATCGGCGCGTATGAAACGGTGGTGTTCAGTAGTGTCGTGGATAGCAATAAACAGCTGATTCTAAGAAATGGATCCGTTGAGAAGAATTTTTCGGATGCTGAAGCAGCGGCGGCCTTTGCATCGGCGTTTCGCTCAGCACTGCGGCTTGGCGCCAGCGATAATGGCGCAAGCTTTCAGCTTGGTACCAGCAGTGATGATGTATTGAATGTGGTGATTGACGATGCGCGCAGCAGCGCACTGTTTAACGGCACTTTGCCAAGCGTGGCCAGCCAGTCCGCTGCTGCAGCGGCGCAAAGCGCGATTGCGATTGCGCGCAATGCGGTGCTTGGCACGATCAGCACATTGGGGGCGCAGCAGCAGCGGCTTGATTTTGCACGCAGTAATTTAAGCAGCACCATCGAGGGTCTCACCCAGGCGCGCAGCGTGCTGGTGGATACTGATATTGCTGAGGAATCGATCAACTATGCGCAGTCTGCGGTGCGGGTGAATGCGGCGGTTGCGGTGATTGCTCAGGCGCGCAGCCTGCAGTCGTCGCTGCTTGGCGCGCTGCAGTTCAGCAGTAGCAGGGCATAATCATCAGGCGGTTTTAAGCGGCGAGCTGCGAAGCCATGCAAAGCGCTGCTCGGCTTGCGCAAAACCAACAAAGAGCAGGCCGGTATAAAAGAGATCGCCCAGCAGTGTGTTTTGATAAAACGGAATAGCCGCTACGAAGCACTGTGCCAGCCCCTGTGTGGTCAGCGGATAAAGACCGGCCGACAGCCAGACGGCAAGATTGCTGGTGATAAAAAATACGACTGAGCCCAGAGTCGCCGCTGCTGCAACAGGTAGTAGCTGTGCTTTTTCTTTCAGCAGGAAGCCCAGGCAGGTGATCAGCGCAAAGCCAAGATACACCCCCCACATGCTGCTGTGAAAACCAAGAATGGCATCGCTGAGGAGCATGGCCGAAAGAGGCAGCGCAAATGCCAGCCATTTTTTTTCCAGATACACGCCGGCAAACAATGCCAGCGCGGCGATTGGTGTGACATTATCGGGATGCGGCAGCAATCTCGAGAAAGCTGCAGCAAGAACAATAAGGCTCAAGGTGATGAGGCGAGGTGTGATCATGATTTTCTCTGGTTTACTATGCTAGCTTTAGCTAATCTTTCGGCGGATGAAAACACTTTTTGAACAAAACACGACGAGCGACATGCCGCTGGCAGAGCAGCTGCGGCCAACCTCGCTTGACCAGCTGGTAGGGCAGGAGGCGCTGCTTGGCCAATCGCACATGCTCAGGCAGATGCTCGCAAGTCGCAGGCCTGTCTCGCTGGTGCTATGGGGGCCGCCCGGCTGCGGCAAAACAACGCTTGCCCGAATTATCGCAGAGCAGAGCGGCTATGAGATGGATGTGGTATCGGCCGTTGCCTCTGGCACGGCAGAGCTGAAGGAGATTTTTGCGCGCGCTCGCACGCGTGCTCAGGATGGCAGAAAAACGGTGGTGTTTGTGGATGAAATTCATCGTTTCAACCGCGCCCAGCAGGATGTATTTCTGCCAGTGGTTGAGGATGGCACCATCGTGCTCATTGGCGCCACCACCGAAAACCCCTCGTTTGAAATCAACAGCGCGCTGCTTTCACGCATGCAGGTGGTGGTGATGAGCCGCCTTGAGCAACCAGCGCTCGAACAATTGATGCTTCGCGCCGAAGCAAAGCTTGGCAAATCGTTGCCGCTGACGCAGCCAGCACGGCTCCAGCTGATAGCGATGGCGGATGGCGATGGCCGCGCACTTTTGAATTTTTGCGAGCTGGTAGCGGCGTATCAGGGCAACGCGATGGATGCTGCGCAACTGGCCGCTTATGTGCAAAAGCGCGCACCGGTCTATGATAAAAAGCAGGATGGGCATTACAACCTCATCAGCGCGCTGCACAAATCGCTGCGCGGATCCGACGTCGATGCGGCGCTTTACTGGTTTTCACGGATGCTGGAAGGCGGCGAAAACCCGCTTTATATTGCACGCAGATTGGTGCGTTTCGCGGCTGAGGATATTGGCATGGCCGACCCGCAGGCGCTCATGCAGGCCAATGCCGCCAGAGAGGCGTATGAGTTTCTTGGCTCGCCGGAAGGAGAGCTGGCACTCGCACAGGCTGTGGTGTATCTGGCAACCGCCCCAAAATCCAACGCGGTTTATGTTGCGGCAAAAGCTGCCGCACGCAGCGCTCGAAGCCACGGCTCGCTGATGCCGCCAGCACATATTCTGAACGCACCGACAACGATGATGAAGGCGCTTGGTTACGGCGCGGATTATGCTTATGACCACGATGAAGAAGACGGCTTTTCCGGCCAGAATTATTTTCCAGAAACCATGGCGCGCCAGCAATTTTATAAGCCCAATGAGCGCGGTTTTGAGCGCGAGATTATCAAGCGTCTCGATTACTGGCAGAAACTGAGGGAAAAGAAAGGGTAGGTGGCGGACCCGGAGCGACTCGAACGCCCGACCTTTTGATTCGTAGTCAAATGCTCTATCCAACTGAGCTACGGGTCCACGTGGCACCATTCTACGGCTCTGGTGGTGAGCTTTAGAATGTTTATCTGCTGCGCTTTTTTGTGCAGCGGAGGCGCAAACTAAACAATAGCTGCTCAAAATACAAGGGTTTTATTTGCAGCCTGTGCGACGCAGGATTGACTCGCCCGCGCGCTTGCATTACTGCTTATTTCAGTTTTATTCATTTGGGAGTTTGTTATGGCGTCTCTGCCCCGTATTTCTGCAGTTCTTGTATCTTTTTTACTCGCTTTGGCACCGGTTACTGCCTCTGCTGCACCGGCAGCGGCATCAGCGGATCAGCGTCCACTGCTTCTTATTCGCTTTAATCAGGAGCATGTGCACTATGCCCGCCCGCTGCGGCAGGCTGTTGCCAATGCTGAGAATCTGCGCCCCGGTGTGGTGTATCGTGTGGTATCGGTGGTGCCGGTCAGCCGCCGCGGTGTGACACCGGTTCCTGCCAGCAAAGCGATTGCTCAATTGAAGGAAGTTACCGCCGCCATGGCGGAGCTTGGTGTGCCAGCAGAACGCATTAAAACCGCCTCCGAAAACTCGAAGGCGGTTTCTAGCCATGAAATCAGGGTATTTGTGGAGTAAGAATTAGCCCTGACGCGCTTTAAAGCGTGGGTTTTTCTTATTAATCACATAAACGCGGCCTTTGCGGCGAACGACGCGGCAGTCTTTGTCACGTTTTTTGGCAGATTTGAGTGAGCTGAGAACTTTCATAACCATTCCTTTATTTGCAGGCCGCATGTCTAGCGTAGTGTTACAGCGCTTGTCAACGGATTTATTACGCCGCAACTCTCACTTTAAGCGCCTCATTTTCTGAGATATTTAGCGCGGATGGCTGGCTCAGGCCATGCTCAGTTTTATCCCATAGATGCGGCGCGACAAAAAGTTGCCATAGCGCGCGGTAGCTGGCGAGGGAATGGAGTGCCAGATAAAGCGGGAAAAACAGCACGCCTGAAAGCAGGCGAAATTTGCTGTGATGCTGGTGTATCAGGCTGGCCGCGGCCATTATCCAGTGGCTGAGGATATTAAATGCAAGATTGACCACCGCCAGCATTATCAGCCATTCAGGAAGGTGATGCAGCACCGATCCCGTGAGCCATAGCAGGCTGACCAGCCAGACCAGCGGCGCCACGAGAAATGTCAGGCAGGAAAGCCCCATGAAGAACTGAAAACCGAGAAAGCCAGCCAGCCCCAGTGATTGATAAAGCATGATGGGGGCACGCATATATACCAGCCAGGTCTGCATATAGCCTTTAATCCAACGGCCACGCTGACGTATCCACGGCATGACATGAATCGGTGCTTCTTCAAGCGTAAAGGAATCAAGCATTTCTGTTTTGCCGCCTTCAAGGCAAAGGCGTGTGCCAAGATCTGCATCTTCGGTCACATTAAACGGATCCCACTCACCAAGCGCACGCAGCTTCGCCAGCGCGAGATGATTACTGGTGCCACCCAGCGGCATGGGAATGCCGAGGCGCTGAAGCCCGGGCATCAGTGTGCCAAACAGCATCGCATATTCGAGGCAGAAGAAACGTGTCAGCAGATTATCGCCAGCATTATAGTAGTTCAGCCTGGCCTGCAGGCAGACCACTTCCGGCGGCAGGCGCCGAAACATGGCCACCGCCTTTTTCAGCTGTGTTGGTTCTGGCCGATCATCTGCATCGTAAATGGTGATGTATTCGCCGCGCGCAAAACGAAGCGCATAATTGCAGGCTTTGGGCTTGGTGCGCGGATGGCTGGCAGGTACGCGGATGATATCAATATGGTAGGGCGGTTTCAGAGCGCAGGCAGCGCGGTAAGTCTCTTCATCGTCAGCCTCCAGTACCAGCTTGATATCCAGCCGTGAGACAGGATAATCAAGCGCGGCAAGCGACTTCAACATTCCCGGCAGGCTTTCTTTCTCGCGGTACATCGGTACAAGAATGGTATAGACGGGGAGGCTGGCCTCATCCAGATCCGCGAGTATCTGCTGCCAGTTAAGCGTTGGTTGCGACCGCAGTCCTGAAAGAAAAATAATGCTCTTAAACAGCAAGGTGGCAAAGAATAAAAGATTGAAAATGACCATCAGCGCTACGAGTGTCTGCCATGGCGCTATCAGTAAACACAGTGCGATCATAAGCCCCAGCGCGGCAAACCATCGCTGCTGCGCCGGCCACCAGACATTTCGAGACGAAAGCAGAGGATGACGCTGCCATAGCGAAAGAATGCTCGCCTGCTCAAGCTGCAGGCCACACTCGCGCTGGAGAATCAGGCGAATATCCATCGGCGATGTCATCACCAGATGCGTCAGGCTACCAAATTGTTTGCGGCACCATTTTCTAGTTTCTTCGCTCGGGTCGGTGACGGCAATTATCAGTCCGCCATCCTCATGGCGGCGCCATGGGACCAATCTGCGCGATAGGCACAGCTCGGGCGAGAGCATCTGGTGCAGCAGCGTCGATTCTGGTGGTTCATCCATCAGATTGACGTAGCGCAGCCCATGTTGGTCGGCCAAAGCCTGATGCAGCTGGCGAAGACCTATAGCGCCCAGCGCCACCAATGTATCGCCCAATTTACCTGATTGCTTTTCCTGCAGACGGAGTGCTTTTGCCAGCATGTCTTGGCTGATCCAGCCGCGTCCGGTCAGAATATCACCCAGCTTGATCATCAGAAATTCCTCCATGCGGATACAATGAAACCTGTGCCAAGGCCGGTGTTACGACCGTCCAGATGGCTGAATAATCCCACTTGCCAACGAGTATTTTCGCTGTGGTGATATAGCGCTGAAAATTGGGTTTTAATCAGGCTGTAGTCGTCCGCCGGAGATTGGGTAAAGCGGGTTATCTGTGGCTCGGATACTCGCCAGACAGTATCAAGCTGCGATAACAAAGACCAGCTGGGGGACAAACCGATACCCAGTGCGGCGGAGAGCTTTATCTGGTCGAGCGGGCTGCCGAAACGGTAGTGGTAGCCACTGGCCAGATCCAGATAATGACTGCGCGATAAAGCGCGAAAACTATAGCCAGCTCTGGTGGTGAGGCCTAGATCCGCGCTATTGCCGCCAAGCGACGGGGTGTCACTGGTCGAATGAGGGCTTGGTAGCTTGATCATCGGCTCGATCGACCACACCCAGCTCTTGTAAGACAGTAGATGGTGGCGTAGAAAAAACTCGCTGTCGCCCAGGCCGGTCTGACTGCTTCCCTGCTGGCTGGCATGAATCAAGAATAAATTGGCTCCCAGCGTGATATGGTCGGTCAGGCCATATTCATAATAAGGGTTGATGGCTGTTTTGCGATAGGTTGGCTGGCGTGTGGTGATGCTTGAGTCTTCACGCCGCTTGTCACTGTGGTAGGTGGTTGCACTGATAATCAGCTGGCTGCGACCCGCTGGCTGAGTCCATGCTCCTGCCGCTGCCATGGCGGGTAGTAACTGTATCAAAAGAGCGGTGGCAACCAGACGCATTCGGCACTCCCTTGGAAAGTGACGTTAGGGGCTAAATGTCGTAATGGCTAGTAAAAAAATATTGAAGATTGAAATAGATCAGTGGATCTTGCGCTCAATATCGCTGAGGGCAAGACGAACTAGATCAGATGCATCAGACTTGGCAGCACGCTCCGCCATCAAGCTACGTGCAGCGGCTAGCGCAATATCAACGACATGATGGCGAACTTCATCAATGGCGCGGCTCTCTTCGCGCGCAATGCGATCCATCGCGCTTTGAGTACGTGCCTCCATGGCCAGCTTTAACTCGCGCTCTGCCTGTTCTCGCAGCAATGCTGCATCATTCTTCGCTTTGCTGAGCATGGACTCGGCTTCTTTGAGATATTCAGCTTGCTTCTGTTTGTATTGTGCAAGCACTTGCTCTGCTTCCCGGCGAAGTGTTTCGGCTTGTTTCAGCTCCTCATTGATGCGCTGTGAGCGAGCGTCGAGAGCACCAATGATGAATGCCGCGGCTTTTTTGTAGACGAGCAGGATAAATACCACAAAAGCAGCAGACACCCAGAACTTTGGCTCCTGAAATACATCCATCATCATCAGCGACCTGTTTTTACACCGCGGGTAATCGCGGTGGATACCGCATTGTCATCCGGGCGTATGTTGGAGAGTTTTTCAACAATCATGGCAGTGAGTTCTGCGGTCACCGGCGTGAGGGTTGCCATCAGTTCCTGCTTCTGAGTGGTGATACGGCGTTCTGCCTCGCGCAGGCGATCAGCAATTTCTTGCTCAAGCGCGCGGCTGGCTGCTTCTGCTTTCTGCTTTTGCTCCTGCAGTGCGTCCGCAACCAGCTGCTGCGATTTGGAACGTGCCTCAGCCAGCGTAGACTCATACGCCCCCCGAGCTTGCTCTGCCTCAGTTTTCATGCCCTGAGCAAGGCTCAGGTCGCTGTCAATGGTATCACGGCGTTTGGCCATGATCGCCAGCAGCGGCGGCAGCACCAAACGCGACATCACAAAGAAAAGAGCCGCGAAAGATAATGCCAGCCAGAAGAGCTGAGAGGCAAACCAGGTGGGGTCTAGTTGAGGCATGGTGGGCGCTTCAGGCTTGGGTTAAACTACGAAGAGCACCATGGCTGCGATTACGAAGGCAAGCAGACCCATGAATTCCGCCAGTGCCATACCGAGCAGCGCGAAACCTTTGATCGAACCTTCTTTTGCAGGATTGCGAGCGATGCCATTGAGCGCAGCAGCAAAGATCATGCCTACGCCGAGCGCCGCGCCCAGCATACCGAGAGTAGCAATGCCCGCGCCAATATATTTACCGAGCAGCATGGTCGAAGCGGCGTCTGTGAGTGTTTCCATGGTTAGTAGTCCTTTCTATTCATGTTAAATTAGTGAAGGTGGATTGCATCATGCAGGTAAATGCAGGTCAGCAAGGTAAAAATGTAGGCCTGAAGACAGGCGATAAATATCTCAAAACCGGTAATAATCAATAGGAAACCAAAAGGTAAAATGCCAAAGGCGCCCATCATCACCACGAAGCCGGCAAGAATTTTGAGCAGCACGTGACCCGCAAGCATATTGGCGGCAAGACGAATGGAAAGGCTGAACGGACGGGCAAGATAAGAGATCATCTCGATGACCACCATTATCGGCGCCATCCATGCCGGTGTCCCTTTAGGAAGAAACAGCGAAAAGAAATGCAGCCCGTGCTGGATAAAACCAATGACCGTGACACCGATAAACACGCAGGCAGCCATCGCAAAGGTGACAATGATGTGGCTGGTCACAGTGAAAGATTTAGGCAGCATGCCCGCGAGATTGCAGAACAGGATGAACATGAACAGCGAAAAAATGAGCGGGAAAAAGCGCATGGCTTCCTTACCGGCGTTTTCGCGCACAATGTTAGAGACAAATTCAACCATGAGTTCTGATACGGACTGCCAGCGTCCCGGCACAAGCGCACGTTTGCGCACACCCAGCATCATCACGCTGGTGGCAAGCACAATAGCGATAAGCATCCACAGTGAGGCATTGGTGAAGCTGACATCCGCGCCGCCGAGCGTCATTGGCAGCAGGGGATAAACTTCGAATTGTGAAAGCGGACTGTGACCTTGTGACATGATACCTAAACCTTATCCATATTCCTTATGATATTCCTGACACCCGCTGCAAAGCCGAGCAGCGTAAACACAATCAGAAATATCGGGCTGGTTGTGGCTGATTTATCAATCCAGTAACCGATAAAACAACCGACCAGCGCCCCCGCCATCAGCTCGGTGCCGAGGCGCATCGCTTTGGCGGCTGCGCCTGCTACTTCCGAACTTGTCGCGTCGGGTGTGCCTTGGGGGGTGAGCTGATCGATTTTTTTCTGCAGCTCCTCAAGTGAGGGTGGCGGCGTTTTTGAATCGGTCATAAGCCCCTTTCAGCGCTCGGCAATCTATGGAGTGAGCACCCCGCTGTCAAGCGATTCTGGTGATGATTTATATTATTTTTTCTTCTCTTCCAGCTTGGCCAGTTTGGCGTCAATAAACTGCGACATGGCAGGCACAGTTTTTTCGCCACCATAGACCTCGCCGCCAATGAAGAAATAGGGGGTATGCGGGATTTTCAGCTCGTCACCGGCGGCTTTTTTGACCTGCAGCACGCGCATTTCCCGATCGGTGTTGCTGACACATTCCATAAACTGCTGTTTGCTGAGGCCGCCAACATTGGCAATGGTCTCAAGCCCTGCCATGTAGTTGCCATCAAACGCCCATTTTGCCTGCGCATCAAACATCACTTTGGAAAAAACATAATATTTGCGGTGGCTGGTCTCGCCGACGCATTCTGCCAGCATCGAGGCTTTGAGCGCAGGTTCATTCAGCGGAAAGTGGCGCAGAATATAGCGCATTTTGCCGGTTTCGATGTATTTCTTTTCCAGCTCAGGCAATACGGCGTTGCTGAAATGAGCGCAGTGCGGGCAGGTGAAGGAGGCATATTCAACCATGATCAGCGGGGCTTTATCGCTACCCATGACATAATCGCCGGGAAGTGGCGCGTCGGTGATCAGGCGGGATACGGACATGCCGCCGCTACCTTCGATAACCTTCAGGTTGGGTTCATTGCTGGTATCCGCCGGGACGGCTCTGGTCGCTGGTTCTGACGGTTTTGGTTGAGCGCTGGCAGCGACAGCGAAATTCAGCATGAGAGCTGCGGTAGCAAAGGCGGCAGCATAGAGGCGCATGGGGTTCTCCGTGAAAGTTATTTGGTAAGCATGTTGTAATGCTCGCGCCGGATTTTCGCAACCATCTTGTTCGCAGGTAGCTGCTTGATTTTTATGTCTCCATTGCGCTGGCAAGCGAGGTCAGTGTTTGTCTCAGCTCATCATCTTCTACTTCGGCCAGTGCGGCTTGTGCGGCGCATGCGCTCAGGCGCCCGGCGGCCGCGCGTGTGCGTGGAGGCGCTTTTGCCGGAGCTGCAGGAGGGGTGTAGGTGTGGGCGATGGTGATGCGGTGAATGCTGTGATCCCCCAGCGTCTGGCTGATTCGTTCCAGGAGCACCGCGCTCATATATTGTACTTCTGTGGCGTGGCCATTTTGTACCGCCAACATGAGTGTGGCGCCTTGCTGGCTGCTGCGGCCACGAGCGATTTGATGCGGATGGCAGATGGCTGCGAGTGACTCGCCCGCAATTGATGGCCAATCCGTGAGCAGCCGCGCCAGCGCGCCAGCGTGTTTGCGGATAACCGGTCGCGTCAGTGGTTCAATACAGCCTGAAAGTGGCTTGGGAAACAGGCTGAAACGACGCTTTTCGCTCATGCTGGAACTTTCTGCTGTGCGTCAAGGTAGGCGCGGATGGGTTTGAAACTTCGGCGATGGTGAGGTGTGATTCCGCAGCGTTCAATGGCACGGATATGCTGTGCTGTGCCATAGCCTGCATTGCTTTCCCAGCCGTACGCAGGATAATGCTCGTGAAGCCCGCGCATCAGCCGGTCGCGCGTGACTTTGGCAAGAATGCTGGCCGCGGCAATCGACAGGCTTTTCGCATCACCGCCCACCACCGGTATCACCGTGCAGGCAAGCGGGAGGCTCAGCTTGCCATCGACCAATGCGAGTGTTGGTGCTGGCGTCAGCTGTGCCACCGCACGCTGCATCGCAAGTTGGGTGGCGCCCCAGATATTCAGCCGGTCAATCTCTTCCACGCTGGCCTCGGCAATACCGCAGATGGCGCTGGCTAAAATAGCATCATGAAGCATCTCGCGCGCGCCAGCAGAAAGCTGTTTGGAATCATTGATGCCAGCAGGAATAGCATCGCGGCGAAGGATAACCGCGGCAGCCACCACCGGCCCTGCCCATGGGCCGCGCCCGGCCTCATCGACACCGGCGACAACCCCGTCATGCGTGTATTCAAGCGAAAGATCGGGCACGCTTAGCCCGCTTGGTAGGACGGCCAGCTGCCAGAAAGAAGTGCCTTGGCGCTGCGACTTGGGCTGCCGGTAAGCTGAGAATAGATCCAGTAATTGGTCATGACCTGCATCACATAGTTGCGGGTTTCCGGGTAGGGAATGCTTTCAATAAAAAGCAGCGGATCATCACGATAATCAATCGATTTTTTCCATTCCTGCAAACGGCCGGGCCCGGCATTGTAGGCAGTCAGCATGAAAATCAGGTTGCCTTCTACCATGTCATTGGCCAGTAGGTGGCGCACATAATCCTGACCCAGCGCCATGTTCACATGTGGATCGCTGGTGTGCAGCGCGGTGATCAGGTTATCCTCGCGCTTCTGGTTCATGTAGCGGGCGGTATCCGGCATCAGCTGCATCAAACCCATCGCGCCTGCGGGGCTTTGTGCGGTGGTGTGAAAGCCGGATTCCTGACGTATAAGCGCGTAAAGCAGCGCCGGATCAATCTGAAAACCATCTTTCGGTTCCCACTGCGGAATGGGATAGCGCGCGAAATCAAAGCTGCGCTCATCGCCGCCAAGCTGACGCGCCATCGCAATCTGTACCGAAGGTAGATTGAGACGGTGGGCAAGGCCAAGCAGCAATATTTTTTCTTCATGGCGGGCACCCGGAAAAGCAAGCCTGAGTTCACGTTCTGCCAGATCATCGCGCCCAACCTGAACCAGCGCCACCGCGCGGCGCGCCTGCGGCAGATCCAGCACATCTTCCATATCATGCGCGGAAAGTTCGATGGGGTCGGTATCCAGTTCCAGTGATTGCCCCAATTTCTGCCGCGCGAGAATGCCATAAAAACTACGAGGCTCGCTCGCGGCAATTTCCAGCATTTCGCTGGCCAGTTCGCGGCGTCCGGCAAGATGATAGGCGCGGTGGCTCCAATAAGCGGCGGCGGCGCGTTTCCACGGAGAAAGATCTTCATCTTTCAGCAGGCTGGAAAAAAGCTTGGCGGCGTCCATCCGGCTGCCTTCGCGCCAAGCTTTCATGGCTTTATGCCATGTTACCGCATGCGGCGAATCGGCAAAGCTGGCGGCAAGCCCGTTATCATCGCCATAGCCGCGCAGGCGAGCCTGTTTCTGGCTGGGTAAATGTGCGAGTGTCACGCCGCGGCGCTCGGCCATGGCGCGAAGGGCGCTGGCTTGAGGGTGTTCGTGGTAGAGTTTCAGCCAGTCCTGGAGCTCTTCATTGCTGGTGGTATGGCTGGTGCTGAGATAGCGTTCGGCCAGCACATGACCCATCAACACCGGGCTGGTAAGTGTGCCGATCAGCGCATCAGCACTTTGCCACTCGCCATGTTGCTGCGCAGCGAAAATGGCGCGGTAAGCCTCTGCATCGGCAGATTTGAGCACTTCCATGCTGCTGGTGGTAAGAAAGGGAATGGCCGAAACAAGCGAGCCGGACGAACCGTGCGAATGAACATGCTGCCATGGCTTCAGGAGAGCAGTGGCCAAAGCCAGTGCCGGAAGCAAAGCGAGGGCGATGAGGTATCGTCTCTGAATCTGCATAGGGCGACCATACATAGCCGAAATTAAAGCACGCCGCAAGGTGAATTAACGAATTATTAATTAATAGAAACCTGTGTTAAATATTATTATATAATAGATAGTTGATTAATGTTCTTCCATGAGTTTCTTAAGCTTAAGCAGATCGGACCAGGCATATTTTTTATGAGCTGGTGTTCGCAGAAGGTAGGAGGGGTGATAGGTGACCAAGGTGCGAATATCGGCGCCGAGATACTGGTTGCTGTAGCGATGGATTTTTCCGCGCAGGCGCGATAGCGAGCTATCCTGCCCCAGTAATGTGCTGGTGGCTGTGCCGCCGGCCAGCAGGATAAGTTTTGGCCTGACCAGCGCGATATGTTTTTCCACCAGCGGCAGACAGATGGCGGTTTCTTCCGGGCTTGGCTGGCGATTGCCGGGGGGGCGCCAGAATACAGTGTTGGTGATGTAGCAGCCTTCCCGCGATAGGCCAATGCTGGTCAGCATTTTATCAAGCAGTGCCCCGCTTGGGCCGCAGAACGGGATGCCTTGAAGATCCTCCTGAGCCCCGGGCGCCTCGCCGATGATCATCAGGCCGGAGTCCGGATTGCCATCAGCGAAGACTGTTTTGCTGGCTGTTTTCTTAAGCGCGCAGCCATCAAACGCAAACACTGCTTCACGCAGCTCTGCAAGGCTCTGGCAACGATCTGCCGCCGCGCGCGCATCGGTTGCCGCGGCGATGGGCGAGGCAGCGCCGATGTGAAGGACAGAAAGCTTTGCAGCGGGGGGCTTGGCTGGTGAAGTTTCGGCAGCTAACGGAGGCTCAGGCGGCGGCAGCAGGCGATTGACTGGGCTATCGCCCACCACCTCATCAACCCCGGCAAGAAGATACCAGTCCAGTAACGCTTTATTATCCATATTGCCCTATATAGTAGGGTTTGGGATGATTGGAAAGCACCGCGTATGACCGAAACGATGGAGTATGATGTCGTGATTGTAGGCGCTGGGCCTGCCGGACTCGCGGCAGCCATCCGCCTCAGGCAGCTGGCACCGCAGCTGAGTGTGTGTGTGCTGGAAAAAGGTTCGGAAGTGGGCGCGCATATTCTTTCCGGCGCGGTGATTGAGCCCCGCGCGCTTGACGAGCTTCTGCCGGGCTGGCAGCAGCAGGCCGCCTCGCTGCTGACACCGGCAAAAGACGATCATTTCATGCTGCTGACGGCGCGCCGGGCGTTTCGTCTGCCGACACCGCCGCAGATGCATAATCAGGGTAATTTTATTGTCAGCATGAGCAATCTCTGTCGCTGGCTTGGTCAGCAGGCGGAAGGGCTGGGCGTGCAGATTTTTCCGGGCTTTGCAGCGGCAGATATACTCATGGAAGAAGGCCGTGTTGCCGGCGTGGTGACGGGCGAGTTCGGTATCGGCAAGGACGGGCAGAAAAAATCCAGTTATCAACCAGGCATGCCCATACGCGCGCGCTTTACCTTGCTGGCGGAGGGTTGCCGCGGCTCAATCAGCGAGCGTATCATGCGGGAGTTCAATCTCAGGCAGTATTCCCAGCCGCAAACCTATGGTATTGGCATCAAGGAGTTATGGCAGGTTGATCCGCAGCATCACGAAGCGGGCAGGGTGGTGCATACCATTGGCTGGCCGCTGGATAGCAAAACCTATGGTGGTTCGTTTATGTATCATCTGCAGGGGCATCAGGTGGCGCTTGGGCTGGTGGTTGGGCTTGATTATGAGAACCCGCATCTTGACCCGTTCATGGAATTTCAGCGTTATAAGACGCACCCGGCCATCCGTCGTGTGCTAGCGGGCGGCAGGCGTATTGCCTATGGCGCGCGTGCGCTCAATGAGGGGGGGGTTCAGTCCATTCCCGAGCTGGTGTTCCCTGGCGGCGCTATGATTGGCTGCTCGGCAGGTTTTATGAATGTACCGAAAATCAAAGGCTCTCATACGGCCATTAAATCCGCGATGCTGGCGGCAGAAGCGATAGCGGAGGGCGACCTCGCAAGCTATCCGCAGCGTGTGAAGCAAAGCTGGATTCATAGCGAGCTGCGTGCGGTGCGTAATATTCGCCCGGCTTTCCGCTACGGGCTATGGGCAGGGCTGCTCTATGCCGCGCTGGATACTTTCCTGCTGCGAGGCAAAGCGCCATGGACGCTGCGCCATCATCCTGACCATCTGGCATTGAAACCAGCGAAGGATTGCAAGCCGATTGATTATCCCAAACCCGATGGTGTGCTGACATTTGACCGGCTGTCGTCGGTGTTTCTATCCAGTACGAACCATGAAGAAGACCAGCCAGCCCACCTGACACTGAAAGACTCGCAGGTGCCTGTTGCGCATAATCTCGCGCAGTATGACGCGCCGGAGCAGCGCTATTGCCCTGCTGGTGTGTATGAGATAGTGCGCGACCCGCAGCCGAGGTTGCAGATTAATGCACAGAACTGCGTGCACTGCAAAACATGCGATATCAAGGACCCAACGCAGAATATCGTCTGGAAAACGCCGGAAGGTGCGGGTGGCCCAAACTATTCAGGCATGTAGCTTTGCGACAGAAAGCGCTGGGGCTATCTGACCGGCGGCAAAACAGGCCTGAATCAGATATTCTTGTAAGCGATGGGAAGCTTGGTGTTTTTGTCGATCACCAGATCGCCATTTTCAAACGCGGCGGCGATGTAGCGACCTACGCCGCGCTGAATATACAGCACGGGCTTTACGCTTTTG
>CANHDY010000004.1 GCA_947459535.1 Rickettsiales bacterium | reverse complement strand
CGCCAAGCGTGAAGGAAAGCCCGCGCCGGTCGTTGATCCGAAAGCAAAGCCCCGCCCGATCCGCTGGTTTGTGCGTGCGGACGAAAACCGCGATGGCAAGCTTACCAAGGCCGAATTTTTTGCGCACCACGAAAAGTTTTTCGACGCGGTGGATGATCGTAAATCCGGCGTGATCACGCAGGCGGATATCCGCGCTCATAATGCGGCAAAACGCGCTGAGCGCGAAGCTGCCCGCAAAGCCAAACAATAATTTATTGATCGTTAAGCTGCTTCTTTAAGTTCGTCCGGCCGCCTGGGCGCTCGCTCCGGCATCATGCGCGGGTTAAAGAGCAGGGGCTTTCTGTGGTGGTTGCCGTGGAAATAAATTCCTGACCACAGGAAATTAGCGAGCTTATAGTACGGCGTGTGGTTCAGGTTGGCGGCGGCTGTCTCACCGGTTTTTGGATCCGCCGGATGCGCGCTGTAATTAATATCGATGAAGAGCAGGTGATTGGTGATGTAGGATGGGATAAAGAAAAACACAAACCCGTTCGCCCCAAGCAGCGCAAACCAGAAGATGAGATTGACCGCCGCCATTGCCAGAAAAACACCAAGCCCCAACTGCTGGATCAGCATGGTTTGCTTGCTGTCTCCCCAATGTTCGCGGTAGCGCGCGGAGACCTGTTTGGATGAATACACAAACATGATTTTGCCGAACGTCCAGATCGTCATGCCCTTGGGCGGATGGGTATCGAGCTTTTCATCATCGGAATACATGTGGTGCAGCAGGTGAATCAGCTTCCAGCCGGTAAAGCCCCAGAGCTGATGGACGCCAGCGATCTGGCCGCAGAGCCAGTTCAGCCATTTGGGCGAAAAGCTACCATGGGTCGCATTATGAATCCACACCGCCGATACACCGCCCAGATAGATCGCAAGCGGCACGAGCAGCAGGTGCCATACGCCGGGTGAGAACACATAGTGCGATGCGGGCATGACATTCAAAAGAAGCGCCGACAGCGCGCCTACAGTCAGCAGGGTGAGTGTGAAGGAGCGCATCTGCAGGAAGCGATCCTGATAAAAACGTTTGAGCAGGGGTGTAGCCATAGAGCGCTTCTATAGCGCGCTGGGCCTAGAAATTCAAGTCTTAACCTCTCCCGCTTGCGGGGGAGGCAATGAGCCTTGAATGTTGTTTTGACAACATTCTTAGGCGAGTGGTGGGGGTGAATCACCCCCCTCTAACTCCCCCCCGCAAGCGGGGGGAGAACTATGATTTACGAAGCCGCTCAAAAAATAGGTAAATGACCGGGGTAATATAAAGGGTTAGCACCTGCGAAGTAATAAGCCCGCCCACCACCGTCACCCCCAGCGGCTGGCGCAGCTCGGCGCCGGCGCCAATGCCCAGCGCAATCGGCAGCGTGCCAAACAGCGCGCAGAAGGTGGTCATCATGATCGGCCGGAAGCGCTGCAGGCAGGCCTGATAAATCGCTTCCTCGGCGCTACTTCCCTCAGCGCGCGCGGCCACTGCAAAATCAATCATCATGATCGCGTTTTTCTTTACAATACCAATCAGCAGCAGAAGGCCGATCAGCGCGATGACGTTGAGATCCATGCCAAACAGCAGCAGCACGAGAATTGCGCCAAGCCCCGCCGATGGCAGGCCGGAGAGGATGGTCACCGGGTGAATGAAACTTTCATACAGCATGCCGAGGATGATATAGACCACGAGGATGGTGAGAATAATCAGCATGCCCTGATTTTTCTCAGAATCTTCAAACGCCTTGGCCGCGCCCTGGAAATTAGTGGTGATGGCTTCGGAAAGTCCTGCCTCGCGCTCCAGCGCGCGAATGCGATCGACCGCCTGGCTCAGCGCAAAACCTTCGGCAAGGTTGAAAGAAATGGTCACCGACGGCATCTGTCCCTGATGGTTGATCGAAAGTGCGCCGGTGCGCTGCATCAGGGTGGCAAAGCTGCTCATCGGCACCAGCGTGCCGCTCGCTGATCGCAGGTGAATTTGCTGAATCTCATCGGGCGACGGCGAGGCATCGCTTTTTGCTTCCAGTATCACCGCGTAATCGTTGGTGGGGGTGTAGAGCGTGCCCACCTGCGCCGTGCCAAACGCCTGATACAGCGCGCGGCGGATATCTTCAAAGGTAATGCCCATGCTCGCCGCCTTTTCCTGATCAATGAGCAGGTGCGTCTCTAAGCTTTTCATCTGCAGGTCGGAATTGAGGTCGCGAAAGCCGCTTTCCTTGCGCAGCGCCGCCATCAGTTTGGCCTCGGCGCCGTAGAGCGCCTCAAGGTCAGAGCTTTGCAGCGTGTATTGGTACAGCGCGCGGCTTAATCTTCCGCCAATGGTGATGTTCTGCACCGGCTGCATGAACACATTAATGCCCGGCACGCTGGCGGTTTTAGCGCGCAGGCGGGCAATCACCTTACTTGCATGATCGCGCTCGCCCCTCGGTTTTAAGCTGAAAAACATGCGGCCGGTATTGAGTGCGCCGCGCCCGCCGCCCACCGCATAAAATACATTCTTCACCGCCGGATCAGCGCGAACAATCTCAGCGGCGGCGATCTGCTTTTCCATCATCGCTTCAAAAGAAATATCCTGCGCGCCTTCGGTGGAGGCAAAGACAAAGCCGGTATCTTCCAGCGGGAAAAACCCTTTGGGTACGATCATGAACGCACCCACCGTAAGCGCGATGCTGGCAAGGGTAGTAAGCAGCGTGGCGCGCTGGTGGCGCAGCACCCAGCCGAGACTGGACTCATAGCCACGCACACTGTACTGCCAGAGCTTTTCGAAGCGCGAAGATATTCCGTCTCCCTTTGGGAGAGGGTTAGGGTGAGGGCTTTGTATGAGAGATCTATCCTCTGTCGCGCCGCTCCCATCCTCCTCCCTATGGGGGGAGGGGGAATGATGGGCTTTCAGCCACCTGCTGCAGAGCATGGGAGTTAAGGTGAGTGAAACCAGCGCCGAGACCAGCGTGGCAACAGTGATGGTCACCGCAAACTCGTTAAACAGCCGCCCGATCACCCCGCCCATGAATAAAACCGGAATAAACACCGCGACCAGCGACAGGCTGATGGAGATGATGGTGAAGGTGATTTCACGCGCGCCCTTGATAGCCGCTTCAAACGGTGCCATGCCGCGCTCCAGATAGCGCATGATGTTTTCCATCATCACAATCGCGTCATCGACCATGAACCCAACGCATAGCGTGATGGCCAGCAGCGAGACGTTGTTGAGCGAAAAACCAAGCAGCGCCATGGCGCCGTAAGTCGCCATGATGCATAGCGGAATGGCAATCGCCGGAATGAAAGTGGCAGACAGGCTCGGCAGAAACGCATAGATCACCAGCACTACCAGCACGACACTGAGCGCCAGTGTCAGCTGCACATCATGCACCGATTCACGCACCGAAGCCGAACGATCGAGCATCGGGGTGAGTGTCACGCTCGCCGGTACCTGCGCGCGAAACTGCGGCAGCAGGGCGCGGATATCATCCACCACCTGAATGGTATTGGCATCCGGCTGGCGCTGAATGGCAAGCACCACCGAGCGCTCGCCGTCAATAAACCCGACCGAGCGCTCGTCTTCCACCGAGTCGGTCACGGTCGCGATATCCGAAAGCCGAACTGGCGCGCCGTTTTTCCATGTCACAATCAGTGGCCGGAAGGTCGCCGCATCCATCGGCTGGCCGGCAACTTTCAGGTTAAAAAGCTGCTTTTCGCCGCTGATCACGCCGGTGGGCGCATTCGAGCTGGCGGCCGCCACCGCGCGCTCCACCTCATCAAAACTGATGTCATGACCGGCGAGCCGCTTGGGATCCGCCTCAATGCGCACCGCATATTTCTGCGCGCCAAAAATCTGCACCTGCGCCACGCCCGAGACCATCGAGATACGCTGCGCCATCAGCGTATCGGCATATTCATTCACTTTTGAAATTGGCAGCGTATCCGACGAGACGGCAATGAATAAAATCGGCTGATCAGCCGGGTTGATTTTGCGAAACGAGGGCGCGGTCGGCATTTCCGGCGGCAGGCGGCTGAGCGTTGCCGCAATCGCCGTTTGCACATCGAGCGCCGCGCCGTCAATATCGCGATCCAGCTCAAATTGCAGGGTGATTTCCGAAACACCCAGGTAGCTGGTGGAGGTCATGGAGCTGATGCCGGCGATGGTTGAAAATTGCCGCTCCAGCGGCGTGGCCACCGACGAGGCCATTGTCTCCGGGCTTGCGCCGGGCAGGCGCGCGGTCACCTGAATGGTGGGGAAATCCACTTTCGGCAGCGCCGATACCGGCAGGGCGCGGTAACCCGCAAAGCCCGCCACCACCACCGCCAGCATCAGCAGCGTGGTAAAAACCGGCCTTCGGATACAGAACTCTGAGAGGTTCATAATTTCCTTTTGTCATCCCGGAAAATTTTGCAGCAGCAAAATTTATCCGGGATCCAGTATAGCAAAAAGTCAGAAGACTTTTTGCGTCTAAAAATGTCTACTGACATTTTTAGCGTGGATCCCGTGCTCGCTGCGCTACTGCTCCGCACCACGGGATGACGAATCCTTAATTTCCACCGCGCTGCCATCACTCACCCGCAGCAGCCCATCGGTGATGACGTGGGCGCCTTCTTCCAGCCCGCTTTCAATCACCGCGACATCCGCCATGATTCTGGAAACGGTGACATTGGTGCGCTTCGCTTTGCCAGCCTCATCCACCACAAACACAAACCGCGCCCCTTCATCACCCTGAATCGCTGCGGCAGGAACGGTGAGCGCTGCCTGTTCGGTGCCAAGCGTGAGGGTGACGCGCAGGAACATGCCAGGCCACAGCGCTTCGTCCTCATTGGCAAAGCGCACATGCGCAGCAAGCGTACCGCTGGTGACATCCACGGCATTATCGAGATAATCCAGCACCCCACGTGACAGGGTATCGGCGCCGTCATGGGTGGCGGTGGCGGCAACCTGACCTGTGGCCATGGCGCGGCGCACCTCGCCCACATGGCGCTGCGGGATCGCCACCTGCACACGCAGCGGCTGCACCTGATTAATGACCACCAGCGGCGTCACGTCGTTGGCCTTCACATTGTTGCCGCGCGTGGCGTGGATGCTTCCGGCGCGGCCAGAAATGGGGGCGGTGATGCGGCTATAGCCCAGCATGACCCGGACGTTTTCAAGGCTGGCCGCGGTTGCCTGCACCGCGGCTTGCTGCGCTTCAAACGCCGCCTTCGTATCATCCACCCGAGCCTGTGCCACGGTGTTGGTTTTAAAAAGCTCCTGCGCCCGTTCATATTGCAGGCGGCTGTTCACCAGCTGCGCCTTGCCCTGCATAAGCTCTGCTTCCAGCTCGCGTGCCTGTGCGGCCAGCGCTCGGTCATCGAGCGTAAATAGCAGCTGGCCTTCCTTCACCAAATCGCCATCCTTGAACGCCACCTCGATAATTTGTGAATCCAGCCGCGATTTAACCGCGACCGTTTCAAAGGCTTCCGCCGTGCCCACGAGCGATAGCTGAAGGGGAACATCCTGCCGGCTGGCGGCCGCAACCGTGACGCTCGCGCCGCGCGGCGGCTGTTTGCTGCTCTCGTCGCCGGAAAGGAAATAGCTGTAAGCGCCGTAGGCGCTGCCAGCGACCACCACCAGACCAAGAATCAAACGCTTAGAAACCATGGCCAGCACTCTATCAGACTGGCGGGTTTGGACAAGCCATTCGTCATTCCCGCGTAAGCGGGAATCCAGTAAGAATCTCTCGTCACACAGAGGCGGGGGTCAGGATCCCCGCTTCCGCGGGGATAGACATTACGCCGCGATTTTCAGGTCTTTCGCGACTTTGCTTTTCAACCTGCCAGCCACTTCGGTGATGAAGCCTTCGGTGGTAAGCCCGCTTGGGCCGGATAAATCACGCGTGCCTTTGCCTTCAGCCATCGCTTCGCACATGGCGCTATACATCAGGCTGGTGAAGGTTTTGATGCGTTCGGCTGAGCTGCTGTCGATCTGCTTGTTTTCCAGCGCGAGTGTCGCTGAATGATCAATCGCGCCGCGCAGCGCATAGACCATGCCGAGCGGGTTGACCGAGGTTTCCTCGCCTTTTAAAAACTTGTGATACTGGTCGGCAATCGTGCCGTGTGAGGCCTCAAATTCCATGATTTTCTGGCCGCTGGCTTTCACGCCGGTCAGCACCGATGAGATAAAACCAGGCGATTTATAAATCTGCGCCTCTAAATCGGTCAGCACGTCGCCGTCATAATTATGCGCGGTCATGGCAAAGCCGCCATCGCGCCACTGCGCCATTTTCATCACCGCATCATCCGAGAGCAGATGACGCAGCTCGCCGCCGGTTTTGTCGAGCAGGCCGGCCTCCGCAAATTTCGCTTTGTAATCGCGTTCGAAAATTTCCTTCATCGGCTTCCAGAATGGCTCCTGCCATTTGAACACCGTTTTTTTGGTGACAATGTAGGGCGTCACCTTCGCCGCTAAGGCTCGGCTGAAGAAATGATGCGCCAGCAGCGGCACATTATCCAGCGGGTTGTGATAGACCACGGCGGCATTTTTCTGGTCAATGAGTTCGCGCGTGTCGATCACCTGTTCGGTGCCGTCTTTCGCAATATAGAGCAGTTTGAGAGTGCCGGGGCCGACCACGGCATGACCCGCGCCATATTCCCCGCCCACCGCATGGCGGCAGAACAGCACCGGCCTTTTATAACCCATCAAATTTTCAAGCCCGGGCACCACGATGGTATCACGGTCGATCGAATAGCCATTCCACGCCGCGCGCATCTTGCCATTCGGGCTGCCGAGCGGTTTGGAAAGCCCCATTTCGCGCATCTGTTCGTCAGTCGGCGTAATCGTTGGTTCTTTGAAAATCGCGCCCACCTCGGCGCCAGCGTTAATGGCATCTTTCAGCACCTTATCGCCGGTCGTATCCCGGCTTTTGCAGGAGAGATCAAACCATTGCCATTTGGCTGTTTCAAGGTAAGGAGAAACCCACGCATCCAGCACACGCTTCATCACTTCACGCGTCATTTCCTCACCGGCAATATACACCATCGCGGGAGCGGGAATTTTTTGAGTCATAAGTAAATCCTGTTGTAGAAAAATTGTAGCGAGCTTAATTCGCGTATATTAAGAATGAGTTGAAATTCTGTCATTGCGAGCGTAGCGAAGCAATCCAGCTTGTTCAACTGCTAACTGGATCGCCACGCCGCTTGCGCGGCTCGCGATGACAATGAGGAGCCTTTTATGAAAACAATCATCGAGCCATTTCGCATCAAAATGACCGAGGCGGTGCCGATTACAAACCGCAGCCAGCGCGACTCTGCACTTGCTGCAGCGCACCATAACGTGTTTCTGCTTCAGGCGCAGGATATCACCATCGACCTGCTCACCGATAGCGGCACCGGCGCGATGTCGGCCAAGCAGTGGGCGGCGCTGATGCTCGGCGATGAGAGCTATGCGGGCAGCTATTCATGGCAGCGCTTCGAGCAGACAGTGCGAAACATCACCGGCATGAAGCATATTTTCCCCACCCATCAAGGCAGGGCAGGCGAGCGCATCCTCGCCCAGACGCGCATTAAGCCCGGCCATGTGATTCCCAATAACAGCCATTTTGACACCACCCGCGCTAATCTCGAAGTGGCGGGCGCCGAGGCGCTGGATCTGCTCACCGATGCCGGGATGGATCTTGCCGCTGACAAGCCGTTCAAGGGCAATATGGATATTGCTAAATTAGAGGCCTGTATTGCCAAGCACGGACGTGAGAAAATTCCTTTCGGCATGATCACGGTCACGAATAACACCGGCGGCGGTCAGCCGGTGTCGATGGAAAATATCCGCGCTGTGAAAGCCGTGCTGAAAAAGCACAACATCCCACTGGTGCTGGACTCATGCCGCTTTGCCGAAAATGCCTATTTCATCCAGCAGCACGAGCCGGGCTATCAGAATAAGTCGCTGCTTGCGATTGCGCAGGAAATGTTCTCCTACGCCGACGCCTCCTCGATGAGCGCGAAAAAAGACGGGCTTGCCAATATCGGCGGGTTTTTCACCTGCAATGACGACAAGTGGGCGGAAGATTTTCGCAACATGCTGATTCTCACCGAAGGCTTTCCAACTTACGGCGGCCTAGCCGGACGTGACCTCGAGGTGATTGCTGTGGGGCTAATGGAAGCGCTGGAAGAAGATTACCAGCGCTACCGCCACGCCACCGTGCAATACATGGCCGATCGGCTGATCGCGCTTGATATTCCCATCGTGCGCCCGCCGGGCGGCCACGCCGTGTTTATCGATGCGCAGCGTTTTTGCCCGCACTTAAAGCCAACCGATTATCCCGGCATCGGCGTCATCAACGCGCTCTATCTCGAAGGCGGCATCCGCGCGGTGGAGCTTGGCAGCGTAATGTTTGGCAAGCACAAGGACGGCAGCGAAATCAGCGGCCCGCGCGAGCTGGTACGCCTCGCATTCCCACGCCGCGTTTATACCCAGAGCCATTTTGATTATGTGATCGAAGTGCTCGCGGAGGTGAAGAAAAACGCTAGCCGAATTATGCCGCACCGCATCACCTGGCAGGCGCCGTTCCTGCGCCACTTCACCGCCCATTTCGAGCCGCTCCAATCCTGTGGCGTCACGCCAGTGACGAGCACAGGATCCTATGCTGCATGAGATCCTGCGCATCCGCCTTCGCTTGCGCTACGGCGAGATCGCAGGATGACGGACTTAAAATTTCATGTGCTTCAGCAGCCAGAAATAAACCCCGTAGGGCAGGCGTGCGAGCGCTTTCAGCAGCAGTGAAAAAGCAGGCGGGAAGTGAATTTCGAAGCGGCTGCTCTGCAGCCCAGCAAAGATATAATCCGCTGCTTTCTGCGCCGAAATCATCATCGGCATGTGGAAATTGTTTTTCGCCGTAAGGCGCGTGGCGACAAAGCCCGGGTTAATTACCTGCACCTTCACCATGTCCTTCAAATCTGCTTTCAGGTTTTCAGCGAGGTGAATCAGCGCGGCTTTGCTTGCGCCGTAACCCATCGCGGCGGGCAGGCCGCGATAACCCGCCACACTCGCAACCAGGGCGATGTGAGGGATTCCCTCTCCCTCCGGGAGAGGGTTAGGGTGAGGGCTTCTGGCGCGTTCTATAAAATAAGGCAAAACCAGCGAGAGCATACGGTGCACGCCAAGAAAATTTACATCCACCGCATGCTCTACTTTAGCAAGATCAAACTGCGTGGCATCCATCGGCTCATAGGTTCCGGCATTGTAAATCACGGTATCAACGCGCGGCCAGTTTTGCTGAATCTTTTCCCATGCTGATGTCAAACTTTCAAGCGAGGTGACATCAAGCGGGGCGGCGAGGTGATTCGTTCCTTGCAGGGAACCTTTAAGCGCCTCCAGCTTATCAGCTTGCCGCGCTGACAGACACACATGCGCGCCCGCTGCTGCCAGCTTTGCCGCCAGCGCCTCGCCGATACCCTCGCTCGCGCCGATCAGCCAGATATGCTTGCCGGAAAAATAATGCATCATTACCTTCCTACGTCATGCCCGTGAAAACGGGCATCCAGTTTATTAAATATTCTGGATTCCCGCTTTCGCGGGAATGACGATGTTAGAGTTTCCTGAACGTAATCACCAGCTCACCGACCGTGAAACCAAATTTTTTCATCTTGGTGCGGTTGATCAGGGTTTTGTCATCCAGCAAATACATCCAGTCATCCATCGTAAGATCAATCATATCGCCATTTGCGCGCTTTACCCGCAGCGTGTATTTCATATTCACGGCATTGCCGTGCTGGGTGCCCACGGCCTCGCCAATGACATCATGGGCGGTCGCGGTAAAGTGGTGGTCATCTTTGAATGTTACCGTCCAGACGCGCTTGTCCTTGCGTCCGTCGCTGAACACAAAATCCTCATCCAGCGTGCCGGTATTGCCGTTCCATGCGCCCTTCATCGTGACCTTGAATTCAAGGTCAGCTTTGCCGGACATATCAAACAAAATACCATGCGCTTCGAGCGGCCCATTAAGATAGTGGCGGATGTCGAGCTTGGGGGTTTTGCTGGCATAATCTTCGGTGGTGGTGGCGCTGCAGCCGCCAAGCATGAAGGCAGCGGTGGCAGCAAGGGCGCAGAGTTTTTTCATGGGTTTTTCCTCTCTAAGGGGCTTAGTATAAGTAGTGCGAGCGCGCCGAGTTTAAAGAGGCAGGGCAGCAGCGCGTAGCCAAATGAGAGTGCGCCAAGGCTTGCCTCGCTTCGTGCGCCTGATTCATAGCCCAGCGCTGCCAGCAGCGGCAGCGCGATGCCGGCCGCCATGGCGAGGGTGAATTTGCTGATGAAGTTCCAGATGCCGAACTCGAGCCCGCCTTGATGTTCTTTGCCCTTCAGCGCGTCTGAAAGCAGCGAGGGCAGCACTGCCAAATCGCCGCCGAGCGCCGCGCCGGAAAGCAGGCAGATGGCATAAAACATGGTGCTATTGCTGCTATCCAGCCCATACGCCCAGATGAAGGAAAGGATGGCGAGCGTCATTGAGCTGATCAGCGAGCGGCGTTTGCCGATGCGCGTGGCCAGCTTTACCCATAGCGGCATGGCAAGTACTGCGGCAAGGAAATACAGCCCGAGAAACGCGCCGCTTGAATCCGGCGCGCCCAGCACATCCGAGACAAAAAATAAAAACAGCGTCGCGGTGATGGAAGGCGGAATGGCGTTGATAAAGAAAATCGCAAAAATCCAGCGCAGCGTTTTATTTTCCCAGACAGCTCTAAAATTTACCTCCCCTGCTTGCGGGGGAGGGCAGGGTGGGGGTGTTTTAATGGATGATGGCGATTTAAGAGTAAACAAAGCGGCTATAATCACCCACGCTGCGATCCACGCAAAGAGATGATAGGCTTCTTCGCTGCTGCGTCCCTCTGTGAGTATTTGCGGCAAAGCAGAGGCCACCAGCACGCCAAGAATAATCGCGCCTTCGCGCCAGGCGGAGATGCGCGTGGTTTCGCGCGGGTCGGTGGAAATGAGCAGCCCACTTGCAAAAAAATTCACCGATAGCAGGCTGAAGGAAAGGTAGGTGATACAAAGCAGCAGCATGAGTAGCGGCATCGCCGTTTCACTGGTGGCGTAGCTCGGCAGGAAGAACAGCGCGATGACACCCAGTGCCATCACTAAAGCCGCGGCGACGCTGAGTAGCCGGCGCTTCGCCGCCAGACGATCCGACAGCACGCCGATGAACGGATCGGCCACACAGTCCACAATACGCGTGGCAAAAAGCGCGAAGCCAATGGCCGCCAGCGACAGTGGTAGAAAATCCGCGTAGTATTTCGGCAAATGCACATACAGCGGCAGCCCGACAAACCCAAGCGGAATGCCAAGAACGGCATAGCGAAGAAGCTGATGATAGGTCAAGTTAGCCGTCATTGCGAGCCGAAGGCGAAGCAATCCAGCTGAATCTTTCTGGATTGCTTCGGTCGCATTCGCTCCCTCGCAATGACGAAAAACTTATCATGCGCCGAGCCCCAGCAGCTTGCGGCGCAGGCGTGGCTCAGAGGTTTGATCCGACAGCCAGATATCAAAAAACTTGCGGGCAAAAGCGGGCGAGGGGATCATCGAGGTTTTATGCCCGTTATAATAAAAACGCACTCCCTTTTCCGGCAGGAAAAGCGCGGTGATGCGGTCGCCGTCTTTGACCTCCGGAAACGCCTGATACAGCTCATCGCGGTAGCGGCTTTTATCGCCATGGATGCGCGCAAGCTCGTCAAGGGTTTTTTCCACCAGCTCTTCACTGGTGAAATTCATGCGGTAAGTAAGGCTGAGTGCAAACGGCGCGTCATACGACCAGGGTTTGGTATCCGTCCACAGCTCGGCGTCGTAGGCATGGAAAATCAGCCTTGTGAGCGCGCCTTTGCCATAAGCCGCCTCGGCTTTGATGGCTTTTTCAATCTCTGGTGGCTTAGCAAATACACCAGAACTGAATAGTGCCGTCATTGCGAGCGTAAGCGAAGCAATCCAGATTTTCGTACTGGATCGCTTCGCCTTCAGCTCGCGATGACGATAACATTTACGCATGCACCAGCTCCACCTGCACCACGTTGGTGCGCTCACAGGCAAACGACGCGGCGCACATCGCAAGATACAGCCGCCAGCTGCGAATAAAGGCGCTATCATAGCCAAGTGCGCGGATAGCCGTTTCGCTGGCATCAAAGCGCGCCATCCACTCGCGCAGCGTGCGCGCATAGTCCTGCCCGAAGGCAAACACCTCTTTCACCGCAAGGCCTGCTTTTTCGGCGCTTTCGCGGAATCTTGCCACCGATGGCAGCAGCCCGCCGGGAAACACATAATGGCGGATATAGTCGCTGCGCGCGGCGTAATCGTTGAAAATCTCATCGCCCACGGTGATGGTCTGCACCATGGCGACACCATCCTTCGCCATGCGCGATTTCAGCGTATCAAAATATGATGGCCAGTAGCGGCTACCCACCGCCTCAAACATCTCGATCGAGGCAATGGCATCAAACATGCCGCCGGTCTCGCGGTAATCCTGCAGGCGAATATCAGCCGGCTGGTGTTTCAGCCGCTCGCTGGCATAGGCGTGCTGCTGGTGCGAAAGCGTCAGGCCGGTCAGGCGGTGGCCGCGCTGTGCGGCCTCTTCGGCAAAGCCGCCCCAGCCACAGCCGATTTCAAGGATATGTTTGCGGCCTTCCTCAATTTTGGAAAGGATGCGCTGGTATTTTTCGCGCTGAGCGTCCTGAAGCGTCATTTCGTTTCCGGAATAGATGGCGGATGAATAGGTCATCGTCGGATCCAGCCATAGCTTGTAAAATTCATTACCGACATCGTAATGCGCGCGGATATTACGGCTGCTACCGCGCAGGCTGTTTCGGCGTATGATGTTGTTGACCAGCGCAAGCCAGGCGCGGCTGAGCGGGCTGCCATTGGCAAAGCGGTCCAGCCGGCTGAGATTGTCGATAAACACGGTAAACAGCGCATCCAAATCCGGGCTGTCCCATAGCCCCTGCGTATACGTCTCGCCAAGGCCAATATCCCCGCGGCTGGCAAGCGCCTTGACCACCTGCCAATCATGAATCTGCCAGATTGCTTTGGCGCCGGGCACACTTCCCTTGAAGGTTCTGGTAGCACCGCCGGGAGCGGTGATGGTGATGTCGCCGCGTTCAATCGCGCGCTCAAACGTGTCAAACAGCAGGCGTTCGTAAAAACGGTTCATCATAGTTATCGACTGATCTCTTCGGTCGGTGGCTCAGGTTTAATATGATATTTAATACCCTTGATGACAAGCCTCAACGCATGCAGATGGATCATCGCGATCACTTTCAGCGTCACCAGCGGGTAGGTAAAAAAACAAATTAGCAGGCTTTTATCATCTAGACCAGTGCGTTTGCCAACGACGGAAGTAATGAGCATTTTCCGCTGGTTATCAAAATAATCAATCCACACGCCGATTTTTTCTTCGCTGTAGCTGAAGCGAAATTCATAGCGCCCTTCAACCTTCATAAACGGGGATACATGGAAAATTTTCCGGCTTTCCAGCACATCGTCTTTGGTGATGGGGCGCTGGTCGTCATGATAGGAAATATAGGCATGGCGCTCGCCGAACGTGTTGTTGACTTCCGAGATAACAGCGCGCAGTGCACCGTCTTTACCGAGGCAAAACCAGAAACTCACCGGGTTAAAGCCATAGCCCAGAATGCGCGGCATGGTAACCAGCACCAGCTCACCATCCGCTGCCGCCAGCTGATACTGTTTCAGCACACTGCGCGCCCAGATCTCGCCTTTGTCACCAAAGCCGTAATCGCTTGCGCGAAAGCTCATCAGCCCGCCGCGATTGATGCGAAGCAGCCTTCCGGCGGCCTCGCCAAGCCGCGACATTGGCAGGCAGAGATAATAGACTTTGTAGCTGAGAGCATGCTCTTTCGGGTGCAGCCGTTTGTGGAAAACATCAGCGACCATCAGGCCATGCGCTAGCGCCACGGGATGCTCGCTCCCATCATCTCGGCAACTTTTACGGCGCTTTGCAAACCATCTTCATGAAAACCGTAGCGCTGATATGCGCCGGCAAACCAGATGCCGCGCTTGCCTTGGATTTCAGGAATACGCGCCTGCGCGGCGATGGCCTCGCGCGTGAAGACCGGGTGGTGAAACAGATGGCTGTCATGAGTGAGTTCAGGAGCGGGGGGCGTTTCGGGGTTCAGCGTCACAAACAGCGGATAGGTCTCGTCGATATTCTGGAGCAGATTCATCCAGTAAGTGAGCGAAACTTTGCCCGGCGCGCCTTCATGATAATTCCAGCTTGCCCAGCAGGCGCGGCGCCTTGGCATGAAGCGTGGGTCGGAATGCAGGTAGGCTTGGTTGGCCTGATAGGAAAAGCAGGAAAGCACCGCGCGCTCGTCATCGGTTGCGTCGCTGAGCATGGCGAGCGCCTCGTCCGCGTGGCAGGCGAGCACCGCTTCGTCATAATAAAACACCTCACCGCGCTGGTTCGTCACCGCAATTTTTTCACCCTCGCGCCGCACGGAGCTAATCGCCTCGCTGGTGCGGATATGGCCAGCCAGCGGCGCAGTGATTTTTTTCACATATTCCTGGCTGCCGCCGCTTACCGTATACCATTGGTGCTGGCCGCCAAACGACATCAGCCCGTGATTGATGAAAAAACGCACAAATGTCTTGGCGGGAAAATCAAACATCGCCGCCGCCGGGCAGCTCCAGATCGCCGCGCCCATGGGGATGATGAAGCGGTGCCTGAAGCCATCCCCCAGGCGAAGCTCGGAAAGTAGCTGGCCAAGGGTTGGCTCATCGGCGCGTGCGAGGCAGGCGGGCGCCTGCCGGAAAAATCGCCGCACATGCCAAATCATTTTATAAAAGGAGGGATTCAGTAGATTGCTGCGCTGGCCAAACACAGCATTTAGGCTGCGCGCTCCCCACTCAAATGCACCGCCGGAGCTGGTGAAAGCAAAGGACATGTCGCTTTTTTCATGCGCCACGCCGAGATGCTTAAACAGCCCCACCAGCTCAGGGTAGGTTGGGTAATTAAAAACAATGAAGCCCGTATCAACGGGAATCTGCTTACCGTCAAAGCTGACGGTTTTAGTGCGGCTATGACCGCCGGTGACGGCGTTTTTTTCAAACAGCGTCACGCGATAGCGCTTCGACAGCAAATAGGCCGCGCCCATGCCGGAAATGCCAGAACCAATCACTGCCACAGTTTTCATCGCGCGAAAGATTAGGCGCTCAGGCGGCCACTCGTCAAGGCGAATATCGCAGCCAGAACACATGCGTCCATGATTATTTCAATATTCTTGAATTATTAAAATAAATGCATTACAAGCCCGCCATGCCGTTCCATCACCCCACCTTGCAACAAATCTCGCTGGATGCGTTGGTGCATGCGCTTTCTGACCCGCTGCGACGTGAAATCGTGGTGCGGCTGATGGAATGTGAAGGCATGCGCTGCAATCAAAGCTGCGATGTGATTTCGCCTTCTACTCTGTCTTTTCATTTTCGGATACTCAGGGAATCCGGTCTGGTGAGGTCAGAAAAAAAAGGCATTGAGGTGCACAACACGCTTCGCAAAAAGGACATTGATAAGAAATTTCCCGGTCTGCTCGAATCCATCCTCGCACACCACAAACCCTACAAAGTCAAAAAAACCAAAACTAAAAAATAGGTCATTATGCCGCGTCGTTATCTTGCGTTTCTTATCCTTGTCGCTGCAGGCGGTTATGGAGTGTATTCCATGGTTTCAGGCGGCGGCGGTGCTGGCGGGCAGGCGGGCATGGGCGATGCAATGCCGGTGGAGGTTGCCGAGGTGGTGGCCAAAGATGTGCGCGAGTGGCGCGAATTCACGGGGCGCCTCAGCGCCGTGGAGAGCGCCGAGATTCGCCCGCGCGTCTCCGGCGTGATTCAGAAACTGCATTTTGCTGAAGGGCAGATGGTGGAGGCCGGCCAGCCACTTTTTACCATCGACCCGCGCCCTTACGCCGCAACCCTGAAAGCGGCGCAGGCAACTGCCGCGCTCGCTGAAGCAGAGTTCGCTCGTGCCCGCACGCTGATAGCGGATAAGGCGATTCCCAAGCGGGAGTTTGACCAGCGTAAAAATGAAGTTGAGATCGCCCGCGCCGCGCTCACCCGCGCCCAGCTGGATATAGAATACACCGAGGTGCGCTCGCCAATCAAAGGCCGCGCAAGCCGTCCGGAGCTCACTGTTGGCAATCTTGTCGATAGCGGCGGTAACGCGCCCGTGCTCACCAGCGTGGTTTCCATCGCGCCGATTTATGCTGATGTGGAAATCGATGAGCAGACCTTCGTGCGCTATTTGCAGCCGGCGCTGGGCAGCCAGGAAACCATCTCGTCCATTCCGGTGGAGCTGGCGCTGTCCACCGGCGATAAAACCTACACTGGCCGCGTGCAATCATTTGATAACCAGCTGAATATCGCATCCGGCACCATTCGTGTGCGCACTATTTTTGATAATGCGGATGGCTCGCTCTTGCCCGGACTCTTTGCCCGAGTGCGCATTGCGGATGCGGCGGCGCATCCTGTCATTTTGGTGGCTGAAAAAGCCATCGGTACAGATCAGAGCCGCAAGTTCGTGATTGTGGTGAAGGAAGACGGCACCACCGAGCAGCGCGCGGTGACACTGGGCGGCGTGGCCGAAGGCCTGCGCATAGTGGAAGATGGCCTGAAGCCGGGCGAAAAAATTGTCATCAATGGCACGCAGCGCGTCTTTTTCCCCGGCGCGCCGGTGGTTCCTGAACTTGTCGCCATGAATGGCGATAAGTTGGATAACGGATTACAGATGACGGATGACAAAGCGCCCGCAGAGCGAGCCCCGCAAGAGCCGGTGAAGGAGTAGGATGATGATTCGTTACTTGCCATCCGCCATCCGTCATCTGTCATCCGCGATGCGAGGCATCGCATGAACTTCTCCCGCTTTTTCGTCGATCGCCCGATTTTTGCCGGAGTGCTCTCGGCGCTGATTTTTATCGCCGGTCTGATTGCCATTCCGCTGATGCCCATCTCGGAATATCCTGATGTCGTGCCGCCCACGGTGGAAGTTTCCGCGCAATATCCGGGCGCGAATCCAAAAGTGATTTCTGAAACGGTGGCCGCGCCGCTGGAAGAGCAGATTAACGGCGTCGAGGGCATGCTCTACATGTCGTCGCAGGGCACCAGCGACGGCGTGATGCGCCTGACCGTCACCTTTAAAATCGGCACCGATCCGGACAAAGCGCAGCAGCTGGTGGAAAATCGTGTGTCGCAGGCACTGCCGCGACTGCCGGAAGAGGTGCGCCAGTTTGGTGTGACGACGGTGAAAAGCTCGCCGGATCTGACCATGGTCGTGCATCTGCTCTCGCCGGATGGCAGCCGCGATATGCTCTATCAGCGCAACTATGCAGTGCTGAACGTGAAGGACGCTTTGGCGCGTGTGCGCGGAGTGGGGCAAGTGGCGGTATTTGGCTCCGGCGATTATGCGATGCGCCTGTGGCTGAACCCGGAAAAAATGGCCGCGCGCGGCTTAGCCGCCACCGATGTGGTGATGGCGGTGCGCGAGCAGAACGTGCAGGTGGCCGCTGGTGTAATCGGCGGGCCGCCCTATGCCGAAGGTACTGAAATTCAGCTGAACGTCAGCGCGCAGGGGCGTCTGCAGACCGAAGAAGAATTCGGTGAAATCGTGCTGAAGACCGATCCGCAAACTGGCGGCGTGACCTACCTTCGCGATGTGGCGCGCATTGAGCTGGGCGCGTCGGAATATGGACTGCGCTCGCTGCTGGATAATAAGCAGGCGGTGGCGATTCCCATTTTTCAAGCTCCTGGCTCGAATGCCATCCAAATTTCTGATGATATCCGAAGCACCATGGCCGAGCTTAAAAAAGATTTTCCGCCCGGACTCGACTACAGCATCGTCTACGACCCTACAGTCTTCGTGCGTGATTCGATCACGGCAGTGATTAAAACCCTGCTCGAGGCGGTGGCGCTGGTGGTGCTGGTGGTGATCGTTTTCCTGCAAACCTGGCGTGCTTCGATCATTCCGCTGCTTGCGGTGCCGGTATCGATCGTGGGCACATTCGCCTTCATGTATGGGTTTGGTTTTTCGATTAATGCGCTATCGCTCTTCGGCCTGGTGCTCGCCATCGGGATTGTGGTGGATGATGCGATTGTCGTGGTGGAAAATGTCGAGCGTAATATCGAAGAGGGCTTAAGCCCCCTTGAAGCGACCTATCAGGCGATGCGCGAGGTAAGCGGCCCGATCATCGCGATTGCACTCACGCTGATTGCCGTGTTCGTGCCGATTGCCTTCATGAGCGGCCTCACCGGCCAGTTCTACCAGCAATTCGCGCTCACCATTGCTATTTCCACCGTTATCTCCGCGTTCAATTCACTCACCTTAAGCCCAGCGCTGGCCGCTATGCTGCTAAAGCCCAAGGGGCTACCCAAAGACAAGCTCACGCGCGGAATTGAGAGGCTGTTCGGCGGCATCTTCCATGCATGGAAGTGGTATATCGTTGGATTGATTGTTATCCCGCTTATCTTTTTATCGTTTACATTTATCCCTTCGCAACTAGCTGCGATTCGCGGGCTGCTGCTGCAAAGCAGTTTTGATTTTTCTTCCATTCTTAAACTCATAGAAATACTGATCAGATTATCATTCTGGAGCGTGCTCGCTGCCGCGTTGTTTGTTTTCCTGTTTAAGAAAGTCCAATTAAATAGGCTGGCATTAGTAGCTATTTCCCTCACGTTATTTGCGTATCTGATCGTTGGAATAATCTCAGTGTTGCCACTAAGCAGCAGCATTACTGAGATGATTTTTGCAGCCATGATGGTTGTGATCATAGCGATAACAATCACCAGGGTAGGTTCTTTGCTTATTGGCGCGTTCCAAACCATTCGCCATATGATCACGCCGCCCGCCGCGGGTGCACCGCAGGGCTTTGACCTGTTTAACCGCTATTTTGGCCGCCAGTCTGAGCGCTATTCGCTCGGTGTTCAGAGCTCACTGTCGCGTAAGCGCGCTTTTGTGATGGGCTATGTCGTGCTCATCGGCGTCACGGGCCTCCTGTTTCATCTCACTCCGAAAGGCTTCATACCGCAGCAGGATAAGCAATATCTGGTGAGTTTTGCCATGCTCCCCGACGGCGCGAATCTGGATCGCACCGAAGAGGTGATGCGCAAAATGTCGGATATTATGATGAAGCAGCCGGGCGTTCAGAGCGCGGTGGCGTTTCCGGGGCTTTCGATCAAGGGCTTCACCAACAGCCCCAGCGCCGGTATCACCTTCGTATCGCTGAAACCCTTTGAAGAACGCACCACGCCTGATCTTTCCGCTGGCGCCATTTCCGGAGCGCTGATGGGGCAGTATTTCATGCAGATTAAAGAGGCCTTTCCGGTGCTCGCCCTGCCACCACCGCCGGTGATGGGGCTATCGACCACTGGCGGTGCGAAGCTGCAGATTCAGGATCGTGCGGATCTTGGCTATGAAGCGCTCGATGCCGTCAAAAACGAAATTCTCGGCAAGGCGCGGCAGTCGCCGGTGTTTGACCCGCAGGGCGGTGCTTACTCACTCTACGGCATTAACGTGCCGCAGCTGGAAGTGAAGGTTGACCGCGTGCGCGCCAAGCAGATGGGCGTTGCCATCACCGATATTTTTGCAACCCTGCAAATCTATCTCGGCTCGGCTTACATCAATGACTTTAATAAATTCGGCCGCACCTACCGTGTGTTCGCGCAGGCAGACAGCGAGTTTCGTGATCGCGCCAGCGATATGCTGCAGCTGAAAGTCAGGAGTAGTTCTGGCGAGATGGTGCCGCTCGGCGCGCTCATCAAAATCACTGAAAGCTATGGGCCGGATAATGCCACGCGCTACAACGCCTATCGCTCGGCGGATATCAACGTAAGCCCGGCAGCTGGCTATTCTACCGGGCAAGTGAAGGACGAGATTGAGCGTATTGTGAAGGAGACTCTACCCAAAGGCATGACCTTCGAATGGACGGAGCTCACCTATCAGGAAATTCTCGCCGGCAATGCTGCGCTGCTCATTTTCCCGCTTTGTGTGCTGCTGGTGTTCATGGTGCTGGCCGCGCAATATGAAAGCCTGGTGCTGCCGCTGGCGGTGATTCTGATTGTGCCGATGTGTTTGCTGTCGGCCATTTTTGGCGTGTGGATCGTCGGGCGCGATAACAATATCTTCACCCAGATAGGACTCATCGTACTCGTGGGGCTTGCCTGCAAAAATGCCATTTTAATTGTGGAGTTTGCGCGCGAGCTTGAGATTATGCAGAAGCTCTCGCCGTTTCACGCGGCCATCAAGTCGTGCCGTCTGCGTCTTCGTCCCATTCTCATGACTTCTTTTGCTTTTATTATGGGCGTGTTGCCGCTGGTCTTTTCAAGCGGAGCCGGTTCGGAGATGCGTCAGGATATGGGCGTGGCGGTGTTTTCAGGCATGCTGGGTGTGACCTTCTTCGGCCTATTCCTCACTCCCATTTTCTATGTTGGCCTGCGCATGATGTTTGGCGGGCAGCTCCACTCTGCTTCGCTTGAACACGCGCACCATCATGAAGGAGAGCGTCGTGAATAGTGTCTCTAGTCGTCGGTCGCTAGTTGCCAGCCTGCTTCTCACAACAACACTGCTCAGCAGCTGCAGCCTGGTGCCTGATTTTGTGATGCCGGAAACCAAGCTGCCGGAGCAATATAAAGAGCAAATTGCCGCCGAGCAGGTGGGTGAGTGGAAAGAAATCACGCCGCGAGAAGGTGAAGATCGCGGCCAGTGGTGGCGCATCTTTGATGATGGTGTGCTAAGCAGCCTGCAGGAGCAGGCAGCCAGTAACAACCCGAACCTTAAAATTGCCGCCGCGCGTGTGAATCAGGCGCGGGCGCAGGCGCGCAGTGTGGCTTCCACGCTGCTTCCCACGTTGCAGGCTGGCGGCAATGCGGTGCGCGCTAAATCAGCAAGCGCCGGCAACGTAGCCTTTGGCGGCGCCACGAATGATTTAAAGCCCTACAATCTTTACGGCGCCGGCGCGACGATCACCTATGAGGTGGATTTATTCGCCCGCATCTTAGATAGCGAGCGCGCACTGGAATTTGAAACCGACGCGCAGGACGCGCTCTATCGCAGCACGCTGCTGGCGCTGCAGGCCGATGTCGCCAGCACCTATTTTACGCTGCGCGCGCTGGATGCCGAGCGGCTGCTGCTGCGTGATACAGTCGCGGTGCGCGAAGAGGCGGCGCGCATCATGCAGCGGCGGTTTGATGTTGGCACCGTCTCCGAGCAGGACGCTCGCCGCACCGAGGCCGATCTCGCGCAGGCAAAAGCAGATCTTCTCTCGCTGGATCGCGCGCGCGCGGGTTATGAAAATGCCCTTGCGGTGCTGCTTGGCGAGCTGCCTTCAACCTACCGCTTTCCCGAGGCATCGGTGGTCATGACGCCGCCGAATATTCCTGCTGGCCTGCCCTCGACCTTGCTCGCAAGGCGGCCGGATGTGGCGCAGGCGGCCTCCACCATGCAGGCGGCCAACCGGCGCATTGGGGTCGCCCGCGCGGCATTTTTCCCCAGCCTGTCGCTCACTTCGAACTTTGGCTATGAATCAGCCAGCCTTGCTGATCTTTTCAAATGGAGCAGCCGAAACTGGGCGCTGGGGCAGGTGGGCGGCAGCGCGCTCGCCATGACCATTTTTGATAGCGGCCGCACCATCGCCCGCGTCGATAGCGCGCAGGCGGTCTATGAGGGGTCGCTCGAGGCCTACCGCGCGCAGGTGCTGGTTGCGTTTGCTGATGTTGAAAATGCCCTCTCCAGCCAGCGCCTGCTTGCCGAGGCGCAGCAGGAGCTGGATAAAGCCGCCAGCGCCAGCCGCCGCACGCTGGATTTAACCCGCAGGCGCTATGAGCAGGGGGATGTCAGCTATTTTGAAGTGGCAGAGAGCGACCGGCAGGCGCTGGCCGCCAGCCGCGCCGCCATCGCGGGGCAGGGCGCGCGCATGAACGCGGCCGTGAGCCTCATTCGCGCGCTGGGCGGCGGGTGGGAGGAAATGACCTACAGCAAGCCCAGCGATGGTGGATTACTGGAAACATTATTCTAGCTCAGGGATAGTCGGACACGCTCTTGAGTGTCTGGATTAATTCCCAAATACTGTCTTCATCTTGCTGCATTGGTTTGAATTTCGCATCAAAGAATGACGGTTTATCGAACACAAAGGTTGAGCATCTGACCTTAGTTCTGGTGCTGCAGGCAATAAAGGTATTTTCCTTGGGAATGCCAAATAAGAACTGACGGTAAGATTCGCCAAAAACCAAAGGACGGAATGACGTATATTGCCTGAAAACAGATCGTCCCATGCGCAGATGACTCGGGATCGGTTTTCCTAGATAATCAAGCAGGCTGACATAGATATCCGCCTGTGTGTAGAGATCGCTGACCCGTTCACGGTAGCCCTCCGGCGTGAATACCAGAAGTACGCCCTGATTAGTGCTTGCTTTCTCCGGATATTCATCCGACGGATAATGAAACAACGATTCATCGCTGGTGATCAGCAACAGGGTTGAATCCAACACGCCTTCCGCACGGAGAGTATCCACGAAAGTTTTAATTTCCTGATCCACATAGCGATAGGCGCGTTTCATACGGCTTGGCTCCTTGGGCATGAAATCACGCGGCAGCACATTAAAAGGATGATGGGTGCCTACGGTCATGAAATAAAGTAGCCATGGCTGGCTGCGCGACTGAAGCGATCGCACCATGTCGATGCCGTAGTCATTAAGCAGTGTACCGTCATCCAGCCCCCAGCCGCCTTTGGTGCGTTTGCGTGGCATGGCTTCAACCCCGCGTGCTTCACGAAAGCCCAGCATTGGCAGAAAACGGCTTTTGCCCATGAAGCCAATATGCGCCCCTTGCAAATAAACGGTTTCATAGCCGGCACTGGCGAGGATTTTCGGCAGGCAGGGGTGCTTTTTAGCATTTTTTCTGGCAATACGCCGTATGATGGTGCTGTTGAGCGCGCGGGGTTCATCTAAAAACTTAACGGTCTTCACGCCCGCTTTCAGCTGCTGATAGTCTCTTGAAGCCAGCGGTGGATAGGTGCCGCAGTTAATGGCATAGGTGCCGTTGAGTGTCATGCGGTTAAGAGCAAGAAAATGAGGCACATACAGCGACTCGCCTGCCAGATCTTTCAGGTAAGGTGTCATGCCCTGCTCAAGATGCTGGTTGGACAGACCTTCTACTGCTAATATAATGATATTGCGGGGTTTCGGGCTATCCTGATGGGGCAATCTCGGGCTGCCGGAAAGATCGACATGGCGATATTTTTGAGCCATGTCCGCGCTGGCCTTGATGTTCGAAAACCGCTCATCAACAAAATGATCGTAGAAAAATTCTGTGGCATTGCCTTCAATGGGGTGGAGCTGCTTCCAGCCGGCAATATTGACCTGATAGGGGATGAAAGCTACGCCGATTGCCGCCATCACCAGCGCCATCAGCGCAGTTCGTTTCACCAGCCTTGCATGGCGGCGCGCCATCAGCCAGACGACGCCAGCCCCCACCGTGAGCAGGAGAAATTTCAGCAGCACAGAGTCACTAAGCGCCGATCCGATCAGAAACGTTGCATCCAGTGCTTCGTCCAGCTGGGAAAAAGGAAGGTAGGAGCGGTTGACCTCGATGTAATCGATATTTGCCGCATGAAAATACGCCCAGGCCAGCGATAAAACGTAAAAGACACCATGCCGCCGGTAGCTGGTGAGCGCCAGAAGCGCCACCAGCAACGCCGAAACCGCATCAGAGCTCAGCCCCCTAGCCAGCACCAGCCAGTAATCATAGCGCGCAGCCGGAAAACCTGCGTCATTCAAATATAGCGAGGTCATTCTTGCCGCGAAGGAAACAAGCAGCAGCACCACGAAATACTGGCAGAAGGAAGACCACAGCAGGCTTCCAGTGCGCCCAGTCAGAGGTCCGCGCAAACCGCGTATTATCGATGTGATGCCAGAAATCCGCGCCATCTCATACGCTACTAGCATATGCGCCGCGCAAGCGACAGTGCAAAATCAACCAGCATTTCAACCGGCCAAAGCCTTATAACGCGCTGGACAAGCAAAAACGCTTCTTCTATAACGCAGGCTCTTTATTGCCGATATGGCATGTGCCTCGATAGCTCAGTTGGTAGAGCAAGGGACTGAAAATCCCTGTGTCGCTGGTTCGATTCCGGCTCGAGGCACCATTTAGATTTTATTAGCGGCTTTGCCGCTTAGAAAATCAAGTGTCCGCCGTAGCTCGCCCTTGCGAGCGAAGGCCGGACTATAATTCTAGTGATTTTAATCCGCACAGCGAGTGTGATGAATCTATAATGTGTAACATTATTGATTCGAATGATGATAGAGTTCAACAAGATGGGCGGTTCTAACTATCGGAGCTATCTGTCGGCTCTTAGCATCTGCTACGATTCTTTGTTATGTTTGACCGCCCCTTCATGACCCTGTGTGTGGGGCATTGCTCCGCGGCAGAGCAGCGGCCGCAACAAAATGCCTGTGCTGAGGCAATGTCAGTAAACGAGACTTCTTTACCTTTTACCACAATGCCAAGCTCACGCAGTTTTGGTAATGTACGGGAAAAGCTCTCCAGCTCCATACCAAGCCGCGAGGCGATCAGACTTTTGGTGTAAGGGAGTGTAAATCCGCAAGGATCAAACCCATACGCAACGCACATATGTTGTAGAAAACAGGTGATAATCTGCGCGGCATTCATTGTGGCCTGGTGTTCTGCCTCAAGGCGAGCTTCCTGTGCCCGGGCAGCAAGCAAGTATAAAAATTTATTTGCCAGATGATCCCAGCTTTTGAGGTGGCTGGTAATCCAATCCATAGGCACAGCCAGCAGCGTGGTATTCTGTAGTGCCTTGGCATTCATCACGTGGTTACTTTTATTTTGCAGAGCATCGGGATCAAAGAGAACATCGCCAATAACTTGAAAGCTATCGGTCAGCTCATGCCCATCAGGTGTTTCTCGGTAGAGCTGCACTGTGCCTGTACATATCCAGTAAAGATGTGTGATGGGGTCGCCCGCAAGAAACAGTTGTTGTCCACGCTGTGCATGTTTGTAGCTTGCGACAGAAAGAAGTTCCGCTTTCTCCGCATCGTTTAAATCCGAAAAAAATGAGAGAACGTCAAACACTCGTGGCGAGGGCTTGCTACCGCGAGCTATCGCTGCTGCTGTTTTTGTTTCCAGACTCATGCGGCTGTTTACGCGTTACGTTAAATTAACAGTTGCATTGAGAACATAGAATAACAACTTGTGCAGGTCATCCATATTTTTGCAGTAAGCCGTAAATTTGATTTTGGTCAAATTTTTCAGATTCGGGGCAGCTTTGACCATAATCAAAGTAATTCGCGGGTTTTCCCCTAGGGTCTGGCTCCCGTTATGGAAGGAGTAGCCCCATGCAAACCACAAGACAATATAAACAATATGTCGGCGAAATCGCTGCCCAGACTCATCAGGCAATCCAGCGCATGCAGTCGCCGCTGGCGCGCGCGAGTTGGCGTGATTTACCTTTCACGCCAGTGCAGGTCATGGATTATGTTGATGATTTGCTGGAGGGGGTACAGCCTGTGCCGGGATCATTTCTGGAAAGTGCCATTGGTCAAGATATCGAGCACCTTAAGGCCGTAGAAGATTTTTTAAGCGTTGATGATGGCGGCGCGGGGGTATTCCTTACGCCGGAAGAGCAGCGCGCGTGCGATGTGGCGACGGATTAGAAGGGGCTCGCTATGCTGAATATTAAAGAAAAACATATTGTTGCCCCGGGGGTCTGGACGCAAGAGACAGGACACAAACCGTGCGATCTTGCCGAGACTACGACAATAGAAAAGCAAACCAGCAAACATCTTTTCACGGCGAGTACGGTAGTTATGAGTATCGGTTATTTCCCTCATGCGGGCGATCACTGATGTGTTTGCGGACGGTTTTACTGAGAACCATTAACCAACGGAGAATTATTATGAAACCGATTAAAGTCAAAGATGTAATGACCTTTGAGCCGGAGTTAATCGACCCTGCAGACAGTATAAAAGAAGCAGCAAAGCGCATGAAGGGGATGGATTGCGGCGTGCTGCCAGTGGGAGAGGATCCCGACAAAATCATCGGTATGATTACTGACCGCGACATCACTATCCGTGTTACGGCCGAGGGCAAAGACCCGGCTAAAACGCAAGTGCAGGAAGTGATGACCAGGAAGGTGCATTGCTGCGATGAAGAGGACGATATCGAAGATGCAGCTGAGAAAATGCGCATGAATAGCGTGTGTCGTCTGGTGGTGAATAAGGGGAAGCGTGCCACCGGTATTGTCACGCAGGCGGAGCTACTGCGCGCTCAGGGCAACCGAGACAAAGGCGACAAAGTGCTGCACGAACTTGTTAAGCCGCAACAGAAAGCTGTTGCGGGCTGGGGCTGTGATTAATCCCGAAACGCGGATTTCCCGTTCCCCGGCTCACACTGCCCGTGAGCCGGGCGTTTTTTCGCATCGCCGTCTAGGACGTGTGCAGCAGGGTGCGCTATTGCGCTGAGCTTGCTTGATTAAAGCGTGGATACCAGACGTAGTCCGGCCACATATATTGCATCCATTCGCATAGTACCAGCATGCCAATGACAATGGTTAAAAGCCCCGCAACGCGGCACCATCCACGATGAAGCGGCTCATACCACGCCAGCATCGCCAGCATCGCTTTAGGGAACAACGTGTAGACAACACCTTCAAGGATAGCTTTCACGCCAATGAGTGTGAGCAGTAAGGGCCAGCCTTGCCATTTCCAGTGAAACCCAACGATGAATGTGCCGATGATGAGGTGCAGATAACCCACCATCAACGCGGCAGATACCCCCTGTGCGCGTAAATGTTTCACCCACGCCAGCCAAGCATTGGGGTGCAATAAAAGTGAAAAGCCGATCACAATCGCAGTCGTGCCGATCATGAACGCGACAACGTGCTCCATGGAAACCCTCTAGGCTGCCTGCTTGATGTGATTGCTTGCTTCGTAAAGCGCATGAACACAGCGTTGGCAGCTGCTGGCCGCGCGTTTCATGGCATCAATATGGATGGCATCACAGCTGGCGGCGCATTGCTCAAGCACACGCGCGGTTAGTTCACATAGCTGGTCGATCAGCGGCGCGCGGATAATCAACATGTCCGTTGTGGTTTGTGTGAGCGTAATCGCCGCCATCAGGCGCTTGATGTGCTGGTGAGAAAGTTGTGATCCACCTTTCTCATCGCCATGATAAGCGAGCGCTTCCTGACAAGCGATATGGCACTCATGGCAGTAGGTAATGGCTTCAGTTCTCGTATCCATCATCATCTTCCCTTCGGCTATTAGCTTTCTTCGCGCAGTTCACCTGTGTTGATGTCCACCAGCACTTCCATGTGCTTATCATTGGCCTGCATTTTGATTTCATAGACATACCTGCCGTCCTCGCGTTTGAAATCCACCTCCGAGGCCTTGGCCTGCCTGGCTTCTTCTGCTTTGGCGATGGCTTCAGGCAGTGTCACCTTTGCCCCCCGTAAGGCGGCAAGGGTTTTATCGGAGATCAATGATTTCTTGATACGATGTTTAACATCATCGGTTTTCGCACGGATCACTTTCTGCTCAATGACATCCACACTCACTTCCGTGAGCTGGTTGCCGTGCACGATATCGACCTCATAGACTTGCTTGCCATCTTTATACTCACGCTCCACCTCCAGCACCTGACCAGAGGTATGGGCAAGCGCCACATCCACCGCTTTGCGAAGCCCTGTCTCCACAATGCCTGTGGCGGGTTCCGCAGCCACTGCCGAAGAAGCGGTGGGCAGGATGAAACAGGATAGTGCAGTGCCCATTAAAAGATATCGTAACATGATCACCCTCTCTTTTTCGCTTGCTTAAGGAACCGAACAATTAGCTTTGTTTTTCAGAGAAAACTTTAACCACGATCAAATTAGTGCAGAAAAAAGTGATGAAGAATTGCGGTATGTATTTCCGTAACTGTGCAGATACGAGGGGGGCTGCAACGACGATTTCTCATTATCAATGCGAAGCAGAGACAATCGTGCCGAGACAGGAGCAATGGTTGTAAAACCCTCCAGATTTTCACTACCAGCAGTTTGTTTGATTCTTTCAGAAAATTGATTTCGGTTAAGTCCGCCCACTATTTTTACGGCTAAGAGTCAGTGGGTGGTAATGTAAGAGTGCATATGAGTTTTCATGAGTTGGCGCTGCGATTAGGACTGGCGCTGCTTTTCGGCAGCGCCATTGGCCTGGAGCGGCAATGGCGCAGCCGTTATGTGGGCTTGCGCACCAACACACTGGTCACGCTTGGCTCGGCAGCGATGATGGCATTTGCTGAAAGATTACCCACGGGTGATCCGACGGCTATCGTACATATTATTGCTGGCATCATCACCGGCATTGGTTTTCTGGGCGCGGGTGTCATCATACATGAGGGCATAACGATCAAAGGCTGTAATACTGCCGCCACTTTATGGTGCAGCGTGGCGGTGGGGCTTTTTGCTGGCGCGGGTTATTTTGCCGAGGCGGCATTATTGACTGTCTGCATCATGTTGGTAAACGTGTCGCTACGCCCGATTGTGCATTATATAAATTCCCAAACAAAGCATAAAGAAACTGCGAGCGATCGTTATGACAACAGCGGAGACTGAACCGCCACTATATTCTCGCTGGCAGTTTGCGCTGGTGATTGCCGCGCTTGTGGCCATGGGACTGCATTTCGTACTGGCTCAGAATCGTGACATGCCACTTCTGACGCTGATTACCATTGGCGGTATACCGCTGGTTATCCGAATTGCCATTAAAACACTGAAGGGTGAATGGGGCGCGGATTTGCTGGGTGGGATCGAGCTGGTCGCTGCAGCCATACTGGAGCAATATCTTGCAGCGGCGCTGATTATTCTGATGCTTGCGGGGGGGCAGGCGTTGGAGATTTATGCTGTGCGGCGGGCGTCTACCGCACTACGGTTACTTGCTGCACGTATGCCTGCACGTGCCCATCGTAAAATTGGTGAACATATTGAGGATATCGCTATCAGCGATATTGCCATTGCTGATACGATGGTGATCTACCCGCATGAAACCGCACCGGTGGATGGCATCGTGATCGAAGGCCATGGCTCGATGGATGAATCCTACCTCACCGGAGAGCCGTATCTGGTTTCTAAAGCACCCGGCGTGGCGGTGCTCTCCGGCGCAGTAAACGGCGAAGCAGCACTTACCATCCGTGCTGAAAAACTGCCGCAGGATTCGCGCTATGCCAGAATCATGCAGGTGATGGAACAGGCAGAACAAGAGCGCCCACGCCTGCGTCGTCTGGGGGATCGATTGGGGGCGGCATTTGCTGTATTTGCGTTGGTGGTTGCTTGCCTTGCCTGGCTTATTACGGGCGATGCGTTGCGGTTTCTCTCGGTGCTGGTGATTGCTACTCCGTGCCCCTTGATTATCGCCATTCCTGTCACCATCATTGGTGCAATATCGCTTGCGGCACGCCATGGTATTGTAATCAAAGACCCAGGGGTGCTGGAGCGTTTGCCTACTTGCCGCACGGCAATTTTTGATAAAACCGGCACGCTGACCTATGGCAAACCGGAACTTACCGAAATCATCCCGCTGGGAACCATGAGCCGTGATGCGTTGTTACAAGTCACTGCCAGTTTAGAGCGCTATTCCAAGCATCCGCTTTCCTCGGCCATTCTTAAAAAAGCCCAGCAGGAAAAGATTGCATTCAAAGAAGCGGTGCGCGTATCAGAAAAACCAGGGCAAGGCCTCACCGGCCAGATTGACGGACAAGAGATCATCATCAGCCACCGTAAGAAGTTGGCACAAGCGATCGTTGCCGGTTTGCCACCCGCCCAACCCGGTATGGAATGTGTGGTACTGGCTGCGGGCATGCCTGCGGGTATCTTCTCCTTTCGGGATGCCCCACGTGCCGAGGGGCGATCCTTTATCAACCACCTTGCGCCTGCACATCAATTTACCAAAGTGATGCTGGTATCGGGTGACCGCGCCTCTGAAGTGGAATATCTGGCAAAACAGATCGGCATCACGGACACGCATGCCAGCCAGTCGCCAGAGCAGAAAGTTGCCATCGTGCAGGCAGAGAATAGCAAGGCACCGACATTGTTTATGGGTGACGGCATTAACGATGCGCCTGCGCTTGCGGTGGCTACTGTCGGCATCGCTTTTGGTGGTCAGAGTGTGACGGCAGAAGCCGCAGGTGCGGTCATTTTAGAAAATACACTGGCGAAGGTGGATGAGCTGATTCATATCAGTGCGCGCTTTCGGGCAATCGCCCTGCAAAGCGCGATTGGTGGCATTGTAGTGAGCCTTATCGGTATGGGTTTCGCAGCATTGGGGCACATCACTCCCGTGCAGGGCGCGCTATTGCAAGAAGCCATCGACGTGCTTGCGATCATGAATGCGCTGCGCCTGACCTGGCAACCGAAGGTGGAGGCGGATATCAAATAGTGTGAATCACCACATCCGATTGCAATGTGCGCTGCACGGGACACTTGGCGGCGACGTCGATAAGTTTACTGCGTTGCTCCGCCGTGAGCTTTTCTCCGTGGATAATTATCTGTTTCTCAAAGGTATCGACTTTGTCGATTTTCTGGTGCGAGAGTTTTACTTCCACCTTTTCGAGCGGCCATTTCTGCTGGAGGGCATACCAGCGCACTGTCATCGCCGTGCATTCACCGAGCGCTGCCAGCAGCAAATCGTAAGGTGCAGGGCCAGAATTGCCGCCGCCAAACGATACCGGTTCGTCGCCTTTAAGCGTGTGGCCATTCACGTCAATGGAAACGGCATAGGCACTTTCGCCGGTTTCTGTCACATAACCGGTGATCTTTTTTTCTTCAGCCATATCATTTCACCTTACAATATGAAGCAGCCGTACTCTTCTGGTTCCATGGTGCTTTGGCCATCAGCAAGGCAAGCCCACAAGAGCCACTAGCTCCGGCGATAATCAGGCCGGTACCAAGTAATCCAGTCAACAGAAACCATGCCGGACTCTCGTAACTGTAACCCAGCCAGCTTCCAATGAACAGGCATAGGCCAATGGTCAGCTGCACTTGCCTGTCCAACGGCAGAAAGAATGCGCCATCGGCCTTGATTGACTGCCCCGCTTTCGCCCATGCCTCAATCCCACCTTCGAGATTGTAAATGTCGAGATTAGGGTCTTCGGCTAATAACTTCTCGCACGCCGTGCCGCCACGTCCGCCTTTACGGCAGTGAACCACCAATTTTTTGCCAGCGTAGTTTGGCAGGGTCGATCTGGAAACATTCGCTAGCGGCAGCAGCGTCGCGCCGGGAATGCTGCTGGCCTGATGTTCTTCCGCCTCACGCACATCCACGAGTACGGCTTCGTTCTTGTCGAGCCATATCTTTAAGGTATTTGCATCAACAGTTCGAACCGGCATGGGATTTTCCTTTCATCAGCGCGCTGAGTGAGTAATCGGTTCGGTTCGCGTGCAGTGGCAACATTTTTGCCGATGCCGTCGGCAAATACAAGCGCCTCCAGCTCGTCAAGTACGGTTAATAAGCCGGCGGTGTGTCATACTACATAGGCAGGGCTATTGATGCGCAGCTTAAAAAACTGGAGGCGCGAGCATAAAACAGCCCGCGCACCAGTCTCAATAAACTACTTCAAGCCGCCTGCTTGATCTCGATTTTCCGTTCTTTGCTCTGAGCGCCTGCTTTTTTGGGCACGGCAATTGTAAGCACGCCGTTTTTGAAACTGGCCTCGGCCTTATCGAGGTTAGCAGTATCTGGCAGCGCCACGACGCGCTGGAACGAGCCGTAAGAACGCTCCTGACGGAAATATCCCTCATGCTCTTCTTTACTCTCCTGCTTTTTCTCACCCTTGATGGTGATGTAGCCCTCGGCGGTGCTGATCTGCACATCCTTTGCTTCCATGCCGGGAAGGTCGCAGAAGATTTTGAACTCCTTGCTGTTTTCGGTCACATCTACCGCCGGGCTGATGGCAAGGGAGAGCTCCGACGACGGCCTCGCCCAGCCGGGCACAGACAAATCACCAAAGAAATCGCTAAACAATTTATTCATTTCATCCTGAAAACTAACGATGGGGTTTCCGCCGCGCGTCACCGGCACCGAAGTTCTGCCAAAAGGTAGTAAATCACGAACTGTCATAATATTCTCCATCTTTCAGGTTGGATTCAAGTTGGAAGGCCGCGTTCACGCATGTGAGCGTTTTTCTCTCTATAGTCCTGCGAGCGGTGAATTCTTTGATCGCAGTCAAAGTCCATCAACAAAAATTGCACATAAAAAATCCTATGATTTTTTATGCGCTTGTGCTGCTATTGGTTGCTGCTTTTCCAACCCATGCGCCTTCACGTTGATGGCTGCGCCTCAGGCGCACATCTCTTCGATGCGTTCATCAATATATTCTGGCTTATGATTCGGCCGGATCACTTCCGCCACCACACGCCTTCGCACCGGCTCCTTCAATGTTTTACGGAAGTTGTACAAATTATCCGGTGCGCCCACCAGCATGAGCGCGGCATAGCGGTTATTCTCCAGCGCTTCTTCCAGATAGGCGCTTGCTTCTTCACGGTTGATACTATGACGATTCAGTGCTCGTACAGGCACAATATCCTCGGCTGCAATGCGGCTGCTCAATACCGATACATGGCCGTCATCCACCACCACGGCCCAGCTATGGTTTAGTGTCATACATTCCTCCATTCAAGTTATCGGGGGGAGGTATCTAGGCATATTTTTCCTGCTAATACTTTAACCGTAATCATAGTCATGAGCTCTAAGCTGTGTGAGAGGGTTGTCTGCTGATTCCAGACCATCCAACCACAGAAAGGAAAGTTTATGACACAGCAAGCAAGGAAAATGGCTCGTAATCATACAAGCGCAAAGCCGGACGCGGGAGAAACGCTGCAGATGGTGAGTGATGCCAAGGAAAAAGCGATAAGCATGGGCCACGATGGCATTGAGGAGATGTTGCGCGAGGCGGATTATTTTAACCGTGTGGCGCGTGAATATGCTGGCGCTTGCAGCGGTGCGCTTTGTGCGGGCGTTGAGTCGGGGAATGCCACTTCGAAAGCGTTGCGTGAAGTGAGCCAACAATGGATGAAAAGCGTAGACCGTGCTTTTTCTGACAATGCCGCATTTTTCAAAGAAGTTCTGGCATGTCGCAATCTCAACGACTTGAGCAAGTGGCGTGAAAATGCATGGCAGAAAGCGATGGATCGTTATTTTAACGAGGCAAATGCATTAATGGAGGTTTGGTTCGATGGTTGTGGCAAGGCATTTGATCCCCTTCAGGAACACAGTGTTAATGCGTCCCACCAACTCCGTAAGGCCATGGCGGCATAAGAAAGCTGCTAACCTTTCGGTTCGAGGCGGGAGTCACGTCTGATGTTGTTGCCGGGAAACAGGCGCGCTCGCGTTTGGCCGCGCCTGTTAACAACCGGGCATCACTGTGCCCTCCTAACGTATCAGTAAGATGCCATTTTTCTTGCATAAGCACGAAATTCTGCTAAATCAACATGGTCTTAGGGGAGTAACCTGATTTCCTTTTTGGAAATGGACGCGTCAACATACTTGACCGCTGACTGGTTCGTCCGGGTGGTTATGGTGCGTCCCGCAGTAGCCAATAATTTTTATTGGCTACGCTAGCTTAGGCCGAAAGCCAAGCTGGCCGCGCCGAAGGCAGCGTCAAAATACGGCAGTATTTTGTCAGTCAGCCCGGTGTACGTGGTGAGACCTACGGCAGTTTGGCCGGCGTCGGGATTGGGCGGGCTTTGCTGTCGTATGGTGTAACCGCTGCCTGATCCCCTGTTTAAATCGATGCATCCTTTTATTGTTTCCATGCCGCTGGTCGCAGTGGCTGAACTAGGTGATAAAACCCAGCTGCTGGCGCTGATGCTGGCCGCGCATTATGCCCGTTCGCTGGCGATTATTGCCGGTATGACCCTGGCCACACTGCTCAACCACGCACTGGCCTCCTGGCTGGGCTATGCGCTTGGCAGCGAGCTGGCATCGCCTGTTTTTTCGATGATTTTCGCGGCGGCGTTTGTGGTGATGGGGCTGTGGCTCCTTAAGCCCGACAGCGCGCCAAAGCTGCCAAGCCGCTGGCTCACCGCAGGCGCATTCACCGCAAGTCTGGTGCTGTTTTTTTTGCTGGAAATGGGGGATAAAACCCAGCTGGCGACGCTCGCGCTCGCGGCGACCCATGAATCGGTGCTGTGGGTGGCGCTGGGTAGCACGCTGGGGCTGCTACTGGCAAACGTACCGGTGGTGCTGGCGGGCAAGCGCGCCGGTGCATGGTTGATGCGGCCATTTTTTCGCTATGTAGCGGCCATGCTTTTTGTTATGTTTGGCTTGATTCAATTGGCCGCTTACGCAGGAGGTGTGTGATGAGCTACCATGTGGGTGAAAAAGTTCAAAGTGGCCAGCCTTGCAAAATCTGCGGCGAGCATGAGCTTGAGATTGTGGCCATGCGCGGCCGCGGCGGCCAGCATCTGACCACCGGCATCTGCACTGGCTGCGGTCTGGTGCATAGCCACCCGATTCCCAGCAAAGAGGAGCTGGATAGCTATTACAGTCAGCATTATCGCAGCGACTACAAGGGCGTGTTCACGCCGCAGCGCAAACATATTCTGCGCTACTCACGCGCCGCGCTTGAGCGCCTTAAGCGCCTTGGCCAGTTCGCGCCCAAGGGGCTGAGGCTGCTTGATGTTGGCAGTGGCAGCGGCGAATTTGTCTATCTCGCAGGCCGCGCGGGTTTTAAAGCCGAGGGTCTGGAGCCGCATATCGGCTATTCTGACTACACGCGCAGCACCTTCGGCGTGCATATTACCACCGCAGTACTGGAGCAGGCGGAGATTGGCGCTGAAACCATCGATGTCATCACCCTGCACCATGTGCTTGAACATCTGCAGGCGCCGCTGACATCGCTGTCGATGCTGAATCGCTGGCTGAAGCCGGGCGGGCTGATCATGGTGGATGTGCCGGACATTGAAACCACCCACCACTCCCCCATCAACCGCTATCACTACGCGCACATTTACAACTTCAACCACGACACGTTGAAAGCCCTGCTCAGCAAGGCAGGCTTTGAGGTGATCGACCATCCGGACTATCGCGGCACGGTGCTGTGCGCGCGCAAAGTCGGCGCGCCGGATCCGGCGAGGAATATCGCTATGCCAGCCAATTACCAGCGTCTGAAAACGCTGCTGACAGAAGAGCACGCAGCGGCAGCCTATAAGCGCAAAAAACCGCTGCTCCGTCTGCTGCGCAAATGCTGGCGTTACCCTTCCGAGGTGCTGCTGGCCGCACTTCTGGGGCATCCGCGCCGCATCGCCGATTTTGTCTTCAGGCGCTACGGGCGGGCGGCGGGCTGAGCGGGCAGATTTCTGCTGGAAAAATCATACTGGCTGGTCTAATATCGGCTGCGTTTAAAACACAGGAGTTGTTATGAAGTCGCTTGCTGTCTTGTTTATTCTCACCTCCCACGCGCAGATTCCCGCCACCGGCCAGCCCACCGGCCTGTGGCTTGAAGAATTCACCACCCCCTACTATGCATTGGTCGATGCCGGTTATGAGGTGGATGTTGCTTCTATTCAGGGCGGCGCCGTGCCGATTGATCCTAAAAGCAAACCGGAAGCTGGCAGCGAGGCGGAAGGCTCGGTCGCCCGCTACATGAAGGATGACAAGGCGCAGCAGAAAATTGAAAAATCCAAACCACTGGCAGATATTGATGGCAAAAACTACGCAGCCATCGTGCTGCCGGGCGGGCACGGCACCATGTTTGATCTGCCGGAAAGCGCGCATTTGGCGAGGCTGGTGGCGGATACGCTCGAGGATAACCGTATTGTTGCCGCCATTTGTCATGGGCCGGCGGGGCTGGTTGGTGCAAAGTTTAAAGACGGCACGCCGGTGGTGAAAGGAAAGCGCGTGGCTGCCTTCACCAACGAAGAAGAAGAGGCAGTGAAGCTCACGGAAGTGATGCCTTTCCTGCTGGAAACGCGCCTGAAAGAACTCGGCGCAAAACATGAAGAAGCGCCCAATTTCCAGCCCTTCGCGGTCGCGGATGGCAATTTGATTACTGGCCAGAACCCGGCTTCTTCCCAAAAAGTGGCGGAGCTGGTGATTGCCGCACTGAAGGAGAAAAAATAATGGCAAAATTTCTAGTGATTGCTGCGTCGAGCGGCATTGGTCAGGCGGTGGTCAGTCAGCTGAAAGAGGCGGGGCATGAGGTCTTCACCACCGCGCGCGGTGATAGCAAAATCAAGCCCGACCTCGTGCTCGATGCCACGGATTTTGACGCGGTGGACGCTGCGTTCAAACAGGCCGGCGAGATTGATGGCGTGGTGAATTGTTCTGGTTCGCTGCTGCTGCGCTCGGCGCACCTTACCACCAAAGAGCAATATCAGGCGACCATCGATGCCTCGCTCACCACGGCGTTTGCGACCGCACGCGCCGCGGGCAAGCACATGACTAAGGGCGGCTCAGTGGTGCTGGTATCGTCTGCCGCAGCGATGGAGGGGCTCGCGAATCACGAAGCGATTGCCGCCGCCAAGGCGGGCATTATCGGCCTGGTGCTTTCTGCCGCCGCCACCTACGCGCCTTCCAGCCTGCGCTTTAACGCGGTCGCGCCGGGGCTCACGCAAACCCCGCTTACCGCGCAGCTCACCGCGAATGATGCCTCGCGCAAATTCTCGGAAGCCATGCATGCGCTTGGCCGCCTCGGCACGCCGGAGGATGTGGCGCGCGCGATTGTGTTTCTACTTGATCCTCAAAATAGCTGGATCACTGGGCAGGTGCTGGCAGTGGATGGCGGCTTATCACGCGTGCGGCCCAAAATGAAAGCCTGATATGACACTGGCGGTGGTGTGGTTCAAGCGCGACCTGCGCGCAGGTGACCACGCACCGCTTGCCGCTGCGGCCAAGGCTGGCGGCCGCGTTCTGCCGCTCTATGTGGTGGAGCCTGAGTACTGGCAGCTTGCGGATGTCTCGCGCCGTCACTGGCATTTCATTCATGATTCGCTGGCGCTACTACGCGCGGAGCTGGCGGCGCTGGGCGCGCCGCTGGTGGTGCGGGTGGGCGAGATAGTTTCGGTGCTGGAATCCATTCGATCAAGTGCCGGTAAGCTGACACTCTATTCTCACGAAGAAACAGGAAATGGCTGGACCTATGCGCGCGATAAACGCGTTAGCATGTGGTGCCGCAGCCATGACATTTCCTGGCTGGAATTTCCTTCGCATGGGGTGGTGCGAAAGCTTGCCACGCGCGATAGCTGGCAGGCGCAGCGCGATGCGCGCATGCAGCAGCCGCTGGTGGCGCCGCCGACCTCACTTACGCCGACCGCTCTGGAGGCAGGCATGCTACCAGATAAACAGGATGCGATGTTTGGCCGGCTTGATATTGGCCATGTGCAGCAGGGCGGGCGCGGGCAGGGGCAGCAGTTGCTGGCCTCGTTTCTGAAAGAGCGAGCGCGCCGCTACACGGCCACCATCTCAAAGCCCGGCGTTTCCGCGCGCCATTGCTCGCGCCTTTCCGCCCACATTGCCTATGGCACCTTATCCGTGCGCGAGATTGAGCAGCAGACGAAAAGCAAGCTTGCAAGCCTTCGTGGCCTGAGCGATCCGGAGGCTGCCTACATGGCGCGCGGCCTTCGCGCTTTTCTTTCACGCCTCGCGTGGCGCTGCCATTTTGTGCAGAAACTCGAGCAGCAACCCGCGCTTGAGACACACTGCATGCATCCCGCCTTTGAGGGGCTGCGGGAGCTGCATGGCAATGAGGCGTGGCTTGAGGCATGGATTCATGGGCGCACCGGCTACCCGCTGGTCGATGCCTGCATGCGCAGCCTGCATGACAATGGCTGGATCACCTTTCGCATGCGCGCCATGCTGGTGAGTTTTGCCAGCTATCATCTCTGGCTCGACTGGCGGCAAACCGCACCGCTGCTTGCCAGACTTTTCACGGATTACGAACCGGGCATTCATTACTCGCAGTTTCAGATGCAATCCGGTGTCACGGGCATCAATACCGTGCGCATCTACAACCCTATCAAGCAATCGCTGGAGCAGGATCCGCAGGGTAAATTCATCCGCCGCTATGTGCCGGAGCTTGAAGCTGCGGCGCAGAGTTTCATTCATGAACCGTGGCGTATGGAAACGCCGCCAGCGGGCTATCCGGCGCCCATCGTGCCACATGAGGCGGCGGTGAAAGAGGCGCGGGCGAAACTCAGCCGTGCATGGAGCTCATCAGAGTTTCAGGAGCAGGCACGCGCAGTTTACCAGCGCCTTGGCAGCCGCGCGCGGCCGCCTTCCAGACGAAAGCCGCAAAGATCTGCGCCGCAGATGGAGCTACCGCTATGACCACACTACGACTTATTCTTGGAGATCAATTATCGCACAGTATTGCCTGCCTGAAAGGGGCGGACAAGGCGCACGATACCATCCTGATGGCGGAGGTGATTCAGGAGGCGAGCTACGTGCCGCACCACCCCAAGAAAATCGCCTTTCTTTTTGCCGCCATGCGTCATTTCGCGCGCGAGCTTGAGGCGGCGGGATTCAATGTGCGCTACACTAAGCTGGATGATGCCGAAAATACTGGAAGCCTCACCGGCGAGATAGCGCGCGCGGCGGCGGCGCTTAAGCCCGCGCGTATCATCCTTGCGGAGCCGGGTGAATATCGCGTGCTGGAAATGATGCGCTCGTGGCAAAAGCAACTAGGCATTCCTGTTGAGATTCTGCCAGATACACGCTTTCTGGCAACGCATAGCGAGTTTGCCGCCTGGGCAAAAGGCAAAAAGCAGCTTCGCATGGAGTTTTTCTACCGCGAGATGCGAAAAAAATATGGCATCCTGATAGAAAAAGATGGTGCGCCCACCGGCGGCCAGTGGAACTATGACAAGGAAAACAGAAAGCCGCCGAAAGCGGGCTTGACCTCGCCGCCGCGCCTGATGCATCAGAAATCTGCTATCACCAGAGAAGTACTGGCGCTTGTGAGAGAGCGTTTCGGCCATCATTTCGGAACACTCGAGCCGTTTCATTTTGCTCTCACACGACAAGAGGCGCTTAAGGAAGCGGAGCATTTCATACGCGAGCTGCTACCGCTTTTTGGTGATTATCAGGATGCGATGGTGGCGGGCGAGGCCTATCTCTATCATTCGCTGCTTTCCGCCTATTTAAATGCCGGGCTACTATTGCCGCTCGAGCTATGCGAAATGGCAGAGCGCGCCTTTCGGGGCGGTAAAGCGCCGCTGAATGCCGCCGAAGGTTTCATCCGCCAGATTCTTGGCTGGCGCGAATATATCCGCGGAGTGTACTGGCATTTCATGCCGGACTACGGCAAACGAAACACGCTCGCGGCGACGCGGCCGCTGCCGGAATTTTACTGGGGTGCAGACACCCACATGTTCTGCATGGCAGAGAGCGTGCGCCACACGCGCGATCATGCCTACTCGCACCATATCCAGCGGCTGATGATCACCGGCAATTTTGCGCTCCTCGCCGGGCTGGATGTCGTGCAGGTGCAGGCATGGTACCTTGCGGTGTATGCGGATGCCTATGAGTGGGTGGAGATGCCCAATACGCTTGGCATGGCACTGTTTGGCGATGATGGGGTGGTGGCCAGCAAGCCTTACGCCGCCAGCGGCAAATACATCCATCGCATGAGTAATTACTGCCAGCATTGCCGCTATGATCCGGAGGAGATGACCGGCGAGAAAGCCTGCCCGTTTAATGCGCTCTACTGGGATTTTCTGGTGCGCCACGAGGACAGGTTTCGCGGCAACCAGCGCATGCCCTATGTCTTTGCCACATGGGATAAATTTTCGCCGGAAAAAAAGCGTGCCATTCGTGCTAAAGCGGCGCAGATATTAGTCAGCATGGAAAAGGGCAGCCTATGATCACGGTGTTTTACGATGGTGCCTGCGGGCTTTGTGCGCGTGAAATCGCGCATTATCAGCGCATCGCGCCGGCAGGCGTGTTTAGCTGGGTCGACATCACCAAAGCGCCGGAGCCATTCACCGCTAAGGGCTACGCCGTAAGCGATGGGCTGATGGCGCTGCATGTGGAAGATGATGCGGGAAAGATGCATATCGCAGTAGCGGCCTTTATCATCATCTGGCAGCGACTCCCGCACTGGCATCTGCTCGCACGCCTTGCTAAACTGCCGCTGGTTTTAAGCTTGGCAAGCTGGCTCTATCGTCATTTTGCGCGCTGGCGTTTTAGCCGCCTCGGCTATGATCGCTGCGAATTACCGGAGAAAAAATCATGAGTGAAGAGAGACAGAAAAATGTGCTGGGCGGCGAGCTGATGCCATGCGGCACAAGCCCGATGACCGGCTTTTACCGCGATGGCTATTGCCGCACCGGTGCGCATGATACCGGGCGTCATGTCGTTGCGGCGATGGTGACGGAGGAATTTCTCACCTTCACCAAATCGCGCGGCAATGATCTGATGACGCCGCGGCCGGAGTATGATTTTCCGGGCTTAAAGCCGGGCGACAGATGGTGCCTCTGTGCGCTGCGCTGGAAGGAGGCCGAAGAGGCTGGCGCTGCGCCGCCAGTGGATCTGGCCGCCACGCATGAAAACGCGCTGGAATTCATTCCGCTTGAGATTTTGCGGCGTTATCAGAGGCAGTAGCATGCCGCGCGGAGTCAAAAAAACCAACCTGCCACAAAAAATCTGCATAAGCTGCGGCCGCCCCTTTACCTGGCGCAAAAAATGGGAGAAAGTGTGGCAGGATGTGAAATATTGCTCGGATCGCTGCAGGATGAAACCACGATGACACCGCAAAATATTCGTCTCAGCAAGCTGCTCACCTATGCCGGTGTGCTGCCATTTGCGGCGGCGATGATGCTTGCTTTTTCCGGCGAAAATGCACTCTCGCAGCGCCTTGCCTTGAGCTATGGCGCGGTGATTGGG
>CANHDY010000003.1 GCA_947459535.1 Rickettsiales bacterium | reverse complement strand
CGCCACTTTAGCATCATACTGCACGGTTTCTAGATTGCCTTGCGGCAACTGAATGCTTTGTGCAGCTGAAGCAGCGGGAAGCACCGCCGAGGCTTTCACCGGCATGGGCGTTCGAGCTGCTGGTTTAATGGGTCCTAATGCATCCATATCGTCCTCCTTACAGGTCAGGCCGGGATGGGGTTACCACCCCGGCCATTCCCGTAGAGTCTCCCGGGTTAACCGATCAGCTTCAGGAGGGCCTGGAGCTGCTGGTTAGCCTGAGCGAGTACCGAGATACCAGCCTGCAGTTTCACCTGCGAGGTGGCATACGAGGTCGACTCAGAGGCAATGTCAGTATCGAGCAGCTGAGACTGCGCAGCATCCTGGTTCTGCACGGCGATCTGAATGTTCGCCGAAGCAAAGTTAAACCTGGATTGGAGCGCACCCACATCCGCACGGATGCTGGTCACTTTCTGAAGTGCCGTATCGAGTACAGCGGCAGCGCGGGTTGAGCTGACCTGGCTCAACACATCGAGCACTTCACCGTTAAACAACGAGTCAGTGGTCGCATCACCAATCGATACCGACAGCGTGTCGGTCGCGCTGGAGCCGATCTGGAACGACAGCGCGGCAGAGCCGGAAGTCGCACCAAACGCGCTTTTCAGAGCGTCTTCAACTGCTGCAGCATTGGCCGCAGAGCTGATATCGATCGAGGTGTTACCCGTGGTGAACTCGAGATACTGGTTCGCATCCACTTCGCTGACCAGACGGAAGGTCTGATTCGCGCCGATCTTTGAGCCCAGACCTGCCGTGGTGGTGTAGTTAACACCATTAATCAGCAGACTGATCTTCGCATCGGTAGCACTTCCGGTCGGTGCGGTGACTTTGATATCAGACAGACGGAGGTTGCTGAAATCATTCACCTGAGCCGACACTTTGGTACCTACCAGCGAACCAATGATGGTGCCGTTGGAGGAGATACCCTGCGTGCCACTGTAGCTCGAGATCTGGCGTTCCTGACGGAAGGTCAGCGTGGTGAAGGCCACGTTGAGGCGGCTGGCAATCGCATCCGCACCCGCCTGGTCACTGAAGCCGTTGGCAACAGCACCCGAAGCAAGCTGGATATCGAAATACCCACCGTTTTTACTATCCACGGTATCGGAATACAGACGTACGCGGGTGTTAGAAGACACCGTGGTATCCATATTTCTTGCCGTGTAGGTAAAGTTGCCGATCTTGATCGACAGGTTCACCGTATCCGCCGTTCCCGTATAAGTGGCCTGGAAGCCCTGCAGCACACCGCGGAAATCCGCGTTGGTAATGCCGGTTACATCCACACCATAGGTGCTGGAGGCATTGTCGAACGTGCCCGATGTGAGCGACGTGCCACTGGTGTTGGAACGTGCGATGGTCGCATTCGCACCATTGATGGTGGTAATGTTACCAAGACCTTTGCCCGTCACCGTGAAGGTATTGCCGCTGCGGGCAAATTCCATCTGGTTGAGCTGGTAGGCCTCTGCTGTCGTAGCGTTACCATTCGACAGATAGCTGCGCAGCGTGTTGATCAGATTATCGATCGTTTCTGAAACCGACGCACCGATCAGGATCTCATCCACCGCACGTGTCGTGTTGCTGGTGAACGTGAACACCTTACCACCAAGGGTAATGGTATCGTTCGCCGACGCGTTAGTGGTGAAAATCAACGACGTATTAGCACGTGTCTGTGCCAGCGAAGTCAGGATGCTGTCGCCCACCGAACCGGTGACCGAAACACTGCCCGCGCTGATGCCGTTATCCAGACCACCCGCAAGACCGAAGTTGCTGTTGCGAACGAGTGTTGTGCTGGAATCGATCGTGCCAACCGTGGCTGCGTTCACCGTACCGCTGCCCAGCGCTGTGGCTGAACTGACGGTGATCACATCGTTCGTCCTACCTGCAACAGTTGGGGAAGCAGCTGAATCAGAAACAAACAGGCGAATGTTGTAAGCGCCGCCTGTGCCGCTGATCATCGCCACGACACCGGTATCGGCTGTACGCGAGTTGATACCGCTGACAATCTGCGTCAGAGTGTTACTTGCAGCAATCGTGTGCAGGATTTCGCTCTTGCCGTTAACGTTCAGCGTGATGGTGTTGCCAACCGCAAACGGAGCGGTAGCATCGGTACCAACCACGGAGGTGGTTAAGTTCGCGACACTGCTCGCAGTGTTCAGCACATCGATGTAGCTGGTGCCAAACAGTGCACGGGTTGCAGATGCGGCGGCTGTCGCACCGTTTGCAGCGGTTGTGCCAATACCCTGGCCAGCCACTGCATAGTTGGTACCAACAAAGTTGCTGCCGTAATCAATGACCACGTTGCTCGCATTGCCGGCATAGCTGAGGCGAATGTTATACCCGCCACCGCTATAGGTCAGCGCTGCTTTGAAACCAGTGTTGGCAAAGTTAGCATTGATACCATCCACCACGTCTTTCAATGTACGTGCACCACTGTCACCTGCTGCACCGAAGGTGTAGAGGGTCTTGGTCACGCCATTGACGGTTGCGGTAATGGAATCGCCATTCTGGAATGGTGTACCTGCAGCCGCCGTGTTTGCAGAAACCACCGTGGTTGCCGAGGTGGCACCCGTGGTTGAAAACAGGCTGAAGCTGGAACCGCCAGTGTTGAAGGAGGCCTCACCATAAGAAACCGAGCTGGTGTAAGCAGCGGTCGCAGCATAGACGATCGCGTTAGCACCTTGGTTCACGTTGGTGGTGTTGCCAGGCGTACCAGCCTGATCAATGGTAAAGTTGCTGCCGCTTACTGCGGTCACAACATATTCACCAGAGAGCGTGATACCGCCGACAGCCGACATACCATTAAACACCACGCGCTGGCCGACGACAAAGCCGGAATTCGCAAGGTTAATGGTGATGTCATCACCAGCGGCCGTGCCAACAGCAGCAGATCCAAGGCCGTTCAGCGACTGGCCGGTTGCCACAGAAGAAGAGGTGAAGTTGTTGCTGAGCGTGCCGCCAGTGCGGGATTTAACCACCAGCGAGTTGCCATCAACGCTGTATGTTGCTTGACCGACTGAAGTACCGTAGGTCGCGTTGGAAGCAAGGTTGTTGAGTGCGTTAGCAAGGTTCTGCAGGGTGGTGTTGATATCTGCAGTGACAACGAAACCACGCGGATCAGTCGAAGCAGCATTCAGACCAACCATGGTCACGCCGCCAACAATCACCGACTCACCAGCCGTGATGAGATCGTTGAAATTCAGGCGAAGTTCGCCGCCCGTGGAAGCGTTGCTATTCGAATTAATACCAGCAGCACTGGTGAGCGAACCGTTGAGCAGGCGCACACCGTTGAAGTTGGTGGAACCCGTCAGACGATCGACCTCAGAGGTCAGTGCCTGGAATTCCTGGTTGAGGAACACGCGGTCAGAGTTTTGCAGCGTACCCGAACCCGCCTGGAAGGCAATGGCGCGTTGACGTTGCAGAATCTCCGTCACCTGCGAGAGCGCACCGTCAGCGACCTGAAGCAGGCTGGAGCCCTGCGAGGCGTTCACGAGTGCGGTACGCAGTGCCGAAACGCTGGTGCGAAGGCTGGTACCGATAGAAAGACCTGCTACGTCATCGGACGCTCTTACGATGCGGTTACCGCTCGAAAGACGCGCGACTGACGATGAGGACATATCGGATGCGCGGCTAATGTTTGCTTGCGCAAAATAAGACGCAATATTGGTGTTAATTGAGTTGACCATGGGTCGTCTCCTACATGGATGTTAAACATGGAGTGCTACATGCTCTCCGTACCAATGCGGTCTTCTATGACCACACTACCCTACAGTTTTACTGTGAATTCCTTAATGCTTCGTTAATGCCGCATTAGAAAATTCAACTTTATGTGCATGAAGCTAGCACACCACTGAAGAATCACAAGAAAATTTTTAGGTTTCATATCAGCAGCCCACGAAGACGCGCTTCCTGATCCCAGCCCGTTTCATGATAAATGGCGAGTGAAAAGGCTGCATCGCCCAGATGATCCAGACAGCGCGATAAGCTTTGCACCACTTTGACCACCTCCTCCTGATTCAGCTGCTCGCCGCGGCATTGATGCGCTGCCATCAGTGCCAGCCTGATGGTGGCGAACCTGACACCGATCAGCGTGATACGCTCCGGCGCGTTTGATCCAAGCCCCGAAAATGGAAAAAGAGAAACAGAGAGTTGCATCTGCAGGTAGCGTTTCAGAAGCGGCTGATAATACGCGGCGTGCTCATCCCAGTTCTGCCGCGCCTGCTGATAAGCTGGCGCGCTGGCATCGGTGGTGTGCATCTGCGTGGTCTGCCAGTCGAGAGTGACAGCCAGCATCGTCTGCATCTGTGAAACTGTCTGGCGCAAGCGCTCGCTCATCGGCTTGCGAGTGGCGACAATAATCCCCATCAGCGCGTGGAGCAGGTTAAACGGGTCATTCACATCCGCCTTAGCAGCAGGCAGACGACCGTCGGCCATACGCAAATAAAAACCCACCGCTTGTGGCCAGCTTGCCTGATCCAGAAGCATCATGGAACGTGCCACACTGGCTATGCGTGCAAGAATCTGTTCGGCTGGAGCGGCATCTTCGCAGGCATGAAGAAAAGCTTCGTGGACATGGCGCGCCTGCTCGCCGCTGAGCGCCTCGGGCAGATAGTCCTTGAGGCTGTGCGGCAAACGGTCAGCCGTTGTTTCGCGCCAGCCAAAGGGCGCATCCGCATAAAGCGCCAGCCTTGCCACTTCGGGACAGGACAGCGTGGCGGTCATGATCGTCTGATCGCCAAGCGTGCGTGTGGCGCGCGGATAAAAATGGCAGGCATCCCCGAGAAACTTATCGCCATAATTTTTATGAATGCCGCACAGGCCATTATCGAATTTCACACAATAACCGGTCTGTTTATCCTTACGCATGATCCATGGTGATTCTTCTGCCGCCTCCACTGCATCCAGAAGCTCGGGTGCTTCTCGCTGGTAGGTTTCATAGGTAGCGGCATCGAGCTGCATCGACCAGCTTTTGCAGCACGTATCCGCGCAGCGATCCCCGAGGCACTGAAACTCGCCAAGCAGCGGATGCTGTAGCAGCGCACTCATCAGTGCACCGTCATTTTCTGAACGACATAGACCATGCCCATCACCGGCACGCCCGCCTCAAGACGAAGCAACACCTCTTCAGAAAACACACAGTTATAGCCCTCATCCTGCAGCAATGCGTGGATGAAGCCATGGCTATGCATATAACGCCCGTTCGGACGCAGCGTGTAGGCAGCTTCTAAATTGGATTTTTCAATCGTAAACACCATGACGCTGGCAGAAGCGAGAAGGTTTCGGGCGGCACGGAAAAAAGGCGCAAGATCACCCAGATGCACAAGCACATCAATCGCAGCCACCACATCAAACATGCGATCACTACCCATGGCAAACTCGACTATATCAAGTGTGTAAGTTTCCTGATAGCGGCGATGTATCTGCGCAAGATTCAGCATCTCTCTGGAAAGATCAACCCCCAAGCGTGACTCGACAAAATCACCCAGCGCCGCCGCAAGACGCCCATCTCCACACCCTAGATCGACTAGGCTGAGGCTCGTTCGCCCCTGTAGCTGTGGTAGCGCGCGCAGCATTTCAGCACACTGGTGCGGCTGATACATATCGAGCGGCCTGAGAAAATAATTATAACGCCGCGCCAGCTCATCGTAATAGCTGCTGATGAAGTTTTGTGGCGCTCGCAAAGCATTCTGCCCACTTGCAGCTGCTGCAAGAAAAATCAGCCCTTCGTGCTGCGGCATGATCGCGGCCTGATCCGCAAGAAAACTTGCCAGCTCATGCTGCCTGCGCTGCGCTATCAATGATTGTGACAGCCCGCACAGCGCCACCACCTGATCTGGCACCACGGCCAGTGCCTGGCGGAACATCTGCTCTGCAGCGGAGAAATTCTGTTTCCGCAGCAATAGCTGTCCGAGTAGTAGCAGGCTATCAAGCACGGTGCCATGCGCACTCACCGCCTGAATAGCAAACGCCACCGCCGTATCGATCTGGCCCTGACGTTCATTCACCACCGCCATGCCATGCAGCGCTTCCTGCAGGTGGGGATCACAATTGAGCGCCCGTGCATAGCAGACTTCCGCCTCCTGATCTCGCTGCTGATGCAGCAGAATACGGCCTTTATGCAGATAACCTCCGGCTTGATTCGGCCGCTGCGCTATCACCCTTTCAAACAGAGCCTCGGCTAGTGCCAGTTGCCCGAGCGATAGCTGGCATAATCCTTCCTGCTGATCAATATCCGCCTGCTCATGATCCGTGGCGCGGCTACGCGCTAGTGCAAAGGTACGCGCCGCATCATCGTGGCGTCCTTGATGAACACAAGCATCCGCCGCCATCAGAAGCGCCTGAATCAAATCCGGCTTCATCTGATGGGCTTTACGGAACACATCCTCAGCAGCTTCATAACAATGCAGCGCCATGAGCAACGTGCCACGCTGCAGATAAAAGCTGGGCACATTAGGATCAAGCTTGATCGCAAGATCCGCAAAACTCAGTGCTTTTTCAAAATTACCCGTGACCTTGAACAGCGAGGCCATCAAGTGATACCCATAAGCAAAGTTTGGATTGCTCTCCAGCATCTGTTTACAGATATCAGCTGCCTGCTGCAGTTCGCCCCTGCACAGGAGTGCATCGGCTTTCTGATAAGAATCAATCAGGCTGCTGCCAAGTGACATTGCCTCTACCCAAGCATGTGCTGGACTTTGTAGTCATCACTCGAAAATACATGCTGCACCCCGAGGCGGCGCTGCGCATCGACCATCAGCGGTGCCCGAGCATTCACCGAAAGTTTCACCTGATCCGGTGTGCGATGCACAGAAACAATGAGCAGCATCGCAAGATCCTGCTCGGCGATACCAAGATCGCGGCAGGCAAGCAGAATATCACCACGCGCAATAATCGGGTTATCCAGATCCAGCGGCAGAGTGATGAAAGAGAGCGCCTCGTCTTCGGTTGATTGCAGCAGTTTGAACTGCGCCATTTTATCAGTGGGGAAGCTGGTGAGAATAAACTGAAAACGCTCCGGCATGCCAAGCAGACCACGAGGAAATGAAAGAATTTTGGCTGGATCCACCGCCACCTCGCCAAAGCGCGATTTGATGACGCCTGCAGGCGCGCCGGCGACATCCTGACCGCTGGAAATGGGAAGTTGTGTTGGCATGCCGTAATACCCTGCTGATGAAAACATGAAATATCTCCTCTAATTTAGCGTAAAAAGTCGACGAGCCTCAAGGAATTAATTCGTGCAAATGCCTGAAATGACGCTTGCAGCACTCCTTGATTGACAGCTACCTGGGTGGAAACCGTCACCAGATCGGTGTTAGAAATCTCTTCTTTGACCCCCGTCCAATAGAGAGACAGCGAGCTTTGGCGCTCGACAATCTGTTCTAATGACAACTTGTTGGCGCTGACACGCGCGCGCACGGAGATTACTTCTTTCAGCCCCTGATCAGCCAGCTCGAAGGCCTTAATCAAATCCTGCTGATTATCCGTTTCATGACCTTTTTTGGCCATGGCAAGCGCTGCAAAAACTTTTTGATATGCCGGTTCGTTGGCGCGCACGTTGTAAGTGATATCGATATTATCATCCGCACGAATGGTCATATCATCGCTGCTGCCATTATAATAGCCATCATCCGGTACGCCATCGACACGCAATGTTGGAAAGGGAGAGCTTTTAATCGGGGCGACATCCGTGCGCGTGCCACTGAAAAGATAGCGGCCTTCAAGCGTGGTATTAAGTTCTGCAGAGAGTCGTTTCCAGATGCCCTCCAGCTGCTCAGGAAACGCCATATTGCCTGCTATCGCACCGTTGCGACGCTGCATGATCAGGCTTTTGAGGCTGGTCACGGTTTCAATCGACTGGCTCAGCACGTTATCGGTCGTGCTCATGCGCGTAATCGCCACACGATTATTCTCCGTAAAAAGTCTGGTACGGGAAATGCGCGTATCGAGCTGTAGAAACTGCTCCGTCTGGTTGGCAATGCCCTCAAATGTCTGTGCTTTAAGACCGCTCGAGAGCTGTATCTGAAGCTGAGAAAGCTGCTCCTGCGTACGCGACGCATCGCGAAGCGTCGTCTGCTGAAGCCCAAAAGTACTAACGCGGCCAATACTCATCTCTCACCTCACTATCTTCCAAACGTATTCAAAAGCGCATCGAATAATTCGCTCACCACCGTAATCACCCGGGTGGAGGCGGTGTAGGCATTCTGATAAATCACTGTATTGGCGAGTTCCTCATCGAGGTTCACCCCACTGATCGAATCAGACCGATCGCTGAAGCCAGACATCAGTGCCTTGGCATTTTTTAAATCCGCCTCCGCGGATGAGGCGGTTGTCGCTGCTGATCCGATAATCGCACCGCTATAGCTGCCAAAGGTGGTGGACGATTCACCCAGCCCGCCCGCCGCCTGAAAGCGGATAATCTTGCTGGAAATCCCTGCCAGCTGCTGAATGATGCTATTATCGCCGATATTGCGCTCATAGGTGTAAAGCGGCGCCTGATTCGGATCCGCCGGGCGCGGGCTCTGACGTAGCTGACCAAGCGAAATCAAGTTGGGATTGCGTGCGATGCGCTCCTCAATATCCAGATTAAGTGCGGCATTGGTAACGCTGTCGCCATTCGTGTCAAAATGACGGAAGAAGTTATTCAGCTCAAAGAAATAAGAAAACCCTCTACCCGTGCCTGCGACCGGTGGGCTGCTGTTCGGGCTGCCATTTTCGGCACTGTTTAAACTATCAATGCCGATTGAAACGTCTGGGTTATCTGCCACGAGGCGGAGAAAACCATTTTGCTGCGTTGTGTACTGACCGTTGACTTTCGGCAACTCAACACCGTTTTCATCCACCAGCATGGCGCGCGCAAGCGGCCGAAAGTTTGTTGGCGCCACGAGCTGTCCACCACCGCTGACACCATTGGTGGAGTAGCGTCGGTTGCGCAGGTTCGGCTGGTTATTATCCACCTGATAGCTGATCTGCGAGGTGGTCATGTTGCCCGCCGCATCTTTCACCGCCACATTCACGCGCACGGTGTAAAACAGCGCGTTAGGATTACCAGCAAGATTGGCGGTAATGGTGCCGCGATCCGTTGTGCGGCCATATTCACCTGCCGCAACTTCCTTGTAAGGTGGCTTTGCGTTCTGTCCGGCGACATCGACGGGACCACTGGACGTAGCGAGCGTGCCTGCGGTGATCTCGAACGTATCGGAGGTCACATTACTGATGGTGAAAAATCCCCCCAGCTGCGCCCCTGGAATACCGCCAACACTGCCCGGCGGTGTTGAGAGATAGATCGTCTGGCCGTTGGTAAAGCCGTGATTTGCTGCAGCACGCACGGTGACGGTGCTGCTGCCGGCGGTCGTGGTATAGGTGCCGGTGCCAGTTAAATCCACCTGCGGAATGGTTTGCGACACGTTGGTGATATCTGTGCCGGTATTGTCGAGCACCTGAACACCGGTGACAAAAAAATTCGAGCTGCTACCGGAGATATTCTCAAGGTCGAAATCAAAATTAAACTGCGGCGGGCTTCCGGGCAGTATCGTGCTGTTGGAAGCCAGACGGATATTATTAAGATTGCCTACCACCGCCTTGTTTTGCGGTGGCCCGTAATATTGGTTGATTTCGTCAATGATGCCTTGAATTGTCGGAAAGCCCGCGCCACTACCAGTATTCAGCTTGGTGAAATCCAGCAGCAACGGACGCACGCCAGAAGTTTCATCCGGGTAGGATGATGGGATCGGACGCCCTGTGCCATCCATCAGCGCAAGGCGCATCTGGCCATTCCACTGGCTGAAACTGCCAGCATTCACCTGACGTGCGCCGGTATAGCTATTAGCGCCAGGAAAACCTATGCCGCTATTATGCACGCGGTTAAACTCATCACGCAGGTTAGACGCCACCACATCCAGCTGCGCCAGCAGATTCGGCAGCTGCTTATCGCGCATATCAATAAGACCGCGCAGCTTGCCGCCCACCAGTCCACTGGTCACCTGCGCGCTTCTGCCGCCAGAAACCAGCTGCACAGGGTTACCAGTCAGCTGGCCACTATCATTCACACGAAAAATATTAATCGGCGCCTTGACCGAATCGTTAATGAAGGCCGTGGTTGAGGATTGCGGTAGATAGCTGATTTGATACACATTATCATCCAGCAGGCTGGCACCGCTGCTGGTGAAGATATTGATCTGCCCATTCGCCTGTTGATAGGTGCCGATATCGAGATATTCAGAAAGTGTGGCAAGCGCCCGGTCGCGGCGGTCGAGCAATTCGCCGACATTTTTGCCAAGCTGCGAATCATTAACAATCGTGGCATTGAGCGCCTTGAGATCACGCAACGTGGCATTGATGACGTTAATCGACTGCACAATATCATTTTCCGCCTCCAGCCGCATATCCTGCAGTGATTGCGACAAGGTACGGATTTCACGCGTCATCGCGGTAGCGCTATTGACCGCACCAACGCGTAGTGTGGTGTTTTCCGGTGTCTGCGCCAGTGTTTGAATGGAATTAAAGAAATTGCCAACAAAACTCGGCAGGCTGTTCTGGCTGCCGGGTCTGCCGAGCAGCAGCTGCGTGCGATCCGCATAGTCCGAATACACCTCACCGCGCCCCACCACACTGCCTTGCAGGCGGACAGAGCGCAGCAGATAGTCATCCACCTTACGCGAAACTGATTCAATGCTGACTCCGGCGCCGCGGCCATCAAGATAGAGCGCCGCCTGATTGATCACCTTGCGCGTGTAGCCCTGCGTGTTGGCATTGGCAATGTTCTGCGACAACACCGATAGCGATTGCTGGTTGACGTTAAGGCCACTTAAGGCGTTATTCAGCGCAAGAGAGAGGGTCATAGCCGCTTACACTCGCTTCAGATGGTTTGGTTCAGTGTGACAGAAAGCGACTCATACGGCGCGATATCCTTGATGCCACGATCGTCATACACTTTGCTCTGGGTGTTTTCTTTCACCACACTGGTAATGGCCTGCACAATTTTGTGGTTGATTTCTTTGGCCAGCAGGAGCTTGCGATGATTCTCCTCGAGAATACCGCTGAATACCTCGACCACCTGCTCAAGATCGCCGCGATCCTGCGAGGGAATGGTCTCGAGCATGTGCGGATTGCGATCAATCAGTTTCTTTTGCGCTTCGAGTGCATTGGTCAAAAAGATTTTTTCGTTCTGCAGGTGCTCAATTTTCGATACTTTCATATCGCTGAGCAGATCCACCTCTTCTGCCAGCAGCTGCGCGAGACGCGCCGTAACAGTGATAATCGCCCGCACATCCAGCTGAACGCCGGCCGCAGTTTCCATGCTCATATCGGTTCTGGTACTCATGCTACACCTCCTGCAATCTGAGTAGTTCTTTCCTTACGTAGTCTGCAATTCCTATGCCACCCGAGCGGGCAATTTCCTTGCCATACTGCTCCACCACCAACCCTTTGTAGATCTCGCTGGTCTGCTCATCACCAAACAGCTCACTACCGACCGATTCTCCAAACATCTGCTCAAGCATCTGTGATAGAAACATCGATTCAAAATCTTTCGCTGTCTTATCAATCTGTTCGTTGGTCATGCGCGACGCGCGCGCTTTAAGCCCCAGCGGCGAAAGCTCCGCCGGCTGCTGCCTTCCCGCGATACCTGCCATGGCCTGCGCCGCATCCACACCTGAGATCATCATCGCATTACCTCGTCTGAATTTCCGCCTGCAGCGCGCCGGCGGCTTTGATGGTCTGCAGAATCGTGATCAGATCACGCGGGGAAACACCAAGCGCATTGAGGCCAGCAACCAGATCCTTAAGCGTCGCACCACCTTCCAGCACCGCCATTTTCTTGCCCGGGCCAGCTTCTTCAACCGTCACAGCCGTTTGCTGCGTGGTCACTGTCTCGGCACCAACCGGTGCCAGCACACCCGGCTGCGAAACCTGCTGGGTGGTTTCAATTTTGACAATCAGGTTGCCCTGCGCCACCGCCACCGTATCAATTTTCACATTCTCGCCCATGACGATGGTGCCGGATGCTTCATCAATCACAATCCGCGCCACCTGATCGGTTGGTACCGTCAGCTTTTCCACCTCGGCAAGCAGCTGGGTGTTGTTGCCGAGATAGGCAGGCGGCACAGCGATCTGAACCGTGCCCGGATCAGCAACCATGGCAATACCCGGCCCAATATTATTGTTAATCGCCTCCGCGACGTGCTTGGCTGTAGTGATATCAGGGTTTCTAAGCGAAATTTTCAGCTCAGGCAGTGAATTGAGAGCAAATTCAATTTCTTTTTCCACAATCGCCCCGCTGGCAATAATCCCCGAAGTGGGCACGCCTTTTGTAATTGTGGTTGCACCATCACCTGCCTGAAAACCGCCAATGGAAATCGACCCCTGCGCCACCGCATACACCTCACCATCCGCACCATAAAGCGGCGTGGCAAGCAGTGTGCCGCCAGTTAAATCCTTGGCATCGCCCATCGCGCTCACTGTCACATCGATTTTATTGCCGCTGCGTGAAAAAGGCGGGAGCATCGCAGTAACGGTCACCGCAGCCACATTTTTGCTTTTCAGCTCAGTACCACGTGTATTCACCCCCTGGCGTTCCAGAAACGCTACTAAACTCTGCTCGGTGAAGGCGTTGTTTTTAAGATTATCGCCGGTAGCTTTCAGCCCCACCACCAGGCCATAGCCCATCAGCATGTTCTCACGAATGCCTTCAAATGTCGCAATATCCTTGATGCGCGCCTCCGCCCGAGCCGGCACTGGCAGGCTGGCAACCGCCACCCACACGGCCAAAAGCAACGAGAAAGGTTTAAGTCCAGTCGATGCAGTCATACATTCCCCTTGAAATCATCGCCATCCACCATGCGAAAGCCGTGCCAAAGTTAGATTGTTGTTTTGTATAAATAAAAATGGCCTTTGATAGTAGAGTAGGTAAAAGCTGCCACAGCAGCCTTCACCACCTCTACTCATGCCGCTTTACGTCATGCCTCGGCTTGGACTATGATGTTTTCATGCGTATCAGTGATTCCAACCCGATTAAAACTGCCGCCGAAATACGCCGCCGCGCCCGCGCCGCCAGCGCCTCGGGCAGCAGCTTCGCGGATGTTCTCAGCGCGCTGGATTCCGGCGCCGACGCACCCGCAAGCCTAAGTGACATTACCCCCACCGCTGATGTGCACACCATGCTGGCGCTGCAGGAGGTTTCGGACGATGAGGTGCAGCGCCGCCAGCTGCTGACACGCGGGCAAAACCTGCTGGATAAGCTGGATATGCTGCGTCAGCAGCTGCTGCTTGGGCAGGTGACGCTCAGCACACTAAGTAGTCTTAGCAGCGAACTTGCCAGCCATCGCGCCACGGCAAGCGATCCCGCACTGCTGGCACTGCTCGATGATATTGAGCTGCGCGCCGCCGTAGAGCAGGCCAAGCTGGAAATGGCAGCCAAAGCACAGGCTGACAGACCAAAAGGTTAAACGGGTTGCTTTTTAAATGCTCTGGCGCTATACACGCTTTCCTTCGATAACAGGGTAAAAATTTTAACCAATCATCCTAAACAACCATCAAACCATTGAAGAGGTGTGCGATGACCAAACTTCCCAAGGGCTACAAACCCACCGCCGATGAAAAATACATGAGTGCCAAACAGCTGGAATATTTCCGCCAGAAACTGACGGCATGGCGCGATGAATTGCTAGCCGAATCGCAGGAAACCATCAACAACCTCAAGGAAGAAAACTGGCGCGAGCCTGATCTGTCTGACCGTGCTTCGCTTGAAACCGAAGCCGGCGTTGAACTACGCACCCGCAACCGCTATTTAAAATTAATCGGCAAAATCGATGCCGCGCTGAAGCGCATCGATGATGGCACCTATGGCTATTGCGAAGAAACCGGCGATCCGATTGGCCTTAAACGCCTGGAAGCACGACCGATTGCCACCATGACCATCGAGGCGCAGGAACGCCATGAAAAGATGGAAAAGCAATATATTGACGAGGAATAAGCTTAGCTTCTTGCCTCATCAAGCTGCTGGATTTTGAGCAGAATATCACGAGCAACCGGCGCAGCAGCCGCTGATCCGCCGCCGCCATGTTCCACCACGACACAGCAGGCATATTTCGGCTTGTCTACCGGCGCAAAACCAACAAACAGCGCGTGGTGGCGCTGCTCCCATGGGATGGTTTTCTGATCCACCCCGCGCTGCGTGATGCGCCGCACCTGTGACGTGCCAGTCTTGCCACCAAACGCAAAGCGCGGCTCCATGATGCGCTTGCCATAGGCGGTACCCATTTCGCTATTGACCACATCAATCATCGATTCGAGATTAACTCTCAGCAGCGATTCCTTGATAGCGATGGGATCAAAATTAACTGGCCGTGCATCGTCAGGAACATAAAGGCGCGGCACCACTTGTCGTCCGCTACACATACGCGCTGTCATGGTGGCCAGCTGCAACGGCGTTGAAAGCACAAACCCCTGACCGATGGAGCAGTTAATGGTATCCCCGCCCGTCCAGCGCTGTTTGAAGCGTTTCATTTTCCATTCGGGATCCGGAATAATGCCCGCTTTTTCACCTATCAGCCCGATATTATAGAGCTGACCCAGACCAAATCGCCGCGCTACTTCCGCATAGCGTTCAATGCCGATGCGCTGCGCCACCGTATAAAAATAGGTATCGCAGGACTGCACCACCGCATCATGAAAATTCACCGTGCCATGGCCTTCCGGTTTCCAGCAATTAAAGCGGTGATCCCCCAGCATGAAATGCCCCGGACAAAAAACACTCGAAGCCGTATTGAACATACCGGATTCAATGCCCGCCATCCCGACCAGCATTTTGAAGGTGGATCCCGGCGGGTATTGACCGGTAATCGCCTTGTTCATGAGTGGATTTTTTTTGTTTTTATTGAGTGCGTCCCATTCATCGCTGGAAATACCGACACTGAAGCTGTTCGGATCAAATGCCGGCATGGAGACCAGCGCCAGCACATTGCCCGTATCCACCTCCATCACCACCGCCGAGGCACTCTCCTCCTTCACATAGTCAGCAATATAATCCTGCAGCTGGCGATCAATCGTCAGACGAATATTCTTGCCTGGCACGCTTTCGCGGTTGCTCACCTCGCGCACCGGTACCCCGCGCACATTCACCTCCAGCTGGCGTATGCCGGCAGTGCCGCGCAACTCGTCTTCCAGCATTTTTTCCACGCCGTTTTTACCGATTTTAAAATCCGGCAGACGCATCAGCGGCGGGTCGTCCGGCGACAAGTCATCTTCCGATACCGCACCCACATAGCCAAGTAGATGCGCCGCTTCATCCTTCAGCGGATAGTGACGCACCTGCCCAATATCCACATACATACCCGGTAGCGACAGCAGATTCAGCTCAATCATCGACACCTGCTGCCAGCTGAGGTGCTCATGCAGCAATTCGGGCATAGAGGCCGTGCTAACGCGTGTCTTCAACAATTGTTTGTAGCGTTTTTCCGGCAGCGGCAGCATGGTCTGCAGCATTTCCACACTGGCGATAAAATCTTTCTGCTTCAGCGTGCTGTAGTCAATAAACAGGCGGAAATTCTTTTCATTCGTTGCCAGCGGCAGACCAAAGCGATCGAGAATCTGGCCACGCTCCGGCGTAATGAGCTGAAGTTTAATCCGGTTATTTTCCGCCTGTGTTTTATACTCATCCGCCTTCATGAACTGAAGGTAAAATAACCGCCCGGCCAGAATAGAAAATGCAGCGCCCTGCAAACCACCAAGAATCAGCGCGCGCCTGGAAAAAATGCGTTGCTTATCATTCTCCCTGGGCATCGACTACCTGCCATGCAGCAAGAGATAGCGCCGATGTTGCAGCACGTGGTTCATGCCATCAAAGAGCTGATGCAACAGCGGATAGAGACACACAGTCAGAACCCATTGCATCACACCGGAAGCAGGGCTGACATAGGCCTGATAATAAAGCATCATCAGCACCCACTGGCAGCAGGCCAGCCCCAATATGAGGGCAGCAAACATCGCCCATTGCAGCACAAACCCTTCCTTGTGCATGGTTCGGTGCTGGCGATGCACCGCCATCAGGAATCCCAGCAGCAGCAAGGCATGAAGCCCCATGGTGGGCTGCGCGCCCAGCGCATCGACCACCAGCCCTGCGGCAAACACCAGCCAATACGGCATGTGGCGTGCATGGTGCATGCCCCAATAATAGACCACCGGCAGGTAAAGCAGCGGCATGAAACGCGACAGCCCCTCCACATGCTTGGGTGCCATAGTGAGAATGATGGCAAGCAGCAGCAGCATACCGGGAACCGCTGCCAGAACCAACAGCCAGAACTGCCTAAAACGATCGGTAATCATGGAAACTAATGGGTCGTGACAACACTGACATATTCAAGCTGCGATGCCCGAACAAACGGCTCGATCTTAAATATGCCATTGTCATTGGCACTCACCACGCCCACCGGAACACCCGGCGGAAATACGCCGCCATCACCAGAGGTCACCAGCCGATCACCCAGAGCCACTTGTGTATTCACCGCGAGATAGAGCAGCGAGGGCAGACCATCATTACTACCGGCAAGCATAGCCTTTTCACGGGTACGCTCCAGCACCACCGGCACACGCGAGTTGATATCCGTCAGCAGCAGCACGCGCGCGGTTTTTGTTCCTACATCCACCACTCGACCAACTAAGCCACGATCATTAATCACCGCCTGATCTTTTTCTACCGTCAGCGTATCCGCACTTTGAATCAATACCGCATTCGCATAAGGACCGGAAGCATCGGCCACAACACGGGCAGAGACATAGCTGCGGCCAGGTTGTGGCACCACATTGAGCAGACGACGAAGCGACTCGTTTTCCTGCTGCATATCTTTAGCCATCGCCTGCCACTTGAGAAGCTCGATGTTCTGATTCTTAAGCGCAATATTTTCGTGATACAGATTCACCATCCCTGCCAGCGACTGACCCGCTGCCGAAACAGCATCCATAGGGCTGGCTGCCACCGCCAGAACCGGTGCCAGCGCATCGCTGATACTGGTACGCAGCTTAACTGCGGCTGGATTTTCTGCCTTGCTCATCATGACAAGTGACGCAGATGCCGCGAGCATGAGCGCGAGGCCAGCACGAGAAAACCACAGCCGAAAGGAGGGCGGCGCAATGCGAATAGATTGTGGTCGTTTCACTGCCATAGACACAATATGTTACATGTCAATTGTTACTCTTTCGCAAATAACGCGCAAGAAAGAAATCTCGATAAGACAACTTTTATCCCGGCTGTTAAGTAAATCTTAATACTCTTCGATGGGTATTGCGTAAAAGCTGCTTCATCGCTCGCAAAAAAACGACGCCTGCATGGCTTTCACACAAATAGATTGGAAGCCACGGTGGGATGCAAACTAGTCCTGCTTGAAAAGCACGTGCTTGAGCTGCTCAGGATGTTCCAATACACGTCCAGAACCGACAGCCACACAATTCAGCGGCTCCTGCGCCACAAACACTGGCAATGACGTGGCATTAGAAAGCACCAGATCAAGATTCCGAAGCATCGCGCCGCCACCAGAAAGCACAATCCCTTTATCCACGATATCCGAAGAAAGCTCAGGCGGGGTGCATTCGAGCGCCACCTTCACCGCTTCAATAATCTGGCCAACCGGTTCCACCAGCGCCTCAGCAATCTGATATTCTGAAAGCACGATTTCTTTCGGCACGCCGTTCATCAGGTCGCGGCCTTTGATTTCAATCAGGCGGCCCTCACCATTTTCCGGCGCGCAGGCAGCGCCAATTTCTTTTTTGATTTTTTCGGCAGTGGTCTCGCCAATCAGCAGGTTGGCATAGCGGCGAATGTAAGAAATAATCGCCTCATCCATTTTATCGCCGCCGACACGCACCGAGCGCGCATACACAATGCCGCCGAGTGAAAGCACCGCCACTTCGGTAGTACCGCCGCCAATATCAACGATCATCGAGCCGGTCGGCTCAGTCACCGGCAGGCCAGCGCCAATCGCTGCGGCCATCGGCTCTTCAATCAGAAACACGTCGCGCGCGCCAGCATTCTCAGCCGCTTCCTGAATTGCACGGCGCTCCACCGGCGTTGAACCGCTGGGCACACAGATGATAATCAATGGCCGTGGGCGCATGAAGCTGTTTTTGTTGTGCACTTTATGGATGAAGTGTTTGATCATCTCCTCAGCGGACTGGAAGTCGGCGATCACGCCATCTTTCAGCGGACGCTTGGCGTCGATCTTCGCGGGCGTGCGCCCCAACATCATCTTCGCTTCATTGCCGAAAGCAAACGGCACCATCATGCCGCCAGAATCCTTCATCGCCACGACAGAGGGCTCATTGAGCACAATGCCCCTGTCTTTGACATAAACCAGCGTGTTGGCGGTGCCGAGATCAATGGCCATGTCCGAAGAGGCAAGGCCGAACATTTTGTGAAACATAACATTATTCCGATGGATGAGAATGCACTACTTGTAGCGCGGCCTCAAAATAAGGCAACAGATTACTGATCAGATCCGGGTTCGCGTACAACCGCGTCAATATAAGCCTCCAGTTCTGGCGCTGGCTTGGTCGTTTTGTCATTGTGAAGATTGTCAGTGGCTCTCTTTTGCTTCTTAAATAAAACTTCTGCCTTGCGCGATGCGCAGTCATAGCGCAGGTGGAGTAGTTTTTGTGTCTCGGCTGCCGCATTGCCCGGCGGCGGAGTTGGCTGCTGATAAAGCACAACATGCACGGCCTTCATCGCTGCTATGCCGGGTGTTTTCCATGCATCATAGCGCTGGCAGAAGTAGCGCCCCATGATCATGCGATGACGCTCGATATTAATGCTGGAGAAAAACTTGCGCCAGCGATAGCCAGGGTTCATCGCAAATCCATGGGCGGCCATCTGGTGCGACGGCGGCTCCGCCCGTTCAAACAGCGCATTCACCATCTGGCCGTTTACAAGCTCTCCTTCCACGACCACCCAGCGCGAACGACTGATTGGCTGCGGCGCAAAGAAGCCCATTTTCTGTCGCAGCCCCAGCAGCTGCACCGTATCCGAGATCAATGACGGGTAAATAGCTTGTGGTTTGCTCTTCAATGTTGCGATATTCCACGCCACCACCACCATCACCAGCGCCGCCATCAGATAGCTGACAGCAACGGGCAGTGGCGCCGCGGGATCGTGCTCTTTTTCAGGCACGAGCTTTGCGCTGAGTGTTCCAAAATCACCGCGATGGGTGGCGATAAATCGATAGATCCTGTCGCCAAGCATGTTCATTGGCGGAGCGGCGAATATCAAACCCAGCGGCCATAATATCGCCGAGCGCCGCCAGCACCATGCCACTGCTTCCCAGCGCAGCCACCGCCTACCTTTTTCATCCTCCACTACCCAGCTATTTTCCCGTTCCAATATCTCTCGTATCTCGGCAGTTTGCTGCGCTGGCAGCACTTCGGTGGCTGGCGGCATGCCCAGCGCGCGAAATATCAGGCAGGTTTTGCGGCAGAAACCACAGTCTTCATCGTAGTAGATGCGAATGCGCTGGCGGCGCTCTGGCAGCAGCCTTTCCCAGAAAAGTGGCGGCAGAAATACCGTAAGCCCCGCAAGACTAATGAGCGGGAAAAATCCAATCGAAAGAAAGAGCGCAAAGCCAATATGCATCAGCGCCAGCAGGCCAATGATCGCCAGCCGAGCCGGCGCGGTGAAGATGGGCGCAAAAAGGAAAAGCACCGCAACCAGCTCGAGATGATACACATAAAATGTCAGGCCGCGCAGCATATCAACATGCGAAGCCACATACGCGGCCAGCGGGGTAGTGATTTCCGGCGTGCTGAGCGTATAATAAACAGCATCATAGGTTTCACGCCAGTGCGCGCCAGTTTTAAGCAGCGCGCTGAACAGGTAAAGGCAGGCCACCTGCACCAGTACCCCTACCACCGCCCATGAAAAATAAGGTGCAGCTGGCGCAGGCGCTTTATTCATCGCCTCATCCACCGAATAGCGCGCGCCGAGCGGCAGGAACATGCCCCAGAAAAGCAAAAGACGCAGATAAGTGTCCGCACCGCTGGTAAGACCCGAAATTCTACTATCGAGTGAGACAGCAAATACCCAGCAGAAAATAGTCATCCAGCGCGTGCGATACCCCACCAGCAGCAGCAGCGCTGCAAGGCTGTTTAGCAGCAGCATCAGCAGTGAGAACCAGCTGCTACCATGGATAAAATAAAGCGACCAGCCATAAGACGAGCCCATCGCAGTGCGGCGGGGATAAAGCCCACTATCGCTGAGGAACACCGAAAGATCAGGCAGTAAAATGGCGAGGTTCAGCAGGATGGAAAGCGCCAGCATCACGCGAAACAGCGCCAGCGAGCGCAGGTCAACCGAGAAAAGCTGCTGGATTACACTATTCATCTAAATGCCTACTTTAATCAACAATCAAACACATATGTAAACCCATTTGCAATGAATCAGCTATAGTAAGTTGCTATGGATGTTCTATTGGCACTAGCAAGCGCTCTGATAACTGCTTTTTATTTTGCTTACATTTCACAGGTGATGAAAGCAAATAAGCTGCTTTCCAGTACCGCACTACTTTCTGCCGGCCACTTAGCGGCAGCACTTGTCCTATTACCAGTATGGTTGGCTAGTGTGGATGTGCATAGTGCCTTATCCTTGATGACTGACCATTGGACAATCATTCTATCCATGGCAGCATTGCTTGCCATATCGCGAGAGCTTTATTTTTATGCCTATTCAAGAACCGATATCGCCAATGTGACAGCATTCTCAGCATTGACTCCAATCTATACTCTAGCTTTCAGTTTCTTTCTCCTAGGCGAGTTTCCATCCCTCAATCAGTTTATAGGCATGCTGCTAATATGCGGCAGCATCTATGCATTGTTTTTGTCGCCAGAGACACAGGCGGGTATAAAGCACCGATTGTTGCAACCCTTCATGCTTCTGCGCAGCTCTCGTGCGGTGCGATGCGCTTTTCTTGCGACTATTCCAACTGCTTACGCAGCAACTTTACAAAAGAAGCTACTACTGACCTTTGATGTTCTTAGCGTTTCTTTAATCCTGCTTTTTTTTGTAGGGACACTCAGTACAGCTTCCGCTGCATTGAGTGGGCGGATGAAATCGGTTGCTATTAGCGTTGCAGAACTACCGATGAGAACTTTGCTGATATCCGCATTATGCTTGCCGCTCATGCACCTGCTTTTATCTGTGGTAATGCTGAATTTTGATACTTCAGTTGCACTCACATTGCAACGTTTGAGCATTTTATTTCAGATAATTCTAGGATATTTCTATCTGAAAGAGCGCATACAGTTTAAACGTCGCATGCTGCTCGGAACAATGATAATCATCGGATTCTGTCTGATTGTTACCTAAGGTAGATTGGCAATGCTCGCGACATGTGACTCCATGCGCCACCATCCGAGATCTCGCTTATTCGCCAGTGTCGCCATGCCATATCATGGCACCAAAGTGTACGGTCAGGATAGTAAAACGGTTGATCGATATTGTGTGAAGTAACGGGCCAGGTAATAGCTCCCTCGTGCATCGTCACAGTAGGAACACCGGTCATCACAGCTTCGACAGAGGCATTGGAAGAATAAGTAAAACAAGCTGCTGCTCCATCCAAGTCTTCTGCAAGACTGCCGCTAGAAAGCGTTGTGCCGGCAGGTACGGATAGCATTTCGCCGCGGCGACGTAACAATTCGACGTGTTTTGGATGCGGCCGATATAACACACTCCAGCCCCGTGCCAGCAATTGCTGCGCCATATCAGCAATCCATTGATTCATGTTTAAACCATAAATGGCAGGATCCCAGGGCACCTGACCAATCAGCAACGCATAACCCTCTTGGTCATAACGCCAAGGCTTCAGTAAATGACCAAAATACTTCTCAAATCGAGCGCCGCTATCGCGGGAAGAAGGAACAAATCCCAGACCATTCAGCCCGTCCCAAGCTAGTGAGCACCACTCAAAACGGGGCTGAAAAAAGCCAGCCTCCATAACCAGCAAACGTCGATTGAGGCGTTTAGTATGTTGAATAATTTGTTTCTGACCCCAGCTGTGAATCACTGAAATATCTGCATCATCGGTAGGTTTGCGATAATCGCTGAGATATGCAATATGCCCATGGCGCTTTACACCAGCGATGACGGCATTTCCTTTTTCCAACATCCAGGGAACATCGGTACGAATATGAACGCTGAAACGAAGAGGCCGCGATGCTATTATTCCAGCGCCTGATATTCCTAACAAAGCCGAAACGCTCGCCAGGCCAATAAATTGTCTGCGGCTAAGCGGGATCATCAAACGGCCGGAATGAGCGCCTGCCGTTCCTGAATCATCTGCAGCTTGCACAGCGCATTCACATAGGCCATCGCCGAAGCCACCATGGTGTCAATACTCGAGCCATGGCCATTGATGATACGACCTTCCGGTGTTTCCAGTCGTACGGTCACTTCCGCCTGCGCGTCGATCCCCTGGGTCACGGCATTCACCTGATAGAGCTTAAGCGTCGCGCGGTGTGGCACCAGCGCGCCAATCGCGTTAAAGGTGGCATCCAGCGGGCCATTGCCTTCCACTGTTGCACGGCGGATTTCGCCATTCACGCGCAGGCAGAGCATCGCGGTCTGCGGGCCAATCGTTCCGCAGGTGATATGAAGTGATTCCAGCTGAATCGCATCATCACGGCGCGATTCAGCATCGAGCAGCGCAATGATATCTTCGTCATACACATCTTTCTTTTTGTCCGCGAGTTCTTTGAAACGGTGAAACGCATCTTCAAACGCATTCTCGCCCACTTCAATCGACAGCTCCGTAAGCTTATCGCGAAACGCGGCGCGGCCAGAATGTTTGCCAAGCACGAGATTCGACTTTGCAAGCCCAACTGATTCCGGCGTCATGATTTCATAGGTGCCGGCGTGCTTGAGCATCCCATCCTGATGAATACCCGATTCATGGGCAAAGGCATTCGCGCCGACAATCGCTTTATTCACCTGCACCATCGCGCCAGTGATGCTCTGCACGAGGCGCGAAAGCTTGGTGATGTGCGTGGCGTCGATATTCGTCTGGTAGGGGTACATATCAGCGCGTGTTTTAATCGCCATCACCACCTCTTCCAGCGCGGTGTTGCCGGCGCGCTCGCCAATGCCATTGATGGTGCATTCCACCTGCCTTGCGCCTGCACGAACAGCGGCGAGGCTGTTGGCAGTGGCAAGCCCCAGATCGTTCTGGCAATGGGTGGAAATAATCGCCTTGTCGATGTTCGGTACATTATTTTTGAGGTAGCTAATGAGCGCGCCATAATCATCCGGCGTAGCGTAGCCCACGGTGTCGGGGATGTTGACCGTCGTCGCTCCGGCTTTGATTGCTGTTTCCACAGCTTTGCACAGATAATCCTTATCGCTGCGCGTCGCATCCATCGCCGACCATTCGACATTGTCCGTAAAGCTGCGCGCGAGTGTCACCGTCTCGCGGATAATCTCAAGCACCTGCTCTTTGGAAAGGCGGAACTGGTATTTCAGGTGAATATCGCTGGTGGAAATAAAAGTGTGAATACGCGGCTGCCGCGCGCCTTTCAGCGCTTCTGCAGCGCGTTCAATATCGGCCGCCTTGGCACGCGCCAGCGAGCACACAGCAGCATTTTTAATGCGGCGTGCAATCTCACGCACCGATTCAAAATCACCCTGCGACGCCATGGCAAACCCAGCCTCAATCACATCGACACCCATCGCATCCAGCGCTTCCGCCACCATGAGCTTTTCGTCCAAATTCATCGACATGCCGGGCGACTGCTCGCCATCGCGCAGTGTGGTGTCAAAAATGATGATTTTGTCTTTGGTCATGTTGGCCCCGCATTTATTGCGGGGTCCGATCCCCGCTTATAATATACCAGACCCCGCCATTCGGCGGGGCTAATCTAGTTCTTCGCCTGATCCACCAGCTTGTTTTTCGCGATCCACGGCATCATGCCGCGCAGCTTGCTGCCCACGGTTTCAATGCCGTGCTTCGCGGATTCAGCGCGCCATTTCTCAAGGTTATGCGCACCTTGCGTCGCGCGGTCGCCGATGAATTCCTTGGCAAATTTGCCGCTTTGAATGTCAGTCAGCACCTGTTTCATCGCCTTTTTGGTATCAGCGGTCACAATTTTGGGGCCAGTTACATAATCGCCATATTCGGCGGTGTTGGAAATGGAGTAGCGCATGTTGGCAAGCCCGCCCTCATAGATCAGGTCAACGATCAGCTTCATCTCGTGCACGCACTCAAAATACGCCATCTCCGGCGGATAGCCCGCCTCCACCAGCGTTTCAAAACCGGCCTGCATCAGCGCGGTCACGCCGCCGCACAGCACCGCCTGCTCGCCGAATAGATCGGTTTCGCATTCGTCTTTGAACGTGGTTTCGATGATGCCGCTGCGGCCACCGCCGACGCCTGATGCCCATGCGAGCGCGAGCTTCAGGCTATTGCCGGACGCATTCTGGCCAATAGCAACAAGGCATGGCACGCCGCCGCCTTTCACATATTCGCCGCGCACCGTATGACCGGGGCCTTTCGGCGCGACCATGAACACATCCATATCCGCGCGCGGTTTGATGAAACCAAAATGGTAATTAAAGCCGTGGGCAAACGCGAGCGCTGCACCCTGTTTGATATTGGGTTCGATCTTGCTGTAAATCTCTGCCTGAAATTCATCCGGCGCAAGCAGCATCACAATATCCGCATCTTTCACCGCCTCTTCCGGTGCTTTTACGGTGAATTTATCGGCGGTCGCCTTAGTCGCACTCGCGCCAGGGCGAAGGCCGATCACAATACCGGTGCAGCCACTATCACGCAGGTTGAGGGCGTGTGCATGGCCCTGGCTGCCATAGCCAACGATGGCAATGCGCTTACCTTTAATCGAATTCAAATCGCAATCGGTATCGTAATAGACTTTCATAATTTTTTCCTTTTTCTAAATACCTTGTTTTCCGCGCGAAACCGCAGCAATACCCGTTCTGCAGATTTCGGTCAACCCGAGTGGCTGCATCATGCTAATGAATTCGTCGATGGTACGCGCCTCGCCGGTCATTTCAAACACAAATGATTCCGGGGTCGAATCAATCACTTTCGCACGAAACATATCAGCGGTTTTCAGTGCCGCCTGCCGGTTTTCAGCACTCGCCGCAACCTTGAGCAGCGCGAGCTCACGCTCAACATGCGCGCCCTCCACCGTCAAATCATGCACCTTATGCACCGGTACCATGCGCTCAAGCAGCTTTTTAATCTGCTCCACCACATGCTCGGTGCCGGAAGTCACGATGGTGATGCGCGAGAGTTTTTTCTCATGCTCCACCTCGGCCACCGTGAGCGACTCAATGTTGTAACCGCGCCCAGAGAATAAACCAATCACCCGCGCCAGCACACCAAATTCATTATCCACCAACACCGCGAGCGTATGGCGCGAAGCCTCGGCTTTGAAGGTCGGAATGTCGTAGACGATATCGAGGGTTTCGGTGGTCATACGCCTCTTCTTCTTTCCTCAGTTGCGCCTATCTTTACACGACCTATACCACGAGATTTTTGTGTATTAAGATCGCTTCGCGTCTCCAACAATTCATGATCAGATCGTAGCTCCGCTAGCTTATCATTACCTACTTGTGTGATCGAGTAGCGCTTACCAACAGCGTTTTCAGTGGCTTCCACGTAGCCAAGTTTTTCCATTTCCCTGAGCGTGTCTGAGACGAACTCGCGGTTTTGCCCGGAATGAATGCCTGTGTCAGACGTTCTCACAAGATTGGTCAGGTTGGTTCGTGAGCGATACGTTATATCAACACCAATGGACGGCTGCAGCAATTCCAGTATGCGCAGCATGGCAAGCTCGGTGTTAACCGCTGCGATCTGGCTATCCTGTTGCGTCGCGCGCATCACAGCAAATCCCCCGTTTTAATGTCGCCTTTATTATCTTCAGGGCGTAGCAGCAGTTCATAATGCGCGGCGCCGGCGGGAATCATCGGGTAAACGTTTTCTTCCGGGTCAACGATGATATCGCACAGCACCGGGCCGGGAATGGATAGCATCTGTTCGATGGTGGCATCCAGTTCGGAAGGCTTGCTGCATTGCAGGCCGCGCATGCCATACGCCTCGGCGAGCTTCACAAAATCCGGCAGCGAGTCCATGTACGACTCGCTGTAGCGACAGCCATGGAACATTTGCTGCCACTGGCGCACCATGCCCATGCAGTGATTATTCAGGATAAAAATTTTGACCGGCAGGCGGTACTGGGTGATGGTCGACAGCTCCTGAATATTCATCATGAAGCTGGCCTCGCCGGTGACACACACCACCAGCTCGTCCGGATGCGCGATCTGCACGCCCATCGCTGATGGCAGGCCGTAGCCCATCGTCCCCAGGCCGCCACTCGTCATCCATTTATAGGGCTTTTCATAAATCAAATATTGCGCCGCCCACATCTGGTGCTGGCCGACATCGGTGGTGATGTAAGGCGAGCGCGCTTTCGTCAGCGCCTGAAGGCGCGCCAGCGCGTGCTGCGGTTTAATGATTTCACTTCCCTGATCGTAAGAAAAACTTTTCTTCGCGCGCCAGCCTTCGATTTTCTGCCACCAGTCTGCTAAATCCTGTGAGCCGCTATGCGGCTGCACAGGATCCCCAGCCGTACGAGATCCTGTGCTCGCAGCGCTACGGCGCTGCGCCACAGGATGACGTTTCCACGCCGCCATCATCTGCTCGATCACCACGCCAGCATCGCCCACAATCGGCACATGCACGCGCACGTTTTTGTTGATCGAGCTGGGGTCAATATCGACATGGATTTTTTTGGATTTCTGCGAAAATGCATCGAGCCTGCCGGTCACACGGTCATCAAACCGCGCGCCGATATTGATCATCACATCGCACTCGGCCATGCACATATTGGCTTCCAAGCTGCCATGCATGCCGAGCATGCCGACAAATTGCGGGTCACTACCCGGGAACGCACCAAGCCCCATCAGCGTGTTGGTGCAGGGAAAGCCGGTCATGCGCACGAATTCAGTCAGCTTCGCACAAGCATCCAGGCCAGAATTAATCACGCCGCCGCCGACATAAAAAATCGGCCTGCGGGCGGTGGCCATCAGCTGAATCGCTTTGTCGATCTGCGCCTCATCGCCCCTCACCTGCGGGTTGTACGAGGCGCGCACCGTCTCCGGCTTGCCGAGATAAACCAGCTTCTGGTTCATGATATTTTTGGGAATATCAATCACCACCGGCCCCGGCCTGCCGCTGCGCGCGACATGAAACGCCTCGTGGATGATGCCCGGCAGCTCTTCCACCGAGCGAACCAGATAGTTATATTTGGTACATGAACGTGTAATGCCGGTCGTGTCCGCTTCCTGAAACGCATCCGAGCCAATCAGGTGCGTGGGCACCTGCCCGGTGATGCACACCATCGGGATCGAGTCCAGCATCGCATCGGTGAGTCCGGTGACCGCGTTGGTTGCGCCCGGGCCGCTCGTCACCAGCACCACGCCCACCTTGCCGGTGGAGCGCGCATAGCCCTCCGCGGCGTGGGTTGCCGCCTGCTCATGACGCACCAGAATATGGCGTACATGGTTCTGCTTGAAGAGCGCGTCATAAATCGGCAGCACCGCACCGCCTGGATAACCAAACACCGTATCCACATCTTCATTCGCCAGCGCACGCACAATCGCCTCCGCACCGAGAAGGTCGGCGGCAGAATGGTCAGCTCGCTGCGTCGTTATTTTCGTTGCAGATTTCATGGCACACCGCGTTGTAAAGGGCATGTAGCCTAGTGCTGCAGCCAGCTTGCGTCAATGATTATCCGATAGCAACGCCAGCACTCTGCCTGTGTGCAGTATTTTTTTCACGAGCAAGCTGATCAAGACGCTGCTGAACATCTTCGACCTGCGTCTCCACATAGACGCCCAGCTCACGACTACGTCTGAGACGCGCCGCCTGCATCGTTGGCTCTGCCGAGGTTAAAAGGCGATAGTCCTTTTCGCCAAGCATGTGCTTAAGCAGGCCGTCCCAGACTTTTTTCTCATGTTCTGCAAGACCCGGTTTTTCTTTAAGAAGCTGGGGATTATAGACCACAATAGGCTTACCGGCAAAACTCTCTGGCTCGAGTTTTCGCAGCATAAGCGCCGCCATCCATTCCTGCACGGTTCCAGCACCACCCGGTGCGATGACAATGGCATCAGAAGGTACCAGCATTTTGGCCATACGGTCATAAATATCGCGGGTCAGCTCGCGATAGTTAAGGTCTGGCGAAAGCTCACCTTTTTCTGTTTCAGCCGCGGCGATTAAATCGGTGCTTATGCCAGCGATATAGGTTGCTTCTTTAGCCGCATCTGCCGTCATACCGTGCTTTATCAGCTCATCGCGATGCCGCCTAACACCATCCAGTACCGCGCCCATTGTGTAGCGGTCACCCCCGCCATAAATGATGCCATAACCATCTTTTGAAAGGCGGTATGATAAGTCCTTCAGTGATGCATTAAGTGTGGCATTTTCGCAGCTGGCGGAACAAAATACCGCCACCTTGAATCGCTGATCTTTATCGGGCGAAGTGCCCTTTTGCATGGTTGGCTGCTCTGAACTTTCTACCGATACAAAGCCCTGCCTTGCCTGCGACAGCAGATAGCTTGCAGCTTTTTCGATTTTGCGCTGGTCATCGCCGCTAAGCACATGAAAATAGCTATTGGAATGAGCCTTAACAGCAGCACCATTACCATTAACATCCACGGGTAGTAAAATAGAGTGCTCCTTCGTCAGCGACATGTTCGCGAGGTCATAATGGAGCCTCACTGCATCATCCCAGGCACCCTTGTGGTTCATGATAATGATAGGCTTGTTGCTATCGCGCGGGTTCAGCTGCTTGGCCACAATGAGCGACATCAGGTCATAAAGCTGCTTTGCACGATCGAATGATGGATCGGCCGAGTTTTCAATATCAGACGGTGGCAATAATACTGCGTTAGTCTCACTCAGTAGATTTTCCACGTATGATAACGCGGCATTCGCCCGCATTGAGGTAGATCCGACCTCAATAGGCTGATGGGAAGCATCAAATGATACGATTTCTGTCGGCGCCATCTGATCTCGTTTACCTGCTTCCATCAGAAACTGGCGCAGCGAGTCCTTTTCATCGCGATCTGCTCCAAGCAATGCCGCTTTGAACTGCTTGGCGGGTTGGCGTTTAAGGGGTGTTTTTATTTTCTGAGCAGGGCTGAGCTTGCAGACATCCTCGGCCAGATAATCAACAATCTTTGCGCGCGGGCTGTAATTGGAAATATATTGCTCACCCAATGCAGCAGCCGAACTATATGGCTTTTCCTTAGAGCGAACATAATTATAATTACTGACACGCGGGCCATCGTCAGAATTAGGACGAATATAGCTGGCAACCTCTACCGTTAGTGGTTTGAAGGTGTGGTTCGGGTGGTTCAGCGAAAGCACCGCGACGGTGCTATATTGTTTCGCCTCGATATGAACGCGCTGAATGTCTGGTCCAGCCGCCTGCAAAATACGCCCCATCAGATTACCCGCGCCCAGAAGCGCACTTACCACAGGGCCAGTCTCCACACCTGGCCCGCCAAGCCTGCGGGAACTCGATTCATCAATTCTTTTCTGAACGTAGTCAGGGATTCCGTCCTTATCAATTTTGTCCCATATCTCCTTTGGTGCACTAAAACCCGAATCCTCGGTCATGAAATGCACCCGGGCACGATCAAACTCCAACCCGTTATTCTGGCACCACTGCTTGAGATTGTTGTCATCCTTACGCAGCACATCAACAAAGCGTTCAATCACGCTACGCTTCAAGCCAGCATTGACCTTAAAATCTTTGCCGTTTTCGTCCACGTTGTGATAAACGCCTATAATCTCACGGATATCCGCAAAAAGAATTGGCCACCCTTTAGCCTTAGCAGCAACCTGAAAATCCCTGAGTTTTTCCGGTGTTGTACTAGCCACAAACACCACATGCCATGGAAGCATGGGGTCTTTCTTGTCTTGTTTTGTCATTCACTTACACATTTTAGTTTATTAAAATTTACATTTGATGTAGCAGCATAAATTAATACTGCACAACAAGTAAGTGACGAATTCATGACAATTGATGCCGAAACCAGGTCATCTGGCGCTTCGCGTAGTTTCTGGTCATTTGTTTTGCTTTATCAATTGCTTGTTCAAGAGCCAGCTCGCCGCGCAGATAGGCAGAAAGCTCCCTGAAGCCGATAATCTTCTCCAAACCAGCAGCAGCCAGCTGGCGGCTTTCGATAAATTCACGCACTTCCTCTACTGCGCCCATTTCTATCATTTTATCAAAACGTTGGTTACAGCGGCGATAAAGTTCTTCGCGCTCCACCTCTATCTTTTCGATTTCGTAATAATCCGCAGAATAAAACGGTTTTTGCTCCTGCTGCTGCCAGTAGGTTAGTGATTTGCCAGAGCCAAGCCAGACCGCATAGGCGCGAATCAGCCGCTGCTTATCATAAACCTTAAGTCGCTTGAAAAACTCTGGGTCGACTACTTTCAGCCGCTCCTCAAAAGCGCTTTTTCCCATCGCCTCATAATCATTGGCCGCTTGGTTGGTCACAGCGGCATCAATCTCAGGAATTTCGGCCAGCCCCTGGGTGAGCGCCCTCAGATATAGTCCAGTGCCTCCCACCACAATCGCAGGGCGCCCCTCACCCAGCGCCCAGTCAATTTCCATCTTCGCCCATTTCAGCCATTTCCCGGCCGAGGGTGATTCATTGGCGTTCAAGAGACCGTAAAGCTTGTGTGGTGCGCGCGCTTCGTCCTGCTTGGTTGGGCGCGCGGTCAGAATCGGCAGGTCTTTAAAAAGCTGCTGCGAATCCGCGTTGATGATCACGCCGCCCGTGCTTTCCGCCAGCGCCAGTGCTCGTGCTGACTTACCGCTGGCGGTTGGCCCGGCGATGATATGAATTTTTTTCATTTTTTTCCTTGTCATGCCTGCGAAAGCAGGCATCCTGAGCTAAACCATTTACAGGATTCTCGCTAATGCGGGAATGATAAAATTATGTTTTCCATCACCCTGCTTGCCAACCCCAAACAAAACCCACTGACAGCGCAAGAGGTGGATAGCGCCGCGCGCGAGCTTAAGGCGCAAGAGGTTTGCTGGCTGGAAGCAGGCATCGCTTGTCGTTTGATCGTCGAGAACTATTCGTCATCCGTCATCCGTCATCTGTCATCTGACATCATTATCCAGCCCCATCCCCGCCCGCGCTATAAGCTGTTCGTTGCGGACATGGAATCGACCATCATCGAGAATGAATGCCTTGATGAGCTGGCGGATTATGTCGGCCTCAGGGATAAAATCGAAGCCATCACGGCGCGCGCGATGAATGGCGAGCTGGATTTTGAGCAGGCGCTGAAAGAGCGTGTAGGCCTCCTTGCTGGCCTGCCCGAATCAGCCCTGGAAGAAGTTTACGATGAGCGCGTGCGGCTCATGCCCGGCGCCGAGGCGCTGATGAAAGCGCTAAAAGATGCTGGTATTTACACCATGCTCGTCTCTGGCGGCTTCAGCTTTTATACCCAGCGCATCAAAGCGCGGCTCGGGTTTGATGAGGAGCGGAGTAATCAATTAGAAATTCTCCTCCCGCTTGCGGGGGGAGATCAAGAGGGGGGTGACAAGTTACGCAAAACTCACCCCCACCCAACCTCCCCCGCAAGCTGGGGGGGAGTATTGAGTGGCCGCGTCATCCCCCCCATTCTCGATAAAAATGCCAAACTCGCCGCGCTGAATGAGGGATGCACCAAACTTAGCATCTCTCCGGCTGAAGCTATCGCCATCGGCGACGGGGCGAACGACCTGCCCATGCTGCTCGCCGCAGGCCTCGGCATTGCCTACCACGCCAAACCAAACGTGCGCGCGCAGGCGAAAAACCAGCTAAATCATTGTGATTTAAGCGCTTTAATGTATGTCATCTGACCGTCATTAAATCTTCATATTTTAGCAATTTACCCCCCCCCTCAATCTGTTAAGATCGGATAATAATCAAATTTACAGGGGAATAAACATGGCGAGCAACGACAAAAAACCGGAATATAAAGGGCCAGGAACAGTAGCTAGCGCTCTTGGTTATGCAAACTTAGACAGCGCGATAGGCGCTGCTACCGGTGCAGTTGTGGGTGGCTTGGCAGGCAATCTTACTGCTCCCAAAAAAGCAACCGCGGCAATGGAAGACTTTGGTAGCCATGTTGTCATTAATGGCAAGAATGCTGCAAAACTAAGCTCGCTTGACATGGCAGCAACCGCGATTTCAGAAGCAACCCACGGCAATATCGGTGTTCGAGCTGCAAAAACCGGTTTAGGCGCGGCAATAGGTATAGCTGCACTTGCAGCTGTTGGTACTATTGTGGGTGTTGTGCGTGGTGTCAAAAAAGCTAAAGCTGGCAAAGAGCAATTTGATGAATTGACCAATCACAACACTGCGCTCGAACAGAAGCTTCAGGACTCAAATCAACGCCTCGATGATGTGAAGTCTTTTGTCGCCAAGATTGATGCAGAGCGCGCTAAAGCACTATCCCAAGGCGCCGCCAGAGCGTAAGCTTATTTGACCCTCTTGGAGAGCTCTACTCCACCGGCAGCGGGATAAATGCCTCTTCACTGCCGCGTGAGATACGAACCAGCGCAAATTTACGTCCCGCCTTCTTGGCGCTTTGCATGGCTTGCTTGAGGCCGGAGGTGCTGGTGACTTTTTCGCCGCCCACCTCGCGAATCACATCCCCTTCCCTCACGCCGCGCTTTGCGGCCTCGGAGCCAGCTTCCACCTCAGCCACCTGAAGCTCACCGTCGCCCTGCACCAGCCGCATGCCCAGCACCACTTCACCTGCTGCCGGCGCAGCTGGCGAGCCTTTGCTACCCGCGCCCGCCTTCTCCGCCTCGTCCTTCAGCTCACCAACGGTGATCATACCGCTCATGGCCTTGCCCGAGCGCCAGAAACGGATCTCAGCCGGTTTACCAATCGGCGCTTCCGCGACCAGCCTTGGCAGGTTTTTCATTTCCTTGATTTCCTTGCCGCCGAAATGGGTGATGACATCGCCCGCCTGAATACCAACCTTATCGGCCGGACTGCCTTTGCTTACATCCAGTACCAGCGCACCCATCTGCTTATCCAGCCCGACGCTGTTAGCGATTTCTTCCGAAACCTCCTGAATCTTCACGCCGAGCCAGCCGCGCGTCACCTTGCCGCTGGCCTTGAGCTGCTCGACCACTGGCTTTGCGAGCGCCGTAGGAATGGCAAAACCAATCCCCACCGAACCGCCGGAGGGCGAAAAAATAGCGGTATTGATGCCAATCACCTCGCCCTTGGTGTTAAATAATGGGCCGCCGGAATTACCGCGGTTGATCGGCGCGTCAGTTTGCAGAAAGTCGTCGAAAGGCCCGGCATTGATGGATCGTTGCCTGGCCGAAATAATCCCCTGCGTGACCGATCCGCCAAGGCCGAACGGGTTGCCGATGGCAATCACCCAGTCGCCGACACGCATGGTATCCGAATCACCCATCACAGCAAATGGCAGGTCTTTTTTGGCATCAATTTTAAGCAGCGCCAGATCGGTTTTTTTGTCGCGCCCGACAATGGTGGCCTTGTATTTGGTATTATCCGAAAAAATCACGGTGATTTCCTCAGCCTGCTCCACCACATGGTTGTTGGTGATAACATAGCCCTTAGGATCGATCACAAAGCCGCTGCCCAGCGAGGTTGCCTCGCGCTCGGGGGCTTGCTTCATACCCTGGCCAAAGCGATCAAAAAATTCACGAAACGGCTCCATCTCCGGGCTATTTGGCAGCCCCTCAAATGGCATGCCAAACATCATGGGCGGGTTTTTCACCTTCTGGGTGGTGGAAATATTCACTACCGCTGGCGAGAGCTTTTCCACCAGGTCAGCAAAACCAGCTTGCGGCACAGGCGCCTGAGCATAGGAGGGGTGAGCAAGTGCCAAGGTAATAACCACAGCAGAAATTAGGCGGCGCATAGGAACCTCACGTTGAAGTGATGTGATAGCTAGTACCACATCACTTAAAATTCAAGTTACCGATATGTCATCAACGGGATGATCGCTACCTTCCGCCCTGCGAGCCACGCTCAATATATTTCAGGAAGTCACTATCAGGCGAGAGCACCATGGTAGTGTCGTCTTTGCCAAGGGTTTTGCGGTAGGCCTGCATGGTACGGTAGAATTTAAAAAACTCTTCGTCCTTGCCAAATGAATCAGCAAAAATCTTGGTCGCCTGCGAATCGCCCTGACCGCGCGTGATCTCAGCGGTTTTTTTCGCTTCCGCTAAAAGAATGGTGCGTTCTTTATCGGCCTGCGAACGAATCTTTTGTGCTTCTTCCGCACCTTTGGCACGGAATTCTTTTGCCTCGCGCTCGCGCTCGGTTTGCATCCGTTTATAGATCGTTTCTGAATTTTCCCTCGGCAGATCCGCGCGCATGATGCGCACATCCACCACATCCACACCAAACCCGCGCGACTGGCCCTTGATCAGGTTACCCTCCGTATCGAGCTGTGCACCCGAAGCCTGCGCGTTTACCAGCACGCGGATGCGCTCCATAATATCGTCACGCTGTTCAGAAATCACATCAGACAGCGGCACCCGACCAATCACCTGACGTAGGCTCGCTTCCAGAATCGAGTTCAGGCGGCTGCGCATATTGATCTCACTGCCCACCGTTTGTTTAAACAGCAGCGGATCGGTGATGCGGTAACGTACAAACGCATCGACTACCAGGCGTTTCTGGTCAGCCGCGGTGACTTCTTTCGGCTCGGCATCAAAGTCGAGCAGACGGCGGTCGTAAAACTCAACATTCTGAAAAAAAGGCACCTTGAACTCAAGGCCAGGATCCTGCTCCACGCGAATCGGCTTGCCGAATTGTAGCACCAGCGCCTGCTCCGTCTGGCGCACCACAAACAGCGAGTTAAACAGCACAAACAGCCCGATAAAAAAAGCAATAATTGCGACACTTAACCACTTCATGGCTTGGCCTCCAACATGATACTCCCTCTCCCTTTCAGGGAGAGGGCGGGGGTGAGGGTTATAGATTGTGTGATGAAGGTAAGAAGTAACCCCCACCTTGATCCTCCCCCTGAGAGGGGGAGGAAAGTTTGGGTTGTCATGGCCTCACCTCCTGAGCTGCTGGCTGTTTGGCTTTGAGCGAATCAAGCGGCAGGTACGGCACCACGCCGCCCGCACCTTTTTCATCAATAATCACCTTGTTCATGCCAGAAAGAATATCTTCCATTGTTTCCAGATAAATGCGTTGTTTGGTCACATCACGCGCCATTTTGAATTCCTCATAGACAGCGGAGAAACGCGAGGCTTCCCCCTGCGCTCTAGCAATCACTTCCTGTTTATAGGCTTGGGCGTCAAGTACCAACTTTTCTGCCTCACCGCGAGCACGTGGGACGATATCGCTGCGATAGGTTTCAGCTTGATTGATTGAGGTCTGCATGTCGGCACGCGCCGATTGCACGTCAAGAAACGCCGCCCGCACCTGATCCGGCGGATTCACATCACGGAGGTTCACCGCGATGATCTCAATACCAGCTTTGTAATCGTCCAGCGTTTGCTGGATGAGGGTTCTGGTTTTCATTGCCACATCCTCGCGGCCAGCGGTAAGCACGGTAGCAATCTGGCTCTGGCCGATCACCTCGCGCATCGCGCTTTCAGAAACAGCTTTCACCGTGTCTTCGGGGTTTCTGATATTAAACAGGAAATCTGGTGCTTCGCGGATTTTCCACTGCACCTCGAAAGTGATATCGACGATATTTTCATCGCCAGTCAGCATCAGGCTTTCCTCGGGAATCGCCGTCGCTTCGCGGTTTGTGCGCGCTGATCCGGAGCGATAGCCAACCTCCACGCGGTTCACGGCTGTCACCTTCGGTGTCAGCACGCCTTCAAATGGATAAGGCAGGTGATAGTTAAGGCCTGAGCCGGTGGTGCGATGATATTCGCCAAAACGAAGCACCACGCCCTGTTCATCGGCTTTCACAAAATACACGCCCGACGACAGCCACAGCAGCACCACGATAATCAGCAGCAGCACGAGGCCTTTCGCGCCGCCATTGCCATCTTGGGGAAACATGGTTTTCCACTGCTCGCGGCTTTTGCGCAGCAGCTCATCAAGATCCGGCCCTTGCGGCTTACCGCCGCCACCGCCGCCCATCGGCCGGCGTGGACCACCACCCATGCCACCGCTGCCGCCTGGTTTGCCCCACGGACCCTGATTATCCCACGCCATGCACCCTCCACTGGTTCCCGCCTGAAGGCGGTACTGGTTTTTTTCGCTCGGGCAACTATATAGGAGGAAACAGCTAGATTGCAAGACCATGACATCAACGATGATTCAGGATGAAACGCCGCTAAAAAAACCAGCACTCTGGGTGCGCCAGCCGCTACCTTTTGTGGGCAGAGTCATCGCGGTGGCGTCTGGCAAGGGCGGCGTGGGCAAATCAACCACCACAGTGAACCTGGCCATGGCGCTTTCGGCGGCGGGAAAGCGCGTTGGCATTCTGGATGCGGATATTTACGGCCCCAGCATTCCCTACCTGATGGGGCTTTCCGGCCAGCCGGAATTTAAAGAGCAGATGATACCGCTTGAGGCGGCCGGCATCGTGTGCAATTCGATCGGTTTCATTATTGGTGATAGTGCGGCGGTGCTGCGCGGGCCCATGATTACCAAAACACTGAACCAGCTGCTGCGTATGACACGCTGGGGCACGAAGGATGCATCTCTCGATGTACTGCTGGTGGATATGCCACCAGGCACTGGCGATATTCATTTAAGCATGGCGCAGCAAGTGCCGCTCTCCGGCGTGATCATCGTCACCACGCCGCAGGAAGTCGCGCTGCTGGATGCGCGCAAATGCGCCCAGATGTTTAGCAAAGTGCATGTGCCGGTGCTGGGTGTGGTGGAAAATATGTCGGGCAGCATGTTTGGCAGCGGCGGCGGCGAAAAACTCGCACGCGAGCTGGGGGTAGCGCTGCTTGGCACCATTAACATGGATGAGGCCATCTGCAGGGCGGGCGAAAACCGCACCCCCAAACTCTTTGATGAATATCAGAAAATTGGCGCTCACCTTGTTATTGCTGGCGCTTGATATGAATCAAGGCTATCATGACACATGCTGCTAATGTTGCCTGAGTCAACGAAAAGGAGCTTTTCATGTTCAACGAATCTTATTCACTGCTTCAGGAATTTCCCGAGTTCAAAGAGCAGATTCACGCGCTGAAAATAAATGATGCCCACTTCGCCCGGCTATTTGATGAATATGAAGCCGTATGCAAGCAGGTGCACCGCATTGAGCAGGAGATCGACAAGGTCTCCGACATTCTGGCGGAAAAATTCAAAAAGCAGCGCCTCGCGCTTAAAGACGAGCTTTATTCGATGCTGACAAAAGCGGCTGCTTAAGCTCTACTTACCGCGCACCAGCACGTAGCCCTTCGGACGGGCGATCGGTTCGCATGTGACGCGAATGACTTGCTGTGCGCGGTTAGATCCAGCTGCGAGATCAAAATCGAGCGCACCTTCAGTGCCGCTACGAACATGATCAGTGAGCCTTGCGGCAATCTCGGGCTTAAACTGATATATATCGCAAAGCGTTGATAGCTCGCGATCAGGCTGCACTATGAAATCAGGAAAAAGCTCTTGAAATCCGCGATCAAGATAAATGATCGCGCCCTTTGATCGTACAATGAAAGAGAACGTGTAGCCTTTACACAATGCAGACGAATATACCGCATTCATGAATTCTGTCGCGTTGATTATCATCTGCTGCTTTTCAATAACGCGTCCGAGATACAGCAACATGCTGCCAACAACGACACACAGCAGCGAACCAACTAGTGTATCATTCCTGAGCAGAATCACGACACCCAGCACAATAATAACACCGCTGAGGCAGAGCTGCGCCATTTTACGGATCGATAAAAAGCGTTTGCGTACGACAAAGCCTTCTTCTTCCTGATTTCCAAGATCCAGCCGATCACTAGCGCGGACATTCTTGGGCACAGTCGTTAATGCCATAAATTAGCTCACTATCGTTTTGTGGTGCTATGACTATAGACAGCCATGGTTTATTTTCAGTTAATGTTTAAAAATCAATATCATCCACTTTACCATTTCAGGGCTATATTCGTCATCAAAACTTCATATTTGAATGCTGGGCTACTCGCTTCCTGCACGCTAGAATGGCGTGTATGGGGATGTTTACATTACAACAACCGCGCCTTGCGCTTGAAAAGCTGAGCCTCGTGATGGTGGCGCCCGAGGCCATCAAGACCGATGCGCAGGCCTATCAGTTCCGCGCGCATGGCGATAGCAAAGGCGTCACCGAGGCACATCGCATCCGCCGCGAAAGCTGGAATCCAGTCTTAGACGGCGATCCACTGCTGCTGCATGAACGTCTGAATGGCGCGCTTTATGTCGCGGATGGCCACCACAGGCTGGATCACGCCGTGAACACTAACGCCATTGGCACCGGCCCGGGCAAAGTGGCGGCCTATGTGCTGCGCGAGGCGGATGGTTATTCGGTGGAGGACGTGCGCGTGATCGCCGCCTACAAAAACATGGCGCGTGGCCACACCGACACGCTGGATGCCGCGCGTGTGTTCAAGGAAGTTGAAAGCGGCAGGGTGGATGTGCGCAAGCTGCCGCCGCTGCAGATGGATAAAGGCAACCTGCGGGTGGCTTACAGCATGTCAAAGCTGCCGGAAGCGGTGCTCGAGCAGGTAGGGCGCGAGCAGGTACCCGCCACATTCGCCGCTGAAATCGCAGAAAATTTCGACACACCCGAGCTGCAGCGCTCCATGGTGGAGATGGTGGGGAAAACCCTGCGCGGCGGCAGTTTTGTGCAGCGCCTTGCGCAAAGCCGGCAGGGCTCGGCTGGTCTGTCTCTTAACTAAGTACCCTCGATATTGCTGTTGATGCATACGGTTTTTGTTAACTCGCTGCGGCGAGGAAAGCGCGAAGGAAATTTCGCACGCAAAAAGTCTAGCGTACATCAAGTACGTGACTTTTGAGTACGAAATTTCCAAGCAGATTTTCCGCCGCAGTAGAGTTACTTTAGGACGCCGCGCTTGATCTGATCTTCTTCGATCGACTCGAACAAAGCCTTAAAATTGCCTTCGCCGAAACCTTCATCACCCTTGCGCTGGATGATTTCATAGAAAATCGGGCCGATGACGGTGGCGGTGAAAATCTGCAGCAAAATGCCGCCATCATTCGCACCCGGCTTGCTCTCCGGCGCACCATCAACGAGGATACCAAGCGGCTTCAGCTTACTCACTTCTTCCTTGCTGTGCGGCACGCGCTTTTTGAGATTGTCATAATAAGTCTCCGGCGGCGGATCCATGAAGCGCACATGCTGCTTCAGCTGCGCCACGGTTTTGTAAATATCGTCCGTTGCCAGCGCGATATGCTGGATGCCTTCGCCTTTGTATTCGCGCAGATATTCTTCGATCTGCGATTTATCATCCGACGATTCGTTGATCGGGATGCGGATCTTGCCGCAAGGGCTGGTCATCGCCTTACTGACAAGGCCGGTGAGCTTACCTTCAATATCAAAATAGCGGATCTGGCGGAAGTTAAACAGGCGTGAATAAAAATCCGCCCATTTTTCCATGTTACCGCGCTCAACATTGTGCGTGAGATGGTCGATGTAAGTAAGCCCCACACCCGCCGGATGCTGATCCACCCCCGGCAGCGGCACAAAATCAATATCATAAATCGATCCGCGATCGCCGTAGCGATCCACGAGATAGAGAAGGCTGCCGCCGATGCCCTCAATCGCAGGAATGGCCAGTTCCATCGGTCCGACTTTTGATTCCACCACTTTTGCGCCCAGTTCTTTCGCGCGCTTGATCGCAAAGGCCGCGTCTTTCACGCGAAACGCCATCGCATTGGCGGATAGGCCGTGCGCGTTGTAAAACCCTTCAGCCTGCGAATTGCGCTCGGCATTCAAAATAAAATTAATATCGCCCTGACGCCACAGATGAACATTTTTCGAGCGGTGCTGCGCCACGCGCGTAAAGCCGAGCTTGGCGAACAGCTCTTCCAGCGGGCGCGGATCAAGCGCCGCATATTCGACAAACTCGAAGCCGTCCGTGCCCATGGGGTTGGCGCTGATCCCCGCATTTATTGCGGGGTCTTGTTTTGCAGATGTAGTAACCATCACAGGATCCTTTTTTCTACAGGATCCCCGCTTTCGCGGGGAATTAACTGAGTTCTTTATAAAAACAATACCCCTTTATAATGTATCCTTCGCGGAAATAAAAGCGATGTGAGGCATGGTTGGTCGTATAGCTATCTGCCATCACGATCGCACATTTCTCTTTTTTCGCTTCTTTTTCCACCCAGCGCATCATAAGCGCACCGATGCCGCCGCTGCGCCCTTTTAGATCAACGACAAGATTATCAACCTCGCAGTATTTTCCGCACCAGAACCGCCGGCCGATCCACAGGCCACACGCGCCCACGAGTTTATCGCCGGAAAATGCACCAACGCAGCGATAGCCGAGCGGTAGCATGGTATCAAGGTCGGTCATGAACTCACGTTTAGATACTTGCGGGTTCACCTGCTTTACCAGCGGGTAAATCGTCTCCAGCTGCGCGCGGGTTTTCAGTTCGCGAATGGTAATCGATTGTTTTTTTGAAGAAGGTGTCATAATTTGCCTTAATGTATATAGTCTGGCATGGTTTTTCAAACGCATTTATATGCGCCAAATGCTAGGCAGCTGCGCGCGGAGAACCGCAGTGTAGCAGCGCTACATAAGGATTCGAGCACGCAGATAACAACGCAATTGGCCATAGAAATGCGTTTGGAGGAAAAATGAGAGCAGACGAACACCCGGAAAACATGCGCGCCGACTACACATTCGACTTTGATCCGGCCGCCTACACCGCCGAGGATCATGGCATGTGGCGCACCCTGAGCAACCGCCAGTATCCGCTGCTTAAAAACCGCGCATGCAAAGAGTATCTCAGCTCGCTGGAGATGCTCGGCATGAAAGAAAGCGACGTGATTCCCGACTGGCGCCGCGTTTCTGATATGCTCGAGAAAACGGTAAACTGGCGGCTTGTCACCGTGCCGGGCTACCTGCCGCCGATGGTGTTTCTGGAGCATCTCTCCAAGCGCCAGTTCCCAGTCACATGGTGGATTCGCGAGCCGGCGAAGATTGATTATCTGATGGAACCGGATATTTTCCATGATCTGTTTGGCCATGTGCCGATGCTCGCGCATCAGGTTTACGCCGATTACATGCAGGAATGGGGCAAAGGAGCGCTGAAAGCGCATACGCTGGATGCTGATAAGGAAATCGAACGCCTATACTGGTTTACGGTGGAATTCGGCCTCATCCAACAGGAAGAAGGGCTTCGCATTTACGGTTCGGGCATTGTTTCCTCCAAAACCGAATCGGTCTATTGTTTGGAAAGTGACAAGCCTAACCGGCTGAAATTTGACTTAAAACGCATCATGCGCAGCGACTACCGCATCGACGACCTGCAGAAAACCTACTTCGTGATTGATTCGCTGGAAGATCTGTTTGAGGCCACCAAGCCGGACTTCGCGCCGATTTATGCTGAAGTAAAAAAACAACCCCTGATTGCCGATGGCGCGCTGGATCCTGTTGACCAGATCATTTCTAAAGGTAAGCTCTCAGACGCTTAACCCTCATTAGCAAGGATACCTGCCATGCTCGATTTTCCCGCCGGCGCGCTCTTTCGCCATATCATCAAACGCGGCGAACTCACCGTCACCGATGCCACCGGCAAACGCCACCACTATGCAGGTAGCCCGGGCGAATCCACCGCGATTACGCTGCATGATAAAGCGCTGCATTGGAAGCTGGTCACTAACCCATCGATCAACCTGCCGGAGGCCTACATGTTCGGCACGATGACGATTGATGACGGTGATCTTGATAAATTTCTGCGCGTGCTGGCGGCCAACAACCAGGCGTTTCGTGATTTTCCTTTTGCAAAAGCCATCACGCTGGCGCGCTATGCGCTGCGCCGCATCTGGCAGAATAACGCCATCGGCAACGCCACCAAAAATATCCAGTTCCACTACGATATTTCCAATGAGCTCTACCAGCTGTTTCTCGACAAGGACATGCAGTATTCCTGCGCCTATTTCAAAAGCGAGCACGACACGCTGGAACAGGCACAAATCAATAAGAAAAACCACATCATCGCCAAGCTAAATTTATCGCCCGGCCAGCGCGTGCTGGATATTGGCTGCGGCTGGGGCGGGCTTGCGATGGAAATGGCGAAGCAAAAAGGCGTGAGCGTCGTGGGTGTCACACTTTCGGCGCAGCAGCACCAGCTGGCCGTAGAGCGTGTGAAAGCCGCCGGGCTGCAAGATAAAATCGATATCCGACTGCAGGATTATCGCCACGTGAGCGAGACTTTTGATCGCATTGTTTCGGTGGGCATGTTCGAGCATGTTGGCCTGCCTCACTATCCGGAATATTTTGGCAAAGTGCATGAGCTGATGAAAGAAGATGGCCTCATGCTGCTGCACTCGATCGGCTATAACAAACCCTCGCTCGCCACGCAGCCATGGCTGGAAAAATACATGTTCAGAAAAGGCTACCTGCCGGCGCTTTCGGAGACCATCCCCTTTATCGAAAAAGCTGGCTTCTGGGTGACCGATGCCGAGGTGCTGCGCCTGCACTATTCCTACACGCTGCGCGAGTGGAAAAAACGCTACCGTGCTAACAGCGAGCGCATCCGCGCCATGAATGGCGAGGTGTTTTACCGCATGTTCGACCTGTACCTAACCGGCTGCGAACTGGCGATGATCTACTCCGGAACCATGGCGTGGCAGATCCAGTTTTCAAAGAAAATCAATGCCTTGCCAATCACCCGTGACTACATGTACGGTGGTCAGGCCGAATCCGAGCTGCTTAGAAAGCTTGCCGTTTAAGCTTAAAAAACTGCTTTCCAAGCCAGCGGTTCTTGCTGTATAAGGCTCCCTCACAAAAAAATAAGGATGTTTGACCATGGCTGTACCCAAGCGAAAAAAGACCCCCAGCGCCCGCAACATGCGCCGCTCGCACCACGCGCTCGATAAAGTAACTGTGGTGGAAGATAAAACCACCGGCGAACTCAAGCGCCCCCATCATGTTTCGCCCGATGGTTACTACAAAGGCCGTCAGGTCACGAAGTCTAAGGTGAACCGCTAACCACGTGATTGTCGTGATTCGTGGTTGTCGAGATTATCCTGAAACGCTATAGCTACGATAATCACGATCAATACGATAACCACGACAACCACGAATCCACATGGCTGCAAGTAAACTGAGACTCCCGATTGCGCTGGATGCGATGGGCGGTGATCATGCCCCGCACGCCGTGCTCAAAGGCGCCCAGCTGGCGCTTATTCGCCACCCCGGCAGCCGTTTTCTTCTGTTTGGCAATCGCTATATCTTAGAGCCGCTGCTTGCTGATCTCGGCCAGCTGGCCAAGCATTGTGAGATTGTGCATACCGAAGAGGTTATTGCGGGTGATGATAAGCCATCCGTCGCGGTGCGTCGCGGCCGAAAATCCAGCATGTGGCTGGCCATTGAGTCGGTGAAAGAAGAAAAAGCCTGCGCAGTGGTTTCCGCGGGCAATACCGGCGCACTCATGGCCATGTCCAAACTCATTCTGCGCACACTCCCCGGCGTATCGCGCCCGGCAATTGCAGCACTTTTCCCAACACTCAAAGGCGAGTGTGTGATGCTGGATCTGGGAGCCAATGTTGAATGTGACGCGCAGGATCTATTTCGCTTCGCCGTGATGGGCGATGCGTATGCGCGCGCGGTGCTCGGACTTTCCAGACCCAAAATCGGGCTGCTGAATGTTGGCTCGGAAGACCTGAAAGGCCGCGACGAAGTGAAAGATGCGCGCAGACTGATTGAATCATCCGGTCTGGATTTGAATTTCCATGGCTTTGTCGAAGGCAATGATATTGCGATGGGTACGGTGGATGTCGTGGTGACGGATGGTTTCACCGGCAATGTCGCCCTGAAAACAGCAGAAGGCGCTGCCCGTCTGATCCGCACCTACATGCGCGAGGCTTTCTCAAGCTCAATTCCGGCGCGCCTAGGCGGGCTGATGGCAGCCGGTGCGCTGGGCGTGGTGAAAGACAAGCTGGATGACCGCAAGCGCAACGGCGCGATGTTCCTTGGCCTTGGTGGCATTGCGGTGAAAAGCCATGGCGGTGCCGACGCGAAAGGATTTTGCAACGCCGTGAGTGTAGCAATTGAGCTGGTTGCCCACCATATCAACCAGCGCATCATGCAGGAAATCAAGCTCTCGACACCGCCGGCCATGCCCGGTGTGCCGCTGGATGCGCTGGAAGGCGAGGCGGATTGATGCGCCGTAGTATCATTCTTTCCACAGGCGCCTATTTACCCCAGCGCGTGATGACCAACCATGAGCTGGCAAAGCTGGTCGACACGAGCGATGAGTGGATCGTTGAGCGCACTGGCATCCGCCAGCGCCACCTGGCAGCAGACAATGAGCTCACCTCCGACCTCGCAGCCCACGCCGCGAAGCAAGCTCTGGAGCGTGCTGGCGTAGGGGCAGAATCGGTTGACCTCATCATCGTCGCCACCGCCACACCGGACGATACCCTGCCCGCAACCGCCACGAAAGTGCAGCACAAGCTTGGCATGAAAGCAGGCGCTGCGTTTGATCTGAATGCCGCCTGCAGCGGCTTTGTCTATGCGCTCAGTGTCGCCGATGCCATGTTGAAAAACGCACAGGCCAATCGCGCGCTGGTCATCGGCGCAGAAATTTTCTCGCGCATTATCGACTGGCAGGATCGCACCACCTGCATCCTGTTTGGCGATGGCGCAGCGGCGGTGCTGCTGGAAGCACGCGAGGGGGAGAATCGCGGCATTATCGGCTCGCGCATCTATTCCGATGGCGCGTTTGGTTCCATGCTGATAACCAGCGGTGGTGTCGCCACCAATCAGAAAGCGGGCGTGCTTTCCATGGCCGGCAAAGAGGTTTATCGCCATGCCGTGGCCAAAATGCCGGAAGCAACACTCGCGGTGCTTTCAGAAAACGGGCTTACAGCCAGTGATATTGACTGGATCGCCCCGCATCAGGCCAACCAGCGTATTCTGGCCAGTGTCGGCGAAAAGCTTGGACTACCCCCCGAAAAGCTGATTTCCACCGTGCCCCTGCACGCCAATACCTCGGCGGCTTCCATCCCGCTGGCGCTGCATGTGGCGGCCAAGGATGGCCGCCTGAAGCCCGGCCAGCTTATCGCCTGCCCGGCCATGGGCGCGGGCTTTACCTGGGGCTGCGCGCTGCTTCGCTGGTAGATACTTGATTTTATTCTAAAAAACGCTATACTGGTGCCATTCATCATCAAACAATGAGCCCTGCCATGACCGATATCATCACCGACGAAGGTAAAACTCTCACCCGCGCTGACCTCAGCAATGCCATCTATAAACAAATTGGCCTGTCGCTGCAGGAGTGCAATGCACTTGTTGATTCGGTGATCGAGGAAATCTGCACCGCACTGGAACAGGGCGATAGCGTGAAGCTCTCGTCGTTTGGCACGTTCAACCTGCGCCACAAAAAGCAGCGCATGGGTCGCAATCCGAAAACCGGCGTGGAAGTGCCTATCACGGCGCGTACCGTGCTCTCATTCAATGCTTCAAACCTTTTAAAAGCCAAGGTGAACGAGCAGCTGGCCAAGCAGGGTCTTTAACCCTTCCTGAGTCCATGCTGAGGGCATAAGGAGCGCCAATCTGTGAACCCAGCAAGCCCGCCCGAACTATTACTCGAAGAAACTGGCGCGCCACGCGCCGGAGTTGAGAAATCGGCGCAAGCTTTTCGCACGATCAGCGAAGTGGCAGACTCTCTGGGTGTACCGCAGCATGTGCTGCGTTTCTGGGAAACACGGTTTCCGCAAATCAAGCCACTTAAAATGCGCGGCAGCCGGCGCTATTATCGCCCGCAGGATGTAGCGCTGATTGCCACCATCAAGGATCTGCTTTATCATCAGGGCTACACCATTGAGGGAGCGCGCAAAGCCATCGGTAAAGATGCGGCAGAAATTTCAGCCACGAGCAGCGCATCTGGCGGTATTGGTGAAAAGAAACTCAACCAGCTGACAGTGGTTCGCCAGGAATTGGTCACGCTTCGCGATTTGCTGAAGCGCCATCTTTACTAGACCGTGCGGATATTCACGCCAGGTCTAATTTTTACTGCCGTAAATCTTCAAAAACACCTGCACCGTATCATGCAGATGCTTTTCTATATCTCTGCTGGTGGGCAGTGGTTTAACGCGCAGCTGCATCCGCAGATGATAGCGCCCTTTCACCAATGCAAAAAAATCTGAAGCGGCGCGCTCAATGTCGTCAATCACCAACGCTCCCAGCTGCACCTGCCGGTTCAGATAACGTACCAGCAATCCCTGCATCTGCAGCGGACCGGAATCGTAAAACAGCTTGGCCACGCGGGGGTGGCGCTCCACCTCGGCCATCACCAGCCGGTGAATCGCAAGGCCGCGCGGGCTGCTGATCATATCAATAAAGCCCATACCGATTTTAAACAGTGCGTTTTCCATACTGAGCGCCGCATCTTCGAGCATTGAGTCTGGCGGCGTGTGACGCGCGCACTCCTCCTCAATCATCCGGCAGAATAGCTCATCTTTATTTTTGAAATAGCTATAAACAGTCTGCTTGGAAACGTCAGCTTCCTTCGCCACCGCATCCATGCTGGTGCGCGTGTAGCCATGCCTGAGAAAAAGTCGGCTGGCTGCGCGTAAAATTGCCGTATATTTTGCCTGCGCCCCGCGGCGCAGCAATGCCGAACTGCCCACCCGCATATCATACCCGCAAAAATAAATAGTTAGAATAACAACTATAAGTTTATGCCTGAAGCAGGGCGCTGTCAATTAAAGGATTGGCAATTATTTACAGCCACATAGATAGAAGCGCCTCATACGGCTGCGTATAAAAGTAGACTAATCAACTCAGATTAGTTCAACCACACCGATAGATGATTGCGGTTTACCGCACACAGCAAACAGGTGGCAGGCAAGCAGCGAAAAAATCGCGGTATTATCCACCACCGCAGGCAGCACCCGGTTGCTGCGGGCAAGAATGCCGCCCGCATAATCCGCGCGGCCGACAGGTCGCAGCAGCACGCCGCCATCCTCGTCCGCTTGCAGCTGAAGGCCGCCCGCATCGCTGTCCGACACCGTCAGCAGCAACAATCCACGGTCTTGCTCAGCCGCCCGCAGCATCACGCCAATCGCCTCATCCGCGCGCCGCGCCGCTTCCATCACCGCCTGCGGCCGTCCCTCATTAGCAAAATTATCCGTGCCCTCTTCTTCCGCCACCATCAGAAAATCATGCCCTTTAAAGAGCGTGATTGCCGCCTGCATCATCTCGGCAATGGTCGGCGCGCTTTCAAGGTAAGTTGGCCGGCTTTCATCTTTGTCAAAAAAGCTATGCTCCTCGGCAAACACACCGAGCAGCTTCGCAGGCCTGGCCTTCACCGCTTCATTAAGTTCCTCGCGCGTATACACCACATGGTAGCCAAGCTTTTGTGCTTCCTCGATCAGGTTGCGGCCATCGCCCCGCGTACCAATACCATGACGACCACGCACACCCTCTGGCAGCAAATGGCGCTCACCGCCGGAGAGAATCACATCCACACCGCTTCGGGTCACCTGATCGGCAATATCATCATGATCTTTGCGATTTTTTGCGCGCGCCACAAACGCCGCCGTACCCGGCTCCATGATGCTGCCGGAATTAACCAGTGCGGTTTTCAGCCCTCTGGCACGCGCCTGCTGAGTGATGCTGCCATCAAATCCGCTAGCGGAACGAATCGGATGCCCGCGACTGATGCCAAAACTGTCGCGCGGCACCTTCACACCATACGCATGGGTGGTCGCCGCGCCGTGGGAGCTGGCAACGAGGCTGTCTTCCATCGTGCCGACATACACGCCCATATGCGTCACCTTGTCCCAATTCAGCGCCCCCTGCGCACCCACCGTCTGGTAGCGCATCGCCTGCCAGCTATTCACCCCCATGCCATCGGGATGAAAAAAAATCGCCGATTTCGCCGCCGCCTGCTGCGCAGAAAAAAGCAGCAGCAATACTGCCAAACCAAGCCGCATCACACCCCCTCCCCATAGGCAAGTCCCAGCTTAATGGCCGCCTCGCGCAGGCGCTTATCCCTTGTCCATAGCCGCACGCCGTTTAACCGCGCCGCTGCAAGCAGATGAGCATCCACATAACCAATGCCCAGACCGGGCAAGGCGTGGCGATTGATAAAATCAAACACTTCTGCATCACTGGCTTGGTTCGCTAATGGCAAATCTTGCAATGAATCTAAAACTTGCTTGCGTCGCGGTAAATTACCTAGAGCCAGCTCGCCAATAACAAAACAATGAAGCAGCACCAGCCCATCATTCAGCAGCGCAGCAAGTTTTTCGTCACCGCGGCGTAGGTGATCGACCCAGATGGAGGTATCCACCAGAATCATCGCGCTTTAGAGCGCCGCCGCCGCGGTGCTTTCAGTGCCGGCGCACTGCCACCAAGCAGCGCCAGCCGCCGCGCGCTCTCACGCGCAACCAGCGCTTTTAATGCCTCGTGGATTAAGGAAGATTTTTCTTTAAGCCCGGTAAAGGCCTGCGCCTTGGCCACCAGCTCATCATCCAGCGCTATCGTCGTCCGCATACCACTCTCTCAACTTAACAGGCACGATAATAGCATCATTTGATGCCTGTTTCAATGCTTCAATTGTAGTGTGAAAAAGCTTGTAGTGAGATTATTGTACTTAAACATCGCACTGATTGTAAAAATAATATTAAGACCGCACCGTATGCTTTTAGTTTGTTCAATATAGAAGGTCTTCGCGATAAGTAGAATTTTTAGATTCATTAATTGCATAACCAGCGAGTAGCACCCCGACAAGCATTCCCATAATAAATATTGCAATATACAATCCTTGCCTGTTTTCTGAAGGTTTGGGGTTAAGAGATTTTTCAGCGTCTTTGATAATCTCTTCGATTTCATCTTTGTACATTTCTGTCCCTTATAAAATTCACCGAATAAAATTCACCGTTCCACCTTCGCTAAAGCTTCGGAGGAGTTACGGTGGCGTAAGCCAGGCGTAGCCCGTAAGGGCGAAGCCTGGTGCACCAGCGCGGAAAAAGTTCGAACCGCCTAATGCAATTTCTTGAGACTTTACAAGGGGTGGGAAAATTACTCAAGTCCCCTGATGCTAATTTGGGGCGGTATTTTGGGTTTGAACCACTCACACAAGCAGCACAAGGCTATTAGAGCGGTATTAGGATGATCTATTACTACGCCCCAGCGCGGCGCGTGGTGGGTGGCTGCGCCCGCTAAGGATTGATGCACTAGAAGTGTAAAGATTGTTCTGTATGAGCTGCATAGATTTTCCTGCCAGAGGGTTTCAAAGATGGTGTTAATATTTATGCAATTATCAGGCCAGAAAATAGTTGAGTGGCATCACATGTTCGCGCGCGCTTACGATGAGGGGGGGTAGGATGGCTTTTGTTTTTCAGAATAGCCATTGTTTTTTAAGTTTATACTTTGTTGCAGATTGCCTTAATAAAACTTTTCTAATAGAATATCAGGCATGGAAGCCACGTGATCAATCCATTCGGTAGGCAACCAATACCTGGTTATTTATTAATCTACTGATTGCAAAGTTGATAAATGCAGCATCGTAAGTTCATCGTTGGCTTTACCCTTATCGAGATTGCCATCGTGATGATCGTTATTGGCCTTGTCATCGGTGGGGTGTTAGTCGGGCGTGATTTAATCACCAGCGCAGAAATCCGCCGTCTTATTAAACAGCCGGAACAATTCGATACGGCTATCATGGCGTTTCGATTAAAATATAATTGCTTACCCGGAGATTGCAAAAATGCTGGAAGGCTTGGGTTTACTACGACCGTATCGCCCTATCCGTTGGTTGTTGCTGGCAGCATAGAAGATGGTAATGGAGATGGTTTCATAAGAAACACAGTCGTCTTCGATGATATCAGCTCCACTTCCCCGACAGGCAATTTTGAAATTGAGCAGGCATGGTGGTGGTTACAACAGGCAGGAATGGTGGGGGATGTTAAATTAGGCACCGTGACTTGGACGAGAGGATTTATCAACGCCACTATTCCAGCAGCAATTACTGGCGGCGGACAATATGGGGGCAGGCCTGTTTGGAGTGTTTTATATTTTAATGCTCAAGATGTACTTTTAACTAATGGATATTTTACCAATACAGGGCATTATTTCTGGCTCACGGGGGATCCATTTGAAACTGGAGCCGGCTCTTATGCAGTATTATTACCCATCAAGGCCTATAATATATACTCACTTGAATAAATAATTATACATGTTATAGTTCGGGGATGAGCTATAGCAAAGATATAAGGCGTCTTGTTAACAAGCACGTCGCGAATGGTGGAAGCAAGTCGGAAGCCGCTCGTTTATATGGTGTGAGCCGAGCCACGGTTT
>CANHDY010000002.1 GCA_947459535.1 Rickettsiales bacterium | reverse complement strand
TCTTCAAATCCCAATTCCACCAGTTCAGCAGGATTTTTGACACGGTAGAGATCAAAGTGATGCAGCATCTCGCCGCGACGCGTCTGGTAGCTTTGCTGCAGCATGAAGGTGGGGCTGAGCACCTCCTCGTCCGGCTGGCACAGGGCACGAATCAGGCTGCGTGCCCAGCTGGTCTTACCGGCGCCTAGATCGCCGATCAGGGCAAGGCGGGCAGGCGCCGAAATGAATGGCGCAGTACGCGCGGCAAACCTTGCCATCTGCGCCTCATCCGCCACATGCAGCGTCAGCAGATCAGTCGCGCTCATCAAGCCAGGCCATTTGAATGGCTTCCAGAATTTTTTCGTTGCAACCGTTCGGGTCATCCTGAAATTCAGGAATGGAAAGCACCCACTGGCGCAAATCTGTGAAGCGCAGGTTGACATTGTCAGCGTCGGGGTAAAGTTCTTCAAGCCGAATGGCAATCTCCTGAATATCAAGCCAGCGCATAAATCTCCTTTAAGGGGTGGGGGTATTTGTATTGGCTGCAGCGGCAGTCGTTGTTGAAGCTGGGTTCGTCAATCCTGCAGTTTCAATACGCGCCTGATAACTTCCAATAAAACTACGTGTAGTTTGTAGCTTATTGATGATCTGATCAAAATTTCTGGTGGTCAGCGAGATATCTGGCGATGTGACAAACTCAAAAATCTGCCGGTTGGGGTTTTCTGCCATCAGCGGTCCGAAATAATCACGCAAATAAAGCAGTTGCGGTACATCATTAGTAAACACATACGCAAGTGCCAGCTTCATCAGCATCTCACTTTCATCGAGCGTGATGGGGGCAGTAGTATCCTGGCGCTGCTTGAGAATCATTTCAATGCTGGAAATCAGATTTTTCCACTCTTTGCGCTTCCAGTAAACCGCCTGGCGCAGCTTTTCCGCATCTATGCTGGTGTCATTGCTTAATACCTGCATGGCGCGATCAATTTCATCTGTTTCAATCAGTGCCTCTGCTGTCAGCCTGTTGCGATAAAGCCTAAGGAGTAATGGGTTGTCCCCATACATGGAGTATTCAAGCGCTTTTATGGCTTTTTTAGGCTGGCGGCTTAGAATCTGGATGGTCGCAAGACGTGCCCCAAGCCTGCTTCTCTTTTCTTTTTCCACTTGAAATTTCATCTGACGCTCGAGAAGTGCCGCAGCCTGATCAAGCAGATCAACCGTGATAAGTTTATCGGCGAGTCTTTCGGCCAGCTCATCACCCGCTTTACCCGCTGGGGCATAGCTGCTGTATTCATAATAAAGTGTCAGCGCCTCAAGTGGAGGCAACGCATCAAATCCGCCTTCATTGAACACCTGTACGAATGTATCCTGCATCTGCCGGTTCATGCGAATGGCCACCGCAGTGTTAGGAAACGCCTGGATCGTATTATGCCAAATACGCATGGCGTTCAAGAAATCCCGCTGCTCAGTGTAGATATCGCTCAGCAGGGTGAGTACCTGAATCTCAAGGTTATCGCCATGCCAGCTGAGGCGAAGTCGTTCGAGCCTGTCAGCGGCATCCTGCTTGCTCATGCCCGTCTTATTCAGCCCATGAAGAATACGGTGAAGTTCCGCATTGGCGCGTACAAAAGGCCGGTCGTAATCTTCGGCAAGCTTGTCAAATGTTGCGAGCGCTTCGTCCACCTGCCCTGTTTCCAGCGAAATCTTCGCCATCAGAAAATTGATGTAGTTACTGATTGCATCAATCTGCTGATCTTTTTGAAGCGAGTCAAAAATTTTGAGTGCTGTATTGTATTCTTTCGCGGCAATCGCCCGATCAGCGGCCACAATCGCCAGACGTTGACGGATAATCAGCGGATATTTGCTGAAATAATCTTCGTTGAGCGCCAGATAATCATAAGCCTGCTCGTTATTCCCCAGCAGGTCAGCCAGCACGCTGCGCCAGAAATCAACCTCCTTGTTATTATTCAGCTCCGAAGCACTAAAATCGCGTGAGGCATCCACATATCGTCCCATCAGAAAGTTTGCTGCGCCACGCATTGCAGCAAGCTTACCGCCGCGATAAAAAGATGGGTTCACTCGGTTAATGCCATCCAGATGCGCGAGCGCCTCCGGTGCCATCCCCTGAGACAGATAATACTGCGCCAACCGAAGCCGCGCCTCGTTAGCTTCCTGTGGCGATGGAGCATTGACGATACGATGAAAGAGCGAACTTACAAACTGCCGCGCATTGCTGCTATCTGCAAGCGACCAGAGCTGATGCGGAAACAATGTCGCCGCTGCCACAGAGGCACTGCCGGTCTTCGCCCCCGACATCGCAGGTAAGCCTGGCGTCAGCACAGCGCCGCCGGGCAAAGAAATACGCACACCATTACGAAGCGGCACCACCTGCACTTCGTCCGCTTTTTTTACCACCACAGCCCCCTGTGATGTTGCCAGCAGACCAAACTGCACAAAATCACGCGCAGCTGCCAGCCCATGGCCGGGGCTGAAATATGGCACCACCACGAGCGAATCACCAATCTGTGGATCACGCAGCTTCACCGGCTCTGCCGCATCCAGCGCATAGAGAAACACATGCGCCGGCGATGGCGGTTCCGTATTCACCATCACATTCGTTGCCAGCGCCAGTTCCTGACGTTGGCTCGTCACCAGCACCGCCCAATCGAGGCTATCTTTTTCCTGTTTAGCGACCTGAACAAATACGCCATCATCAAGCGGCATACGTATCGCTGTAGCGCGGCCAGCGGCCACCTGCTCTGCCTTGCCCACCACCGTGGGCGGCATATCTGCAAAATCACTGAGATCCAGCGGCTCGGCTTGATTAAACACAATCCACAAATAGCGGTTGCGCACAAACGCCGCCAATGCTGTTCGCTGCGCGAATGGCAAGCGAATCACCGCGCTATCGGCGGCTGCAGAAAGATTGACTTTCAGCCTACCATCGCTGGGCGGCGTCAGCTGAAGCTGTGCAGGCGGCACAGGCATGCTGTCGCCCACCGGTGCTGCGGAAACAGCAGGCGCAGAAGGCAATGTGGCTTCTGTGGGCGTGGATTCGACAGCAGGCGTTGGTGGTGAGGCCGGAACTTCGACGCTGGGAATAGGAGCAGATGGCTCCACAGTTACCTCTCCAGCAGCGGGCTTCAGTTTCGATAATGCCGCAGCCGGAGTAGCGGGTGCTGCTTTAGCCGTATTGACTGTTTTAGCCAGCGGCTTGACTGCGGCTGGTTTTCCGTCCTGTTTCCCTTCCGGCTTAGCGCGCGCAATCTGACGTCTGGCTTTCGGGTCAACACCCAGCAGATCCACCCCGTTAATATTGTCACTCACAAACGTGCGAATACGGTATGGGCGATTCAGCGACAGAACAATGGTGCGGCCATCAGCCTTGCGCTCAGCATGGGTGACGTATGGACTGAGCTGACTGAGAAGCCGCCCCATATCCGGATTGGCCTTACGATCAAAGCGCAGAATCAGCTGCTTGCCTTGGGTGGTGGCGGTAAAAAAAACCGTTTGCGGCCATTCGAATGTCAGCCGCGCATAGTCGCGAATCACCGCGCCCTTCACTGCCGGCACGGCAGCGCTTTCTGCGCGCGATGCAGCTGGCAGCGCCATCAGCGCCGCGGAAAGCATCAAAACAGAAAAAAACAGCCGTAAAAGATTCATTGTTGCTACGCTCACACCATGCGTAGCAAATCCTAGGCCAGAGGGATTTTTTTACAAGTATTTAATCAGTATGTCGCGACTTGGGGGAAATGCCTACGACTTACCGCCAAGACTGGCAAACAGCGCATCAATATCAGACTGCGACGCCGCCTGACCGGTCAGCTGCGGGCCATTCATCAGCGCGGCGTCACTCATGGGTTCAGGAGCTTTGCTGGTTGCCTGCTGCATGAATTCATCATGATTACCAAATAATTCATTGAGCTTTCCGATACGCTCTTCAATATTCTCCAGCAGCTTGATCACTTTGCGGATACGCTGGCCAGTCACATCCTGAAAATTGCAAGCTTCATAGATTCGGGTGGTCGCGTCGAGAATCTTCTGCTCAGCATCGCCCCCCAGACCAGTTGCCGCGGCGGAGATGGAATCCACCGCGTCCATGATGCTGTTGGTGGCGGATTCGGTGGCCTTAATCACCTCGTCCAGATGCGCCGAGGCATCCACAATCGCCGGCTCGGTATTATTGTTTGTTGCAATCGAGCAAATTTCACGTTTCGCATCCTGAATATATTTAGCCAGACGAGCAATTTCCTGATGCATGAAGCGATCCGTGTTCGAAGTTTGCGAACCGAAATGATTAGCAATTTCCTCGAAAATTCCGCCAAGATCTTCCAGCGTGATTTCCTTTTTCTCCTGTTTGAGCTCGACGATGCTTTTCAGCAGCGAATGGCCAAGCCTTGCCTGCGTATCACTCATGATGATCTCCGTATTAAAATTCGCCCAGCACGCTGACCAGCTTGGTCTTGAGCGTTTCGGCGTTGAAAGGCTTCACAATATAATTGCTCACGCCAGCCTGCTTGGCGGCAATCACGTTTTCCGGCTTACTTTCCGCCGTCACCATAATAAATGGAAGCATCTTGAGCTTCTCATCGGCGCGCACCTGCTTCAGCAGCTCCATGCCGCTCATCGGCTCCATATTCCAGTCGGAAATCACCATACCGAACGGCTTTTCGCGCAGTTTCTTGAGCGCCTCGGTGCCATCAGCGGCTTCGTCAGCATTGTCAAAGCCAAGCTGCTTCAGCAGATTACGAACAATACGGCGCATGGTGTTGTAATCATCCACCACCAGAATAGGCATGTTTTTATTAACGGTCATAAACTCGCTCGGGTTTGAATTTCACTAAGCGCCACCCTAATCGATTTTTTTTAAGATAGGGTTAAGCACAAACCACACAAACTTAAGCTTCGATTAAGAATAAGGCATGCTTGCACTCGCGCCGTTTCTCTTTTTTGGAAATTGCCCGTCAACCAAAAAACACGACACAGGAAAATAAAAAAAGCTTGACCATCTTTGGGCTTGAAGCCGGGGTCAAGCTTTTCTTATAATCAACCTACTTGTTAGTAGTTTTGTGTTCCACATGTTGCACTCCGGCAACATTTACGTCAGAAAGGTTCACGTTCCATGTCAATTCAATCACATATTGATGCCCTCTCGGAAAAACGTCAGCAGTTAAAAGAAACCATTGCTCTGGAATCAGCGCGTCCGTCGCCGGATTTCGCGCTCATCACTCAGCTGAAAAAGCAGAATCTCGCCCTGAAAGAAGAAACGCAGCGCCTGCTTAGTGGGCTATCTGCGCCGCCGAAAGAGGCCTCCTCCTGAGCCTCAGGCTAGTCGACAAAAACCCGGGCAATGCCCGGGTTCTTTTATGGCAAAAGCATGGCCATTACATTTTCTTTAATATTTTTTTTGTAACAATAGCGCATGACATTCCTGCGCCTTCATTCGTTTCCGTTGCCAGTTCTACTGCTGCTATGCTGCAGCAGCTCCTGGCAGGCCGCCGCACAAAACATCATCCCCACATCAGCGGATCCCGTAAAAGCCGCCGAGCGCTTTCAGCGAGATAGCTTTGCGCGCTCCAATGACAATCCGATTACAACGCCCGAGCAAACCGCAGCAGAACCCTCCGGTCACACCGGAAAGTTTCTTCTTGGCGACGTCAAAATTCAAGGAATGAGTATTTACCCGCCGGATAAGTTCGCAGCGCTTTACCAGCCACTCCTTGGCAAGATAATTGGCCGTAGCGAAATAGATCAGCTCACAGCTGCCATCAACGAACAATACCGCCGCGATGGCTACGCATTGGCCATCGCCTATCCCGTACCGCAGCGGCTGGAGAATGGCGCCACGCTGATCCTTCAGGTGGATGAAGGACGCATCGGCACCATCAGCTTTCAGGGAGAAATTCCTGATGAAGCAAAGCTGGGCTTGCTCCACGAACATCTCGAAATCATTCGCACGGAATCCCCGCTCACCAGCAAAACGCTTGAGCGGCACATGTTGTTGATCAACGATTTGCCGGGCAATACCGCCCGCGCTGTTCTCAAACCAAGCACCACGAGCCCGGGCGCAACCGATCTTGTCATTTACTACGTACAAAAAGACTACGACGCCCAACTCTCCACCGACAATCGCGGCTCAAAATTTCTGGGGCCATGGCAGAGCGCCGTCAGTGTGGCTTCTAACGCACAGCTAGGCATGGATGAACGCATCACCATGCGCAGTATTGTCACCAGCCCGAGCAGCGAACTTCGTTATTTGGATGTCAGCTATCTGCAACCACTGAACACAGACGGCACAAAACTCATTGCCATGACTTCCTATGCGGTGACCAGTCCCGGCGAATCGCTGAAAGCAGATGATGTTAAAAGCGAATCGGTTTATGCGCAGCTGCGTGCGATTCATCCCTATCTACGTAGCCGCACCCAGAATCTCTACCTGCGCGGCGGCATGGATATGCGCAACACAACCACAGACCGCGGCCAGGCAAACCTGACGGATGACCGGCTCCGCAATATGCGCCTTGGGGCGAGCTTTGATCGATCCAGCAATCAGTCCGCGACCATCGTTGATTCCGAGTTCAGCCAGGGCATTGCCGGTCTGGGTGCAACCGAAAGCGGCGACGGACGCAGCAACCGCTATGGCGATCATGGCTATACTAAACTGACGCTGGATCTCTCTCACAGCCATGCTCTCAGCCAGTCGGTGTCGCTGCTGGTGACTGGCTCAGGGCAATTTTCCTTCAATCCTCTTCTTTCCTCAGAGCAGTTCGTGCTCGGCGGGCCGGTCTATGGCAGCGCTTACGAACCAGGAGAACTCGCAGGTGATCACGGCGCCGCCGCCAGAGCCGAGCTTAGATTTGGCCAGCCGATATCAGATCCCATCATACGTGCCTATCAGTGGTATGGCTTTTATGACATTGGTTCGGTCTGGCGGCGCAAACTGAGCGGCACTCAGGAGCCCAGGGAAAGCCTTTCTTCTGCAGGGTTTGGCGTGCGCGCCGAGATGGGGCAGCATCTTTCTGCCAATCTCGAGCTGGCCATTCCGCTCACGCGTGATCTTGCCTCAGATCGGGACAATCGCGGCCGAATTTATGGCGGTCTTACCGTTCGCTATTAAAGGCTTTTTAAATTCACTCCATTAGCCTCATGGGCATGGTTTCCCGCCCCACCCTGCTCTACTGTGCTTCATTGCTTCCATTGGCACCAACTGCGGCGCTGCTGCTATGGCCTGAACAAGCAATACCGGCCTCACTGCTGTTGGCGCTGATTTGTTCGGCATTACTGGCAAAGCTGCTGCTCAAGATGCGCAAACAACTGCTTCATGCACAATCTGAGCAACATGTGATCCGGCTTCAGGCGGGTAGCGCCTACAGCCAGCTTTCAGGCAGCACACGCACCCATCTCATCGAGTCACGTCAGATTGACCAGCGCAGCGATGCGCTGACCGATCTTATCACCCAGAGCACCGCGCAAACTCAGGAAGCACAAGCGATGATGCGCGGATCGTCGGATCGCTTTCACGAACTTGCTGAAACCATGCACCGGCTGCACGAAGCGCTGAAATCACTCGATGCGAGCATCAGCGAAGTAGTGAGCGTAAGCCGCGAAACCAGTGATGGCGTCACGAGCAGCATTACCGCCTGCGCCAGCTCGCGTGATACCAGCAATGCCATGCAGGCATCGCTGGAGTTCATCGCCACCATCACCGAAAAAATTGATCTGCTGGCGCTCAACGCCACCATCGAAGCCGCGCATACCGGCGAGGCAGGCAAAGGGTTTCTCGTGGTTGCTGGCGAGATCAAACAACTTTCAGAAGCAACTCGCCGCTCAGCCAGCACCATTGAAACACAAATTCGTGCGCTGAAAGATGCCAGCCAATCCATGCAAGCCGTGCTGGAGGCAACTGCCCTGAAAGCCGAGCATACTCAGAAAAAAGTCCTCGAAGCGCAGCAGCATCTGCACCAGCATACTGATCTGGCAGGGTTCATGGAGCAGGATCTACGCGATGTATCGCAACGCTCGCTTGGTGCCAGCGAACTCCTATCACGCATGACAGAAACCATCGCGCGCAGCAACGCCGATACCATCGAGCTGCGCAGCGCGATTCATCGGCTGCATCAGCTGAGTGTGGGGCTTGAAAAAGAACTCACTCAGCAGAAGCAATGGCTGGATGCGGCATAAAAACAAAGCCAGCTTTATCACAACTGCGCCAAAAATGACGCATAATATCTGAATTTTCAGCGATGAGGGCAGCACCTCGCCTCAATTAATCTTTTTTTAAGCTTAATCAACTATTTGCATTGTCTAGTTCAATTATCCCTGCAAAAGTGTAGTACCCATGCTGAGCAGAACACTTCCAGCTTTCAACAGGGCGTCTGTCTTTTCGACGCAGTCTTTGTCGACCGCCACAGCAATCGCAATTCTCCTCACCGCACTCTCCACACCTGATGCGCGGGCAACCGCGAGCATTGAAGAAAGCGACTATGATCTATCGCTGGAAGATCTGGCAAAAATCAAAGTTACCTCGGTTTCCAAAAAACCCGAGCTGGAAACTGATGCTGCCGCTGCCATCTATGTCATCACGCAGGAAGATATCCGCCGCTCCGGCTCAACCACTCTCCCGGATATCCTGCGCATGGCACCCGGTATCACCGTAACACAGGCAGGCGCCGGCGACTGGACAGTAAGCGTGCGCGGCGGCGTCAATCAATTTGCCAACAAGTTGCTAGTGCTCATGGATGGCAGAACCATTTATTCGCCTCTCTTTTCCGGTGTGATCTGGGATCAACAGGACACCTTGCTTGAAGATATCGAGCGCATTGAGGTGATCCGTGGCCCGGGTGCGACGCTGTGGGGCGCCAATGCGGTGAACGGCGTGATCAATATTATAACCAAAAACGCAGCCGATACTCAGGAAGGCTATGCAAGCTTAAGCGCCGGCAACCAGATCCAAGGCATCGGATCAGTTCGTTATGGGTTTAAAACCGGTGACGAGGACTATGCTCGTATCTATGCCAAACAAACACAATATAACTCCCAGTTTACCCGTAGCGGCGATAGCGCCAATGATAACTGGAAAAAAAGCCAAGCCGGATTCAGAAGTGATTCCAAAATTTCTGAGACCGGCAAGCTCACGCTGCAAGGCGATGCCTACATCGTTGATCGCAACGTCAATTATGATATCCCCGATGTCAACTCAGCAACCGGCAGCTCCCTTGCCAGCGGCAGAGACAATACTGGCTTCAATATCCTTGCCCGTTATGACCAACGGCACAATGAAGAATCAAATACCACTGTGCAGGCTTACATCGACAATGTCGATCTCAGCACCAGCTTTTTCAATGACGAAGCCAACACCTTTGATATTGATTTGCAAAACATATGGACAGGTTGGGATCGTCACGAAATCGTGTGGGGTGGTGGCTACAGGCTGATCAATAGCGAAAATAATCCTTCATCGGCACAGTATTCTCTCTCGCCAAAGACAAGAAATGACAATCTGTTTAGTGCTTTTGTGCAGGATCGTTTCGCATTATCGCGCGATAAACTTTTCCTAACGCTTGGCACCAAGCTGGAACATAACGATTATACCGGCATTGAAGTTCAGCCTAGTTCGAGATTGTCTTGGCTGATCGATAATGATCAGATGATGTGGTCCTCCGTATCGCGCGCTGTGCACACACCCAGCCGCTTTACCGATGATGGCACCCTGTCTTACACCGTTAACCCGACCGGGGGTCTGGGCGCCAATCCTCTACTGATTCGCAGCCAGCCTAATCGTGATCTGAAATCAGAAGAAATGATCGCTTATGAGCTAGGTTATCGCATCCAACCGGATAAGCGCTCATCGATCGATGTAGCGATATTCTACCACGATTATGATAACATTTTTAGGGATGTACTTGATTTTACGAACTACGCGCCGGGAGCTTTTGACATATTGCCAGTCAAAACCATCAATGGCAACAAGGCGCGCTCGAACGGCATTGAGTTATCGGGCAAATGGAACCCTGAAAATAATTGGCAGCTGACTGCTACCTACAGCTACATCAACTTAGCGTTTGATACAAAGTCCTCACCCACCAATATTGATTGGGGTCGGCAACCCAAAAACCAGTTTAACCTCCGCTCAAATTACCAGTTTGATAATGGTTTGGAGATCAGCAACTCCATTTACTATATTGGCCGCAAAGCTGGCATCGATATTTCGCCGATTGTTAGGTTTGACTCGCGCCTTGCTTACGAAATCCACAAAGGCATGGAGTTTAGCCTAGTTGGACAGAATCTTTTGGTCAGCCGCAAGCAGGAATTCACACCGTTTCTCTACAGCCGCCCCGCCGAAATCGGCAGGAGTGTCTATGGAAACCTAACTATTCGATTTTAAGCGTCAACAGCTTCATTAGCAATAGCAAGCTCTAACTTCTTTTTTTGCAGCGGCGTAATTCTCGGGTGCATCTGCTGGCAAAGCGCCGTTAGATCCGACATCACCAGATAGGGTTTATCATCAAAGTTAGGAATGGGTGGCACCTCAACCTCATGGCAAATACGTGTGTGTTGGGCGCCAAAACTATTGGCAATCATCCGCCAGTTACGCGCCAGAATGCGTGTCGTGCGCACAAAGATATAGCGTGTGTCGGCAGCAACAACCTTTTCAAACATGATTTTGCACAATCCATGGAGGATATCTTGCTGGCGATGCTCTTCTAAAACGGCGAACTTCGAGATTGTAGCATGCCTGACTTTGTTTAGCGGGAGATCTGGAAACGCATCCCTGAGATTAAAGTCATCCGTTTCCATCGGCAAAAGGAAGCTCTCATCACCTTCACGAACCGTAAGGCGGCACGCACCGATCAACAGATTCCCGCGCCGTACAATCAATATATCGCTGATTTTATCGTGTAGATCGGCGCCACCACTACCATCACTATGCTCCAGATCACGCCCAAAAAATTGGTCGCGTAATCGGTAATATTGATGAAGCATCGACTTATCATTAGTAAACTCAAATACAACCGGTTCTGGGGGCTTAGGAACTTTACTGAAGCGACGAATCAGCGCATCTTGCATCGACTCAAGAAGTCCCTGCGAAGTTTTTTCTTTCGCATTCATTTCCGTCTCCATGTAGCCTCCAACCGCCGCCATGTAGCCTCCAACCGCCAAAAAATTAAAAATCTATTAACAATAATTATTCTGTTAACAACCTATTAAGTATTGGGCAATGGGTAATTTTTACCTATGTAACACAAAAAATTGCACCACTCAAGCTTCACTTACTTAGTTTGAGTAAATGGATCATTTCTTCAAGCGGCTCGGGCATTACCGTATGTGTAGAATACTGGCTGTGTAGCGCGCGGTACGGCATCTGCCGGCTAATGCCAAATCCAAACCCACCCACAAAGCCCCCTACATCCGCCGGCCCCATAAACCAGCGATAAGGGGATTGTTCGCGGCGCATAAAGAAATCACACATGCTATGCTTGATCAATCCGCTGGGGCGCGCCTGTACAAGCGTTGTCATGATCAAATGGGAACCGGCTACTGAAATACGTTGAATGCCTTCAAGCAGTGCCTGAACAGCTTCTTGCGATACAAACATAAAGAACCCCTCGGCAATCCATAATGTCTTAGCTTTCGGATCATGGAGGCGCGACGGTTTAAGGATACCCTCCAGCGGGTTTTGCAGATCGCCTTCGATAAATTCAAGATTGGCAGGCAGTTGGGTAGGAATTTTTTGTAGGCTGGCAACCTTGAATGATTGTGATTCAAATGTATCGATTTCAATAAAATTCACGCCCGGATATTCGCCAGCCAGACGCAGTGCGAGCAAATCAAGCCCTGCGCCCAGTACCACCACCTGTGTCACACCACCTTCAGCAAGCAGTTCTCTTGACTGCTTTTCTATTTCTTTTTTTCTGAAAAGAAAGTGTCTTAGACGACTAGGGTTCGTCACCCACTGACCAATGCGATATTGAAACGAATAAGGCAGGCTATCTATAAGACGGCTGATGAGTCTTGTTTTACTTGCAATTTTTGCCAGCGGCTCATAAAGCCTAACCAATTCATTGTTGGATGCATCTCGGTAATCTGGATGATGCAGCGTCGCAAGAACCCCCTGCATAACAAACCACGCAGTAAAATTCGGCTTGCTTGTTGATGACATATACGCTCGTGCTCAACACTGCTGAGGATTCAATCACTTATGACACAGCCAAATTAGAAAGTAAATGGTGCCGTCTACAGGAGTCGAACCTGCGACCTACGCATTACGAAAGCCATTTAAGTTATTGATTGACAATAACAATAAATGCCAAACAATACCAAAATCAGCGGGTTTCAGCCCCTAGCGGCACGAGGTCAATCTACGCACATTTCCAAACATTTCCAAGCCTATTGTTGATATGGTGCTGACATGACTGCGCCTGCATCTGTTTTGTGCTGATATGCATCTACTTACGTGGCGAAAAGAAACCGGTGATTGAATCCCAGAAAGGTAACGGGTGCTTCTCTCCACCATCTCGGTTATCAATCGAATTTGCAGGATTATGAACCGCAAGGTCTTTGAATGTTGCCTCCACGATGCCCTGCTGGTTTTCAGGCTTAATTTCATCTTTAAAGCCTTTCAGAGAGAAGGACACAGCAAATTTGTGTGCGTAGTGCTCACGCAGTTTGAAAAGGTTATTATGTTTGCTGGCCGCAAATTTGGTGAAGACTATTGCTGGGATTACGGGCAATAGCGCCATCGACAACTCTTCAATCTCGATTTTACCGCCTGTGGTAATTTTGTAAGCAAGATAGCCCAGAGGAATGAGTGATGAGAAAAAGAATAACCAAAGCGAATTTTTGAATGACTTGAAAGCTGTATCTTGCTCGGAAGAAAGATTATCTTTTCTGTCACCGAACCCTTTTGCTAACCCCGCTACAGTAGCATAATTCAATGCAGATTTAGCCTCTTCATTGATTGATTTGATCTTCTCTTCTTGCTCACGAAGTGACTTCAACAATTGTTCAAGCTGAGTGTTTCCTTCAGTATAGTTTTTGAGTCTGGTATCCAGCTCCGTTTGGAATTTATTAAATTGCTGCTCGTAGCCATCTATATCCTTCTTGAGGCTTATAGCTTTTTGATACACCTGCTCAATTACTGGAGCCTGTGCATTTCCTTTATCAGCAATTTCGTTTATCTTAGCTACAGCAGTATCTGCTTGGGTTTTGGTGGTGTTGATTTGCTTTACAAGCTCTTCTGCCGATTTAAACTGCGATTCAGTGTCTGAACTCGCCTTCTCAATTTTCTTCTTCAGATCGTTTGATGATTTTGCAATTTCACTCAGCTCACTCTTCTTCTTCGCAAGGTCATTAAGGACTTCAGTAAACTCATCAGTAATCGCTGCGATCTGCGAATAATCAGGCTTATCAATTACGAAACCGATTCTGTAATAGCTGTCCAGAGCATTATCGGTAAGCGTATCGATTGCATTAAAAACAGGCGTGAAATCAAAGTTGAACTGTCCATTCTGACTGGTAATGGTTTGATTAGATGGATTGATGCTGCCAATACCACCATTGGCTTCTATCTGGCTAAAAGCAGAAGTAATTTTTTCTAGTTCTGCAGATATCTTTACAAGTTGTCCGTCCAGATTGTTCAGGTACGCAAACGGTACAAGCGTGAAATTAACATCATCCGCTGCAAGTCCCCTGAACATGCCTAATGCTGAAACAAGCCGCGCTTTAACGCTATTTATGCTCTCCCCGTTTTGAGTGGATGGCTCAACGATATTAAATTTTTGGTTTGCGGAATCAACTGCGTCCAGAATGCGCTGCAATACAGCTTTTTGAGCCGAATCAACCTTATCAACATTCTTCTCGATGCTTTCGACTATGCTCATTACGATTCCTCGTCTTTATTCGCATCTTCCGCGATGGCTTGCGCCTCGAACGGCTTATAGCGCTCTTTGGCAAGCCACATGAGCCGCTCGGCCTGAACCAGCAACGTGCGGCGCAGTCCGGGCTGAACGTCGCCACGTTCGCAGATGACTTGCGACAGGCGCGCAATAGTGGCAGCGCGGCGTGCAAGGCGCACATCGGGATGGCCACGAATATCGCGCACTTCATCACTGATGATCACTCCCTTAAAAGGCTTGGGTGGTTTGATAGCTTTGCCAAAGAGCGGGATTTTTTCATTCAGCACAGCACTGAATTTTGATTCCTTCATCAGCTGATTGAATACGGCTGCTTCGAGCGCATTAAGGTGCGCTTTCACTTCAGCATCACTGCCCGACCGCGCTTCGAATTCTGGCAACGGCCATACTGCCACGGCATAAACCTCGTAAGGATCAAGCACATTCATTGCCACCGCATCAGTGCGCTGGTTGGTGAGATGCCTGCCGATGCGACCAGAAAGTTTCTCGCGGGTCTGGCCGACATAGATCGGCTCATCATCATAATCGTAAAACGCGTATACGCCGAACTTATAGCCGCCCAGGCGCTTGACGTTGGGCGCGCGCGGATCGCTCACCGGCTGATCGAGGAATGACTTTAAACCTTTGCGCAGAGCATTGGTGTCGAAAGGCATTTCGACAGTATCGATGGCGGAGGATGGCGAACGTGAGTTTGATGACATAATCGGCAGAGATTAACCGATTTATTTTCAGTCCGCTACAACGGATTATGCAGTTGCTAAAACTGAGGAATTCTTGGCTTCCGATGCGTCAATCCGCGCCAATACCGGCTCAAATACTGTCTTTGCGAGGAAACGCACGACCGGCACTGCTACACCATCGCCGCAGAGCTGGTACGCATCATTATATTTTTGCGGCAATTTATAGTGATCCGGCAGTCCCATGAGGCGTGCGGCCTCACGCGGCGCAAGCAACCGTGAGCGAACTTTCTTGCCTTCCACGATCATGACGGTTTGGCGGCTGCTGCCGCCTGTGGCAGTACGCAGACATCCAGCGATGCCATCGAACCGTACCTCGGCGCGCTGCTGGCCGTTGCGAACACGTTTATATAACGTGCCGATGGATCGTTTGCCAGTGGCTTGCTGTTCGCGGAGTTTGCGACGGTTTTCTTCTGACATCATGCCAATCAAGCGGTCGGTCTGCTCGGCAGTGTGCCACTCTACGCCTTCGGCCTGATCGGTTATGATATCTTCAAGCGTTAGGCGCTTTGAGGAGGGCTTAGGCATTTCGAGCCAGAACCATTTATCCCGCGCGCGCTTAGTAAGATGCTCGTAGGCACGCAGCATGGATTCTGGATGCCAGTAAGGATTGGGGGATTTTGAAACGATGGTATCGAGATGACGCTTATCAAGCCGGATACCTACCACAAAAAGACGCTCACGGCTCTGCGGCAAGAAATCGGAAGCATCAATCACCGCCGATCCGATCCAATAACCAGCCTTAGCCAGCGCTTCACAAATTGCTGCGAAATCGGTGCCTGCATTGGAGGTTAACAACCCCCGCACATTTTCCACGCACACGATATCGAACGGCTTTCCAGCATTGGCCATACCTTCAACGATACGCATCCATGCCCAAAACATGCCGCTGCGCTCACCAGCAAGTCCTGCATATCCGCCCGCCAGCGACGTATCCTGACAAGGAAAACTTGCCCAAGCAAGGCGCGCAGGTTTTGCACCAAGAACATTTACATTGGCGATATCGCCTTCATACAGATGATCGTCACCAAAGTTTTCTCGGTAGGCGCGGCATTTCTTAACATCAATATCGCAGGCGCGAACACATTGCCACGCATCGCCCAAGCCGAGCCGAGCCATGCCCGATCCGCTGAAATCCTCGTGGAATGTGTATTTACTTTTAGCCATGTGCGAAGATTACCATCTGTCCGTTAAAATGTCAGCAAGAACCAAATAGTTTATGTGCTCACTTCACCATCCGCAGATTCGCTCGTGGTTTGTCGTGCGGTGGCACGGGGCTGGTGGTTTGAGCCACGTTGGCGATTCGGTTGCTGATGTCCTCCGCTGCCTTACGCAGATGGTCGGTGGCAAGGTGGGCGTAACGCAGCGTCGTCTGCGCCTGTGTGTGGCCGAGCAGCGCGCCAATCATCGGCAATGAGTAGCCCAGCGCGTTAGCCATGCTGGCATGGCTGTGCCGCAAATCATGCAGATGCAGTTCGGTGGTAATGCCCGCTGCCTTCTTGATGCGATCCCACGGTTTTTTCACATCCATAATCGGCTTGCCGTCATTGCGTTCACTTACCACTACATAAGGATTTCCCTCCATGCGGCGGATATTTTTCAGCACTCCCTCAATATAGGGCGTGATGAAGAGCGTCTTCGGGCGTTTTTCCTTAGTGGCTTCTTTGGGCAGGCGGATAACACGGTTAGTGAAATCGACATAATCCCATTTCAGGTGACGCGCTTCGCCAGGGCGGCAGCCTGTGTGCATCATGATGCGGAACATCGCCAGCACATGCGGGCTTTCCGTAAGGTTGCGTTCGGCGCGCTGCATGGCCGACTCCAGCGATGCGAACTCCTGTTCGCTCAGGAACCGCTCGCGTCGATTTTCGGGAAATCGCTCCACGCCGAAACATGGATTGCTGTTGCGGTCGCGGTAGCCCCACAACTCCGCTTTGCTCATGATGGATGACATGGCGGCAAGAGAACGGTTGGCACCGATGGGACGATGCCGATTTTTGGCAAGGTAATCGTAAATATCCTTGCGCTCGATGGAGCGGATTTTCATTTTCCCAAAATGCGGCAGCACCATGTGTGCCAGAATTTGTATATTGCTGGCGTGCGTTGCAGGGCGGCTGCGTATGGCGCTATGGTCATCGAGAAAACGCTGTGCCACTTCAGCAAAGGTGGGCTGGCTGCGCTGCATTTCGTCCTGATGCACGGGGTCTTCACCCTTGGCAATTCGATAGGTCAGTTCACGGGCAAAATCCCGCGCCTGCTCAAGCGTAAGATGACCGTACTTGCCGATGGTCTTGCGGCGTGAACGGTTGTCCTGGTTGCGGTAATTCAGGATGAAGGATTTACTGCCCGCTGGGGTGATGACCACCCCGAATCCCTTCACCTCGGCATCCCACAGATATTCAAGTTTGCCGGTGGCCTCAAATGCGTCGATGGATTTTTTGGTAAGTTTTACTGTCATGGTTCGCTCCTTTCAGTGGTTATGACAGGGTCACTACCGCTCTTAAGGGGTTGAACATCAACGTATTTATGAGCGATTCTAGCCATCTAAACCGCTTGACTCCTGTCGCATTCGCTGGATGCCGCCAACCGTTGCGATTCCTCGGTGGTGGAGCGAAAGCAACGCTGTTGCTCGAACTCCAGCACACCGCCTGCGCCGAGGATGGGATAGCGCACATTGGCTTTCGGGCCGGGGCCGGTTTTGATGTAGAGCGGCCCGCCGCCGGTGAAGCGCCAATTGTTGAGGCAGCTGATGGATAGTTCCCACCGCCGCGCCAGATGCTCCGGCTTCAGGAAAAGATTGTCCGTCACCACGGTGATGCCATGCGCCATGAAAAACCGATGCAATGCGTTGAGCATTGGCGTGATGTCTGTGGCTTGGAGATTGTCGAGGTCGATAGTTGCCATGCTCATTCCCCCACATCGTCGCGGGTGGTGATATTGGCGATGGCTTTCACCACCTGATAAACCTCCTCATAACATTCGGTAGGAATGCGCGCGAGGAGCCGAAGGATGCGCACGGTGGGGAGTGGCAACGGCTCAGTAGATTGGCAATCGCCACGCGGCGGATAGAACACGAGGATCGATACATCAAACGCTTCAGCGAACTGCATGGCTTTGCCGACCGACAGGCGGTTATGGCCGCGCTCATATTTTTGCACCTGCTGCGGCGATAACGCTACTTCTTCGCTCAGACGTTTCTGGCTGATGCCAGTGGTCTGGCGGAGCATGAGCAGCTGGCGGGCGGCGTATTGATTGACATCATTTTCATCAATCATGGCTGCCTCCATCTATCTTGCAGCTAGGATAGACCCATTCGGGAATGCAGATGCCGCCTTCGCAACAACCGCTGATCCAGTTGATGATCAACCAGTCGAAAAATGCGGCAAACAGCAGCATAAAAAAGCTGGCGATGATGAATTGGAAGGCTTGCTGCCATGTCAGCCGAGCGAGCCATTGTTGCAATTTATCTCTTATACGCATAGGTGATTTACCTCCCATAATGTTGCTTATGGGTAGGAGTCGGTAGCAGATAACGCAATTATTTGTCTATAGAGAAATTGCGTTAGAAGAAAATATTTTGCTGAAAATACAGTGGTTTATTGCCGCAGCGGCAAAGAATGAGGCTTAAGCGCGTTTAATGTGGAGGATGGGGTGTGCTGCAAGAATTTTGACATCCATCATCAGCGTTCCGCCTTGCGGGTGCAGGATGTAATGACCTTCCTTGCTGCCCTTTGAAACCCAAGCCAGCAAACGCTCTCCGCGCTTCTTGGTATCGAGGGTAAGGATGCATTCACGGTCAATGAATAGCCGCTCATTGGCTTGCGGCACGCCGTCAAAATAGAGCAGATCGTTGGCGCCATGATACGGCACAAGGTCGGAAGTCTTTATTTTCAGCGCCTCTGCTGTCTCTGGCAACCCAGAAATAGCATCCACGGTCTCACGCTGTTTCTCAGGAATTTCCTTGATGAAGGTTTTGTATTTTACGAAACCAGTGATGGGTGTGCTGGGAAGGCTTAACTCAGGTGCATCCAGCGCTTCAGGCTTGCAGCCGAGTGCTTTGGCGAGCAGCGCGCGGTATTTCTCAAAGCCCTCGGTTTCGCCTGTCTCAATGCGATTGAGAGTGGAGGCTGGGATGCCGATCATATCGGCCAGCCGCTTTTGCGTGATATTCCGCCGTCTGCGAAGGTATGCGATGTTGTTTGTGGTCATAATTCCGCTTTTTACCGCAACGGCAAAATCCTGTCAAGTCCTTAGCGGAAAAATCCCATTGACAGAAAATTGCATTTAGTGCGAATTAGTGATCATGAAATTGCACCATTGGCTCAAATTAGTGGGAATGAAGCAATCCGAACTCGCATCGATGGTCGGCTGCTCTGTCTCGACCATTAATCGGCACATCAAGCATGGACGCATTTTAGATCCGGACGTGGTGGTACGCATTTACTTCATCACAATGGGTGCCGTCCGCCCCGATGATTATTACGATCTCGAAAATGTTCCCCCCGATGTGCAGGCATTGCTCGATCCACGGTTCGCGCTCCGCAAACGTTTCCTGCCAGCGAAAGAAAAAGCGGATGCAGCATGAACGACGAGCGCCAGCCACTCTCCCCCCGCAGGAAAAACCAGAGCATGGAGCTGGTGTTCGATGGCGTGCGCTATCAACTGACCATCGGCTTTTACACAAACGGGCAGATCGGCGAGGTCTGGCTGAACGGGCCGCGACCTGACAGTGCCCTCTACCATATTACCCAGGATGCGTGCGTACTGATCTCACACCTGCTGCAGCGTTTTACCTCACCGCACACGCTGTATGATTCCCTACCGCGCAAGGCGGATGGATCGTCTGCCTCGGTGATCGGTGCGATCATCGAGCTGCTCATCTCGCTTCCCGAAGCGGAGGCACCATGACCAAGCATTTTTACATGCCGTTTTTTACCGAAGCGTATCTGGCTGACACGCAGCATTTGTCGCTTGAAGAGCAAGGCGCGTATATGCGGCTGCTCTGCTTCATGTGGATGCGTGGTGGATACTTACGCGATGACGATAAAGAGTTGTCTCGGCTGCTCGGTCTGCATGTGAATAAGTGGAAAAAGATACGCGAAACCCTGGGGGCATTTTTGCAAAAACACCCCCCACACTTACTCACTCAGAAGCGTTTAATCCATGAATACCAAAAGGCCGAAGCAAAGCGCGATAGCAAACGGCAAAATGCCAATGCCAGATGGCAGGGCGAATCCAACAAAAACAATCAGATAACAAATGCGGATGCATCGCCGCCGCATATGCGAAGCGCATCCGAACCATCGCTGTTCGCAGATGCGGGTGTGGATGCGAACCACATCACCTCGCATCTGCTATCTATATCTATATCTAAATTTAAGAATAATAGATCAGATAGGCTCGGCAGAAACTGTGGGCAACTTCGCCATCCGTTCAACGAGCAAGATGCTGGGGCATTCAGTGCCAAGCTCGTAGAAATATTCACGCAGCACAAACTTCAGCCGCCCGGCGACTACGAAATCATCCGCCAATGGATTGATAGCGGGATTGATCCCTTCCAGCACATCCTGCCCGTCATTGCCGAACTGCTGATGCGTAACCTGCAGACGCATAGCGAGCCGCCGCGCAGCTGGAAGTATTTTGCCAAAGAAGTCTATGCAATGGGGCTTCGGTGATGGGCAAGAAGCAACGCAAACCACGCCAACGCACGCACGCCATCCAACTGGAGGCGGATCGCGGCACGCCGGAGTTTCAGGCAAAGGTGAAGCTAGAGACGGTGTATCTCGACCGCAAGACCACAGCCACGCGGGTGCGTGATAAACGCCCCATCGATAAATACCACCGCCTCTACAAGATCGATGAGGAAAGTGGCATCGGTGAACAGCATCGCCGTGGCATCAGTGATACGCAATACCGTGCTGCCGACCGCATTGCTTGCAACTACGAGAAAGCGCAGCCGCGCATGTCGCGTGAGCTGGTGCCGATGGTGTTTGATAAGGGCATCAACGTGGGTGCGTACCCGCTGGAGATACAGATCGAAGCGCTGAACTTTCACGAGCGTCTCCTCCGCAACCTTAATCATGAGTCGCGGCGCATGGTGCAGGAGATCTGTTGCCACGGTGAAGGGCTGAATGAATACGAAGCCGCGCGCGGCTGGCGCAAAGGCTATGGCATCATCCGCCTGCGTGAAGCACTCGATGAGTTGGTGGAGTCATTCAAGTCGCTATAGTTTATATCTTCGCAGAATCTTAGTTACGGGCATTAAATCTTGCCCTGTAAGCATATCAATTCTATAAACCCTATATGACTGATTTATTATCACTTTCACCTGATGTTGCGTGGTCACTTGCTGTTGTGATTGCATGGATAGCCGGAGAGTTTGGCGCTCGCTGGACTGGCTTGCCGCGCATCAGCATCTACGGGCTGGTTGGCTTCGCATTGGCGCATACGCAAATGGGTTTTCTGCCGAGCCGCGAATATGGCTCGATGCTGTTTCTTGCCAACATCGCATTTGGCCTGATTCTATTTGAACTGGGCTATCGCATTAACCTGCGCTGGCTACGCACAAACCCGTGGATAGGTGTGACGGGGCTGGTGGAATCCATCGGCACTTTTATCGTCGTTTACTGCATTGCCGGTTGGTATGGCACATCGTCGCTCAACGCGCTGCTGCTTGCATCACTTGCCATGTCCACGTCACCAGCTGGCATTTTGCGCGTTATCAATGAGCAGCGCAGTTCCGGCCAGGTCACAGAACGCATACTGCATTTATCGGCCATTAACTGCGTACTGGCAGTATTTATCTTTAAGGTGATTGTCGCGTTTTCTGTATTCAAGAGTTCCGGCAATCTTTGGGAAGCGGCATCGGGTGGCCTGTCGGTGCTTTTTATTTCCGCCATACTGGGAGCAATATTCGGTCTGTTGATACCGAGCATCATGCGGCGGCTCGGTAATTTAACGCAGGATGGTACGGTGGCATTCGCGCTAGCAGTGATTTTGCTGGTGGCCGTTACCCATGCGGCCAAACTTTCGCCGGTACTGGCAACACTGACCTTTGGAATGGTGGCACGCCATCGCCGGATTTCGTTCAGCCAGACGCAGCGTAATTTCGGTGCGCTGGGTGAATTGCTGACGGTGCTGCTGTTCGTATTCGTGGTTGCCACGCTAGAATGGCAAAAAGTCTGGGCGGGGGCAAGCCTCGGCTTGCTATTAATCGCCGCACGACTTTTTACCAAGACCATCGGTGTGGCAGCGTTCGCGCATGTGAGTGGTGTGTCATGGCATAAAGGTTTGCTCACGGGGCTGGCACTGGCTCCTATATCCGTCTTCGTGATTCTGGTGCTGGAACAGGCAAAATATCTGGGCATAGAATTTGTCGATGAATTGGCGGCATTAGCCGCTATGACCCTGTTCATGGAAATACTTGGCCCTGTTATCACGCAGCGTGCGCTGATCTGGGCGAAAGAAACCCCTCACAAGGAGGGAAGCTGATGCCGTTAGAGCCATTCAAAACATCCGATGCGCTAACAATGGGCGTGGAACTGGAATTGCAGCTGGTTAGCCTGTCTGATTTTAACCTCACCGCATCCAGCCCCGATCTGCTGCATCTGCTAGAACGCAAACCATTCCCCGGCACGGTGATGCCGGAAATTGCCGAAAGCATGATTGAGATAGCAACCAGCATTCACACGAACCATTCTGGTTTGTTGGGGCAGTTGCAGGAAATAAAAACGACGTTAGTCGACGCCGCCGATAGATTGAACATTGGTATCTGCGGCGGCGGAACGCACCCGTTCCAAAACTGGTCGGAGCAAAAGATATTTTCTAAACCACGCTTCCGCGAAGTGTCGGCGCTATATGGTTATCTTGCCAAACAATTCACCATCTTCGGCCAGCATGTGCATATTGGCTGTGCTTCCGGCGATGATGCGATGTTCCTACTGCATTCGCTGAACCGCTATATTCCGCACTTTATTGCGCTATCCGCTTCATCACCCTTCGTGCAGGGCAAAGATACATTGTTTAACTCGGCACGGCTTAATTCCGTATTTGCGTTTCCACTCTCTGGCCGTGCGCCATTCACATTGAGCTGGGATGATTTCGTGCAGAATTATTTTGCCAAGATGGAGCATACCGGCATCGTCAAAAGCATGAAGGATTTTTACTGGGATATTCGCCCGAAGCCGGAATATGGCACGATTGAACTGCGCGTATGCGATACGCCACTGAGCGTGAAACACGCTGCCGCGCTTGCCTGTTACCTGCAAGAATTATGCAAATACCTGCTGGAACGCCACGAGCCGCCGCCGATTGAAGATGATTACCTCGTTTATAACTACAACCGCTTTCAGGCGTGCCGCTTCGGGCTGGAAGGCTCTATCGTGCATCCTAAATCCTATGAAACACTTTCATTGCGTGAAGATATACTTTCCACATTGCGCCTGATTGAACCATACTGCGATTCGTTGGAAAGTTTACCCGCGCTGGAACATCTTGCCGCCGTCAGCCACCGTGGAAGTGACGCGCATTACCTGCGAAAGCAATATGATGACCGAGGCAGCGCCGAGGGCATGGTCGATGCCGCATTAAACACATTCCGTGGGAGCTAAAACCGCACGAGAATAAAAACAGGAAATAGATTATGCAACACCCATCCGAAATAACCTCTGTGCGCCAAGGCGTTCTGCCACGCCGTATCCGCGAATTCATGGAAACGGAATCGTCCAGCGGCATCGTGATGATCGCGTTTGCATTATTGGCAGTGTTAGCAGCAAATTCGTCGTTTTCAGCAATGTATAAAGAACTGGTAAGCGCCCCTGTCACCTTCGGCTTTCAGGAAAACATGGCAACCCATGCGCTGAAAGACTGGGTGAAGGACATCCTCATGGTGTTCTTCTTCCTGATTATCGGCTTGGAACTTAAGCGCGAAATGTGTGAGGGCTTTTTGTCCAAACGCGACCAGATTTTATTACCGTTATTCGCCGCTGCTGGCGGGATGGCGATTCCGGCGCTGATTTTCTTTGGCTTGAATCATGCCAACCCGGATACGGTTCATGGATGGGCGATTCCATCCGCCACGGATATTGCCTTTGCGCTGGCGATTCTAACGCTGCTGGGGAAAGGTATTCCACCGGCCATCAAGATATTCCTGCTGGCCGTGGCTATCTTTGATGACCTTGGCGCAATCCTTGTCATCGCTGCGTTTTATAATACCGGGCTTGCTGTCATGCCGCTGCTACTGGCCGCTGGTGGCATCGCCGCACTTGCTCTGCTTAACCGCGCCAATATTGCTGTTATCACGCCGTATATATTGATCGGCGTGTTCCTGTGGTTCTGCTTTTACTATTCCGGCATTCATACCACGCTTGCTGGGGTCATTGTCGGGTTGATGATTCCTATGCGTGATAAGGATGAACCGAACCATTCGCCGCTGAATAGCTGTATGCACTTTCTGCATCCGTGGGTGAGCTTTGTGGTGCTGCCGATATTCGCTTTCACCAGTGCCGGAGTTAGCTTGGAAGGGCTTAACCTTTCCAGTTTCCTTGAGCCGCTGCCGCTGGGCATTGCGCTCGGCCTATTCGTCGGCAAACAAATCGGCATCTTCGGCACCTCATGGCTGCTGATTAAAACCAAACTGGTGAGTATGCCCGATGCAACGCAGTGGAAACATCTCTACGCCGTATCCATCATCGCCGGTATCGGCTTCACCATGAGTCTGTTTATTGGGATGCTGGCATTCTCCGACCCGCACTTGCAGGAAATGGTGAAGGTTGGTGTTATCAGCGGTTCGTTGCTTTGTATCTTGTGGGGTGGGATTGTGCTGCGAATTGTTTGCAGGACAGCCAAATAAGAGTTTAGCGCGAACCTAACTGTTGACAGTAGGTGCACCTAGATGATATGTATTTTTGCATAGTCGAACAATTGTGTTCGCCCGAACCCGCTCATCAGCGGGTTTTTTATTGTTCACTCCCTGCCGCTCGGCGCGGCTTTCCGCCCATCTCCCGCTATCCTACATCGCATCGGCAAGCCACGGGTCCTCCCCGTGCCTGGAACGTATGCGGGGGGCAAAGCCGCGCCACTTTTTTAGCGATAGGTATAAAATCCGGGTTCGCAGTTCGCACTCGGTTCGCACCTGAGAATACCATGACCGATCTTTCCATCACCAGCTATTCCATCGAGCGGCTGATTCCTTACGTGCGTAATGCGCGTACCCATTCGGATGAGCAGATCGCGCAGATCATGGCATCCATCGCCGAGTTCGGATTTGTAAATCCAATCTTGATTGATCAGCACCAAGGCATCATCGCAGGACATGGTCGTTTGCTCGCAGCGCAGCGGCTGGGCATGAATGAAGTCCCCGCCATTATGCTCGCACATTTAAGCGAAACACAAAAACGCGCGCTGATCATCGCCGATAACCGTATCGCCATGAATGCGGGATGGGATGAAGAAATGCTGCGGCTGGAGCTGACCGACCTGCAGGCGGAAGATTTTAATCTCGATATCATGGGCTTCAGCGAGGACGAGCTGGATAAGCTGCTCGCCCCCATGACGGAAGTTGGCAACACCGAAGACGATGCGGTACCGGAGGTGGAAGCCATCGCTATTAGCCAGCCCGGAGATCTATGGCTGCTGGGGTCGCACCGCCTGCTCTGCAGCGATTCCACCAAGCTCGATGCGGTGGAGCGTGTGTTAGGCGGAAGCCTTGCCGATATGGTATTTACCGATCCGCCCTACAATGTGAATTACGGTGCCACCGCGAAAGACAAAATGCGCGGGAACAAACGTACCATCAAAAATGACAATCTCGGTGCGGAGTTTGAGGAGTTCCTGCTGGAGGCCTGCACGAATTTCGTCGCCGTGTGCAAGGGCGCGATTTACATCTGCATGTCGTCATCCGAGCTGGACACGCTTCAAAGCGCCTTCCGCAAAGCGGGCGGCCACTGGTCGACATTTATCATCTGGGCGAAGAATACGTTCACGATGGGGCGCGCTGATTACCAACGGCAGTATGAACCCATCCTCTATGGCTGGAAAGAAGGCACCGCCCATTTCTGGTGCGGCGCGCGCAACCAGGGCGATGTGTGGTTTTTCAATAAGCCCGTGTCTAATGACCTCCACCCCACCATGAAGCCGGTGGAGCTTGTGCAACGGGCGGTGGAAAATTCCAGCAAGAGCCGCGACATCGTGCTCGACCCGTTCGGTGGCTCCGGCTCGACGCTCATCGCCTGCGAAAAAACAGGCCGCAGTGCTTGTCTTATCGAACTCGACCCGAAATATTGCGATGTCATCATTCGCCGCTGGCAGGAATTTACCGGCAAGGAAGCAACGCTGGAGGAAACAGGCCAGTCGTTTGCGGCGCTGACGCAGGAACGATAATTGCCCAGCACAAACCGGCTGGGCAATCTATAGTCAGGCAAGATGGTCAATCGCATCCATGATTTTCTGCAACGCCTGTGATTGTTTTTCACTGTAGTTGCAATCGCCATCCATTGCCTGGTCACGGAGGCGTTCGAGCTGCTCGCGCAATTCGTTATCGGTAAGCATACGTCCTCCATTAAGCGATTTTGTATGTGCGTTCGCCGTCGCGGTTCTTGTCAGACTTGATAGCAAGGCCGAGCTTCTTTTTCAGCACACCCGCCATCGCGCCATGCACCGAATGTTTCTGCCACCCCGTGGCGGCAACCAGCTGATGCAGCGTCGCTCCTTCCTCGCGCTTGAGCAGGTCTATCATAATCTGCTGTTTGGATTGTTTGGGCGTATCGGCGGCTACCTTCTCGGTAGTAGTCTCAGGTGCTTCGCCTGCGGCTTTACCAATGGCGGCGTAGCCCATGTCGCTGACCAGGGTGAGTTTGCCGCCATCTTCATCGTGGCGGATTTCGAGCAAGCCGCGCTTGAGCATGCCCTTGATGATATTTTCGCGGATGGGCGGCCCAAGCCGTTTGAGAGCTTCAAGCTCGCGTACATCGTTATATTTTGTCCGCGTTGCCTCTTCGATGATGGCGCGTTGGTTGTCGGTAAGTTGGATAATCATACATGCTCCTTTGCGTTTGCGGTTAATGTCCATACGGACAAGTGCATGAATGCTTCGAATGCGAAGGATAGCAACGCTTATAAGCACTTAAACGCATTATAAATCAATGCACTAACCAACTAATTCCGTTGACTTCGTATATGCCCTATGGATGCCAAACCCATTCGCTATCTGTCGGTATGTTCCGGCATTGAGGCAGCAACAGTGGCGTGGCATCCGCTCGGATTTGAGGCGGCAGGATTTTCCGAAATTGAACCCTTCGCCCGCGCGGTGCTTTCGCATCATTATCCTAATGTGCCTCTCTTCGGTGATTTCACGACACTCACGGAAAATGATTATGGAGCAATTGACCTTCTGGTCGGAGGAACGCCTTGCCAATCCTTTAGCATCGCAGGACTTCGCAGAGGACTTGCTGACGACCGGGGCAACCTCGCACTCGGATTTATTCGCCTTGCTCAAAGCACAAAGCCACGATGGGTGGTTTGGGAAAATGTCCCCGGTGTGCTGTCGATTGACGGAGGACGGACATTTGGCACCTTCCTCGGCGCGTTGGCGGAATGCGGGTATGGGTTCGCCTACCGCATTCTTGACGCTCAGTATTTCGGAGTGCCACAGCGACGCAGGCGTGTGTTCGTTATCGGATATATTGGAGACTGGCGACCTGCCACAGCGGTATTATTTGAGCGCGAAAGCCTGCAGCGGGATATTACGCCGCGCCGAGAAACGCGGGAAAACTCTACCAGCTTTACTCAAAGCAGCATTGGAGGCTACCGTGAAGGCGTAGGAACTATCCGTGCTAATGGCGGAGACTGTGGTGGCGGCACGGAGAACCTGATTACCAAAAAATGGCCAGCAACTATTGCGTCAACACTCAACGCGCATTTTGGCGATAAAATGGGACTGGAAGATCAACATGCTTTAAATGGTGCAGAATTGTTCGTTCCAGCGCGTGCCTACAACGTCACCTACTGCGATGCCAATGGCAAACGCAAAGACCGCCCGAACGGCGGCATGTATGTAAACGAAACCGAGCAATCCAAAACCGTCACCGCCGGTGGCGACCGCTCCACCTACATCGCCTTCGAGCCTGGAAGCATCGCTCGAAACGCAGGGCCGACCGATTTGCGGGAAACCTGCTCAACGCTACGTGCGGAGATGGGAGATAATCAACCCGCTGTGCTGGCGGATATGGCGGTGCGGCGATTAACGCCGCGTGAGTGTGAGCGGCTGCAGGGATTTCCCGATGATTATACGTTGATTCCCTATCGCGGAAAACCCGCCGCCGATGGGCCGCGCTACAAGGCGCTTGGCAATAGCATGCACACCGGCACGATGCGCTGGCTGGGTGAGCGGATTAAAAAAGTGGATGCGATGATGTGCGCTCCCTAATCAATATCGAACCACGCCATGCAGGTATTCAGCAGGTGATTGTAATCGCCTGATTTTGCCTCTTGCATGAAGGCCTCGATTTCGGATTTTGGAAGCCCCGCTTTATTTGCAGCGCGTTGGCAGAGACCAAGAATCATAAAGGCATTGCCATCCTGACCGACCAGCTGCACATGCACGTTGGGATATTTGGGTTTTGTCATAAAATGCTCCTTATGCGTTGAGTTCAGCGAGTGAGATGGTAAATGCGTTGCCGCCGCTTTGCAGCGTGACGATGCCGTTATCGATGCTGGTTTTCCAGCAGAAGCCTTGCTCGCAGGTGAAATCCTCGCTGCGGTTAATCGCCGCCAGATGCTCTGGGTGGATGATGCAGGTATAGGCATTGCCCATGCGTAAGGTGCGTAACTTGCCCCAGCTGTAGCTCTGCTTGTGGTAGGTTTGTCGATTGTTATGCGTAAAAGCGGTCATGGTTTGATTCCTTTCAGTTAGTGGCTTCGTTGAGGCTGGTGCCGATATAGCGTGCGTAGCTGTAGCCTTCGGGATTGGCATAAAGCGTTTCGCGCTCCGGCGCGGTGATTGCCACCACTTGGCGGATGCCGTTACGGTCGCCGCCCCGACCATCGAGCCAAGGCCAGTCCTTGTAAATCAGGCGCGTAAAAGTGTCATACTCCTCGGTGGTGAGCGTGACTGTCTCGGCGATTTCGCATTTTGCGACCTCGCAGCCGTGGCTGTTAATCTCGGCTTGCATTTCTTGCAGGCTGCTTGGCTTGCGGGCAAATCGGACGGTTACAAAGTTGCTCATGTTACGCTCCTTTCCGGCTGGCTCTGCCCGCCGTGTAAGCAGCTTCGAGGGCGGCTTTGACATTCAGCACTCCGACATCCTTAAAATCGAGGCTGTCGGATTTGCGTTCTTCGAGCGTCTCAAAATTGAGATGCGTAAGCGCGATGTTGGTGAGTATCTCGTCTTTGCTTTTCGGCGTGGTGTAGGGAATCAGCTTGCCCGTCTCCTCGCGGATGGCTTTTTCAAAATGCCTGCGCCAGCCTTTATCGGCGTTGCGTTTTTCGAGGTGGTTTGCAACCGCCTCCGCCGTTGCTGGGCCGCCGTTGATGAAGCTCAAGTCATCCGCAAGGTGGCGACCGAAACGCGCATCGAGCAGCGTGCGGGTTTCTTCCGGCGCGAGGTTAAAGGTTTTGGCAAAAAAGCGGCTGGCGGTATCCCAGGTCATCGCGGCATCGTAGCCGTTGCTGACGCTGGTTCCCCAAAAGCCCCATTCTTCGTTGTTGGTGGGTAGCGGTTCGTTTTTCATATGCATTCCTTTCGGTTGGTTGTTGTCCCCTGTGGACACCCCCATGAATGCTTCGAACTGCATCTTAATCAACCAGAAAAAGCAATAATTCGCATTATTTATCAATATATTAAGCGTATATTCGGCTTGACTGGAGGTGTGTCTTGAGCATGGCGGTTTTATGGGGTTTTGGGGGTTGATATGGGCATGTCGATTCGTGCCTATGGTCGCCATCGCGGGGTCAGCGATGCGGCGGTGAGGAAGGCCATAAAAACAGGTCGTATCCGGCTGGAGCCAGACGGCAGCATTGATTCTGGCAAAGCCGATGCGCTTTGGAAAATAAACACCGATGCCGCGCAGCAACGCGGATCGCAAACGGTGAAGCCGGTGCCGGATGCCGCGATCGATGCCGTGCGCGATACGCTGAAAGAAAATGGCGCACCCGCAAATGGCGGCACCACCTATATGCAGGCACGCACCGCGAATGAAGTGCTCAAAGCGCAAACCAACCGCGTGCGGCTGCAGAAACTTAAGGGCGAGTTAATCGACAGGGCGAAAGTTATGGCACATGTTTTTAAGCTGGGACGGCAGGAACGTGATGCATGGCTTAACTGGCCAGCCCGCGTTTCCGCACAAATGGCGGCGGAGCTGGGTGCTGATCCCCACACCACGCATGTGACGCTGGAAACCTATGTCAGACAGCACCTTTCAGAGCTTGCCGAATTCCGCGCAAGTCTCGACTGAGTTTTATGAGGGTGCGGATGCGGTAGAAAGCCAGTGGCGCAGTGGATTAACGCCCGAATCGTTCCTCGCCGTCTCCGAGTGGGCGGATCGCTACCGGATGCTGTCTTCCAAATCCGCCGCCGAGCCAGGTCGGTGGCGCACCAGCCGCACGCCCTACCTGCAGGAGATCATGGATAATCTCTCGCCGCACTCGCCAGTGCAGAAGATCGTGTTCATGAAAGGCGCGCAAATCGGTGGCACGGAATGCGGCAATAACTGGATCGGCTACGTCATCCACATGGCACCGGGGCCGATGATGGCAGTGGCGCCAACGGTGGAGCTGGCGAAACGTAACTCAAAGCAGCGTATCGACCCGCAAATCGATGAAACGCCGGAGCTGCGCGAATTGGTGAAGCCCGCACGCGCACGCGATTCGGGCAACACGATCCTGAGCAAGGAATTTCGGGGCGGCATTCTGGTAATGACGGGCGCCAACTCGGCGGTGGGGCTTCGTTCCATGCCTGCGCGGTATTTGTTTATGGATGAGGTCGATGGGTATCCTGGCGATGTGGAGGGCGAAGGCGATCCGATCCTGCTCGCCGAACGCCGCTCCGCCACCTTCCAGAAGCGGCGGAAGATTTTTCTGGTGAGTACGCCCACCACCAAGGGTATCTCGCGCATCCAACGGGAATTCGACGGCAGCGACCAGCGGTATTTCCATGTACCGTGTCCGCATTGCGATCATTTTCAGCCGCTGCGTTTTACGCAGTTGCGCTGGCATGAGGGCAAACCGCAAGAAGCACAATATGCCTGCGAAGAATGCGGCGCGTTGATTGACGAGCACCACAAAACGCAGATGCTATCGCGTGGCCGCTGGGTGGCCACCGCTGAAACGGATGGCCGCACCATCGGCTATCATTTGTCATCGCTTTACAGCCCCGTGGGTTGGTTTTCATGGGGTGATGCGGCGGAGATGTTCGAAAACGCACAGGCGAATCCTGAACTGATGAAGGGATTTGTTAATACGGTGCTGGGTGAGCCGTATGAGGAAGAATACGAAGCGCCGGAATGGAAACGGCTCTACGAACGCCGCGAAACATATACGATGGGCATCGTGCCGCATGGAGGTCTTTTCCTCACGGCCGGTGCGGACGTGCAGAAAGACCGTATCGAATGCGAGGTGGTGGCGTGGGGACGCCATAAAGAAAGCTGGTCGGTCGATTACCATGTGCTCATGGGCGACACCGCCATGCCAGAGGTGTGGGAAAAGCTCGAAGCATTGCTGCGGCGGGATTGGCAACATGCAGGTGGCGGCACACTTCCCATCCGCGTGCTGGCGGTCGATAGCGGCTATGCAACACAGGATGTTTACGGCTGGGTTAAAACCCATCCGCAGGCGAGCTGGGGTGGCGCGGGTGCGCGTGCCTCCACGCCGCGCACGGTGGTGGCGGTCAAAGGCCGCGATAGTGAAACGGCACTGATTTTAAGCGTTTCCAAAGCCGATGTGGGAAGCAAAAAGCGTGGCCTCCGTGTATGGAATGTCAGCGGGCCAGTTGCCAAGATGGAGCTGTATCGCTGGCTGAAACTTGACCGCCCGACCAAGGAAGATGAACCGTTTCCACCAGGAACGTGCCACTTCCCTGAATATGCCGAGGAGTATTTTAAGCAGCTCACCGCCGAAAAGCGCGTGATCAAGCTGCATAAAGGCTTCCCCCGCGCCAGCTGGGAGAAAGACCCGACGCGTAATAACGAGGCGCTCGATTGCCGTGTCTATGCCCGCACGGCGGCGAGCCTCTATGGCATTGACCGTTTTTCTGATCGTCAATGGCAACAGCTGGAGGCCGCGCTCGGCAAACAACGGAGCGTTCCTTACGCGGATACCTACACCGCAACACAGGAACCACAGGCTTCATCGCCAACGCCGCAACCACGCAGCAATACGATCAGCCAGCGTAATGTCATCGCTGCCGACGACCCTTATCTTTGAGGATTAACAATGACCGATCTTGCCACTTTGCAGACCCGTCTCGCCGAAGCGGAAGAAGCCCACCACCAGCTGATGATGGGCGTAAAAGAAGTGAGCGTTTCTATCGGAAGCTATGGGAGCACCACCTATGCACAGGCCGATAGTATCAGGCTGGAGCAATATATCGAAAAACTCAAAATGCAGATCAATCGCTTAAACGGCACAGCGCGTCGTGGCGTGATCAAGGTGGTGTTCGATGAGTGATACCTCTCACCGCGCTGCATCGCTCACTGCGCGCGAACTTTCCAGCTGGCTGCCCGGAAACGGCTCGGCAGACGTGGATTTGCTGGGCGAACTTCCCACGCTCGTCGGGCGTTCGCGTGATCTCACCCGCAATCATGGGGTGGCATCGGGCGCGGCGCAGACGATGGTGGATAATGTCGTCGGCACAGGGCTACGGTTGGTGGCACTGCCTGATTACCGTGCGCTGGGCCGCACCAAGGAATGGGCGGATGATTGGTCGCGTGACGTCGAATCGCTCTGGCGTTGCTGGGCTGAAAATCTGGAATGCGATGCCGCCCTGTCGCTTAATTTTGCAGGGATGACCACGCAGGTATTTCGTTCCGGCTTTATTAATGGCGAGGCATTGGCACTGCCACTGTGGCTGCCGGAACGTGGTAATGCCTTCGCCACCACTATCCAGCTGGTGGAACCGGATCGCCTGAGCAATCCAGGCAGCAAGCCAGATGATAAAACGTTACGTGGCGGCATTGAGATTGATGATTACGGTGCGCCGCTGGCATACCACATCCGCAAGACCCATCCTGGCGATGTGTTCATGCCGTTTGCATCTTCGGCGGATGAATGGCAGCGCATTCCTTCGCGCACCGCGTTCGGACGCAGGCGTGTGTTGCATATCCATGACAAGGAACGCACCGGCCAGAACCGAGGAAAACCTGCGCTTACCCCGATTATGCCGATGTTCAAAATGCTCGATCACTACGAGCGGTCGGAATTGCAAGCAGCGGTGGTGAATGCCATGATCGCCGCCTTCATTGAAACGCCGCTGGATGCAGAGACGGTCGTCGAAATGTTCGGCGGCAGCTTTGAAGATTACGATGCGAAACGCCGCGAATGGAAAGCAAAACTCGCAGGCGGCTCCATCATCACCACCTTTCCTGGTGACAAGCTCTCACCTTTTACACCGAGCCGCCCGAATTCATCGTATGGCGCGTTCGTGGAAAATATCCTGCGCCATATTGGCACAGGCCTCAATCTGCCCTTCGAACTGCTGATGAAGGATTTTTCGAAGACGAATTATTCCTCGGCGCGCGCGGCATTGCTCGAAGCATGGCGATTCTTTTCTGGGCGCAGGCAGTGGCTTGCTACCTATTGGGCAAAGCCCGTCTACGAGCTGTGGCTGGAAGAAGCCATCAATAGCGGCAAAATCGAGGCAGAGGATTTTTACACTAACCGCGCGGCATGGTCGCGCTGCAAATGGATCGGCCCTGGTCGCGGCTGGGTTGACCCCGTCAAAGAAGCTCAAGCCTCACAAATTCGCATAGAGGCTGGGCTTTCTACGCTCGAAGATGAATGCGCCATGCAGGGACTCGATTGGGAAGACGTGCTGGAGCAGCGCGCCCGTGAGAAGGCAAAAATCAAAGAACTTGGTCTGGGGGACTTAACGCCCAGTATCGCGGTTAAATCACTCCCCGGCCAAGGAAAAGACAGCAAACAAAACACCACCGACGATGAGGAGAATGACAATGCGAGCATGGAACAAAGCGACCAGTGAGCCGTGGGCAATCACGGAATCTTCATTGCAGACGATTCTGGAAATTGCCGAACGCGAGAATGAAAAACCCGAAGCAGTGGCGGCACGGCTTGGTAAAGAACTACAAAACACCCATACCGTGATTGAACGTGATGGCGTGGCGGTGATTCCCGTCACGGGGCCGCTCTTCCGCTATGCCAATATCTTCACGGCGATCAGCGGTGCCACCTCGTATGAGATTCTGGCGCAGGATTTTACTGCCGCGCTCGACAATCCCGACATCAACGCCATCATCCTCAATATCGACTCCCCTGGCGGCGAGGTTAATGGCTGCTCCGAGCTGGCCAATATGATTTTCGCAGCACGCGGTAAGAAACCGATCATCGCCTATGCTTCCGGCGATGCGGCATCGGGTGCGTACTGGATTGCCAGTGCCGCCGATCAGGTGGTTGCCTCTGAGACCTCTGGCCTCGGCTCGATTGGTGTGGTTGCGGTGTATCGTGGTGCCAAGCCCGATAAAAATGCACCCACCACCATTGAAATCGTTTCCTCACAAAGCCCATTCAAACGCCTTAATCCTGAAACCGATGAAGGCCGCGCCAAGCTACAGGCACGCATTGATGCGATGGCGGAAGTGTTTGTGAACACCCTCGCGCGCAATCGCGGCATTGAAGCCGCACAAGTATTGGAACAGTTCGGCGGCGGCGACATATTAATCGGCGCACACGCCGTGAATGCTGGTCTTGCCGACCGCATTGGCTCTCTCGAAAAACTGATCGCGGAATTCTCCGCCAGTTCAAACCCCGCCTTCCAGCGGGGTTTTTTATTACCCGCAACCACTCAACAGAAGGAGACCACCATGAATTTAGAAACACTCACCCAAGAACATCCTGAATTGCTCACGCAAGTGCAAAGCGATGCGAGGGCATCCGAGCGATCACGCATCCAGACCATCCTTGCATCCGAGGAAGCCAAGGATCGCGGTGATCTTGCCCAGCACCTGTCCTTTGCCACCGATATGGCAGCGGATAGCGCGGTCGCCATGCTCGCCAAGGCACCAAAAATTCAGCCCGAACCAAAAACCAACGGCTTCGATGCGGCCATGCGCGATCTCGGCAATCCAAAAATCACGCCAGCAAGTGCCGAAGCCGAGGAAGACTCCATCGACAGCGTGGCTAAACGCCTCGCTGCGGCTTCATGAACCAACCCCTTAATGACCTGCAATCCATTGATAACCCAACCCTAGAACCCAAAGGAGATAACGCTATGCCAGTATCAGGCTTTACCAATCAGGGCACTTATACCCCTGACAATCTAATCGCCGGTGAGTTTCCACGCGTTGCACGCAAGGTGACCATCGCAACCCCAGCCAATCTTATACGTGGAGCGGTACTGGGGCGCATCACCGCCAGCGGCAAATATATCCTCAGCGCCTCGGCAGCGGTGGATGGATCACAAACGCCGGAGGCCATCCTCGGAGAGGATACCGATGCCTCCGCCGCCGACAAGGAAGCCGTCGCCTATTTGTCGGGTGAGTTCAATGAACTCGCTCTGACGCTTGGCGCTGGCCACACCGCAGCCTCCATCTCATCTGGCCTGCGGAATAAATCCATCTTCTTAACCAAAAACCAAGGAGCTTAACCATGCCTGTCGACATTTTTTCTACCCAAGTGCTGAACAAGACTGTCGAGTATCTCGACCGTCCAGCCTCATTCTTGCTCGATGCATTTTTCGGTCAGGTACAAACCGCCGATACCGAAGAGATTTTCTTCGATATCGACAAATCGAAACCTCGACTCACGCCGTTTGTGTCACCGCTGGTTGCGGGTAAAGTCGTCGCTGATTCCGGCTATGAAACCAAAAGTTTCAAGCCAGCCTATGCCAAGGATAAGCGACGCTTTGACCCCAGTGCCCCTCTCAAACGCAACATAGGGGAAGTCATTGGTGGAACGCTTACACCCCAACAACGTCGGGATGCGGCGCTGAACCGTTCACTGACCAACCAGCTGGAGAACCTCACACGCCGCGAGGAAGTGATGGCCTCCGAAGCATTGCGGCTGGGACAAGTGACCGTTTCAGGAGATAACTACCCAACCGTGGTGGTGAATTTTCAGCGTGATGCGGCACTCACTGTGACGCTCACGGGTGTAAACCGCTGGGGTCAGGCTGGCATCAAGCCTTTGGATAATTTGGAGGACTGGGCAAGCCTTGTTCAAACCAAGTCTGGTGCTGCCGCCAAGACGGTGATCATGGACCCTGCCGCATGGCGACTGTTCCGAAACAGCGACGATGTGAAAGCGTTGCTCACCATATACCGTGGCACCAATTCGGCCTTCCAGGTCGACCCACTAGTGCGTGGCCAAGGTAATGAGAAGGCACGCTTCATCGGCACGATTGGTGACTTCGACATCTGGATTTACAACGATGTCTATACCGATGATCTGGGCAACACCGTGCCAATGCTTCCTACCAACACGGTGATTCTGGGCAGCCCCGTCAACGTGGAAGGCACACGTTGTTACGGCGTGATTCAGGACGAAAAAGCCGCATACCGCGCCCAGCGTTATTTCAGCAAATCGTGGCTGGAAGAAGACCCTGCTGTGCGGTGGCTGCTCCTGCAGTCGGCGCCACTCGTCGTGCCGTATCGCCCGAATGCCTGCTTCTGCGCAACCGTCAATTAATGGAGGACACTCATGAAAATCACATCACACACGACACTTGTTGTTGGTAAAGCCGGAAAAACGGAGGAAGTGCCTCCTGGTACGCCGGTCGATATCGATGACGATGAAGCCAAAGACCTGATTGCACGCGGCATCGCGCAGCGTGTTGCCAAGGCTGAAGCGAAAACGACTGAGAAGGAAAAAACGCCCGAAAAGGAGACGCAAGGCGGCAAGCCGCCCGCTGATCCCCAAGGCGGTAAAGCCGCATGACGGCGTTTTCCCGTGCAGTGGATTCGATGTTTGCCAGGCTTGGGGTAACGGTGACTTTTCAACCACGGATTGGCCCGAACCGAATTGTCACCGTCATCCCAAAACGTCCCGATGAGATTATTGGGCTTGGAGACACGATTCTTGTCGCTGAGGTCACGCTCTTTGATCTGAAAACCACCGAGGTAAGTGAACCACACGAGGACGATGTCATACGCTATGGAAGTGAAGATTATCGCATCATCGGCGCACCACGGCGGGATATTCATCGTTTAATATGGACAGTGGAGACTAAAAAATTATGAGGCTGGAGGCGGCAATCCGTGGTGATCTGAAAAAGATCATGAAGGAAGAAGCCGCTGCTGCCGAAAAAGCAGTGACCAAAGGCGTGGTCGAGGCTGCCAATGGACTGAAAAGCGACTTGCGTGCGCAGGTTGTGCGTTCGGGGCTTGGCGAAAAAATGGCGCGCACATGGAAAATGCGCCGCTATCCGGCAAGTGGGTTTTCACTGGGTACGGCTGGGCTGGTCTACGCCGATATGCCACAGGTGATCCGCGCTTTTAATGACGGGGCGGCCATCACCAGTGATAAAGGCACTTTTCTTGCCATTCCTACACCCGCCGCCCCCAAGCGCGGCATTGGCGGCAAGCGCATCAATCCCAGCAATTTTCCCGAACATTCATTGGGAAGACTCCGTTTTGTTTACCGCCGTGGCGCACCATCGCTGCTGGTGGTGGATAATTTGCGGGCGGGTTCCGGCAAGCGCGGAGGTTATCGCAAGGCATCAGAGTCCGCGCTTAAATCCGGGCGTGGGCTGACCACGGTGGTCATGTTCATTCTGGTGCCGATGGTGATGCTGAAAAAACGGCTTGATGTTTTTGGCGCCGCCACGGTCTGGCAGGAGAAATTACCGCAGCTTGTAATCGATAACTGGCAGGAGACAGGCAATGCCGAGCGTTAGAGAACAGATAGTGTCGGCTTTTTTTAATGAGCTGAAGACGCTCGAAACCAGCCTGATCAAGGTGGTGCGTAATCCCGACAAGGCAATGAAGGTGCCTGAGAAAGGTGCGATCATTACATTGCAGGACGGAGAATCCGGCGAGCCGGAAGTGCTGCTCTCCCCGCTTACTTACATCTATGAGCATATCGCCACCATCGAGTTGGTGGTGAACACGGCCTATGCCCAAAGCCAGGGTACAACGCTCGACGATCTGCTGATGATTATCGAAAACCTGATTTTAGCCGACCGCACGCTGGGCGGATTGGCTGAATGGATCGAGGCGCGCGCACCGGAATTTATTCAGGAAGCGGTGGAAGGCGCACCCGCCATGCGAGCTGCCAGTGTCAATGTGATGATGCGTTTTCATACCGCAAGTCCGCTTCATTAACCTCAAACTTATAAGGAGAATTTATGGCCAGATCATATGGATCGGCGGCAACACTGCTCGCCCTGAAGGAAGCAACCTATGGAGTGAAGCCGCTCGGTAACTGGGAGAAATTCGCGTTCGTTTCGTCGGATTTAAGCGCCGAGCAAGGACTGCTTTCATCCGAACTGCTGGGGCAAGGCCGCGAGCCCCGCGCGCCATTCCGCGATGTCATTAACGATGAAGGCAATATCGTCGTGCCGGTGGAGGGGCGTGACTTTGGCCGCTGGCTGCAACTGCTGATGGGAAATCCTGCCACTCTGGGCGTTGCCGCTACGGGTGACATTACCTTCACCGCCAACCCCAGTGCAGGACACACCATTACCATTAACGGCGTGGTATGGACGTTCGTGGCATCGGGTGCCAGCGGTACGCAGACCAATATCGGCGCGAACCTGAACGCCACGCTCACGCAGCTGGCAACCGACCTTAACGCCTCTGTTAATGCCAGCATTACCCCCGCCACATACTCTAATGGCGCAGGCACAAAACTAAACATTGTGCATGATACGCTTGGGGCTGCTGGCAACAACTTCACGCTTGCTTCCGGTAATGTCAATGGCGTGGTGAGTGGCGCGACTTTATCGGGCGGTGGCTATAATCATACGTTTGTAAGCGGTGCAGCAGCACTTCCATCCTTTGCGGCTGAGATTGGCCATGCCAATGTGCCAGCCTATTTTGTGCATACGGGTTGCATGCTCAATTCGATGGCACTTAATTTCCAGCGCTCTGGCGCGGCGAACGCCACACTCAATGTTCTGGCGCAGGGTGAAACCCGCTACACCACCTCGCAGGGCGGCACCCCAACTTCGAGGATTTACAAACCTTTCAGCCAGTTCAACGGCTCGGTCAAACGCAACAATGTGGCACTGGGCAATGTGACGGGCGCGCAGTTTACCTATTCCAACGGTATGCAGGGCGTGCCGACTATCCGCAGTGATGGGCTGATTGATGGGGTTGATCCCACCACCATTGCCATCACCGGCAGCATCGATGTGCGCTTTGCCGACACCACGCTGGTCGATGATGCGATTAACAATACCGCCATCGAACTGGAGCTGGCTTACCGTCTGGCGGGGCTGGACGGCAATAACTTCAACCTCACATGGACATTCCATGAAGTGTATCTGCCGCGCCCGCGCATCCCGATCTCCGGCCCAGGCGGTGTGCAGACCAGCTTCAACTGGCAAGGCGTGTATGACGATGCACTCAGCAAATCCGTCACTGTCGTGCTTAAAAACGATGTCACCAGCTATCCATAAGGAGCAACCATGCTGAAACTTGATCTAAAGAAAGAACCGTTCTGGCTTGATCTTCCCGCTAGTGTACGGGTGAAAGTGAAACCGCTTACCAGTGCGCTCATGCATATGGCGCAGGCCGAAGCCATACGTTCCATGCTGGCCTTGCAAACCGAGCGTAAGACGCGGCTAGAGGCTGGGCAGGATGTTGCCGAAATCCCCGATCTGGCGGATGATCAGACCCGCCAGTCGGTATCGCACACCACGCTGATGAAGGAACTGGCAAAAGCCTCCATCATTGCCTGGGAACAGGTATTTCTTCCTGGAACTGACAATATCGCGCCGCTTACCAAAGATAATATAGGGGAGCTGATGGACATCTGGTTCATGAATGAGGCGTTTGGCATTTCCTATTTGAAGCAGCTTGATGTGTTGGAGGCGGAGGGAAACGCATCGCGGCCCGTTGCGAATGGCACTATGGCGGCGGGCCGCGCTACTGCGAAGGGTGTGCGTCGGAAAACCTCGCCTGCGCGCGCGGAGAAGCCAACCCGCTGACGGGAGAATATTGCCCATACCAGCAACACGCGCCTCACACCGAAGAAGGATTCGAAGTCTGGGATGTCATCATGCGCGGTAGCAGTCAGCTTCGCATTGGCATGGGCGGCGCAGTGCTTGGCTTTGATCTTGAAGCACTCGTCATCATTTCCCGTACTTTGGGATACGACACCAACGCATTTCTACATCTTTTCCATCACGCCGAGCGGGGCATGATGACTGGCAGGTACACGCATGGCAACCGCAACGACGAAAAACATCTCGATCCGACTGGCGGTGATCGACGGGGATAAAGCACGCCATGAATTAAGCTCCACCGGAGATACAGGCGAGCGAGCACTCAGAAAGATTAAGGATTCTACCCAGCCTGCCTCGCGGGCATTGCTTGCCGTTAATTCGGTTAGTCAGGAAGTTCGCCTCGGCATGGAGGGGCTGGCCGGAAGTGCGGGATCGGTGGGCAGCGTGCTGGGTCGCCTTGGCCCTGTGGGTCTTGCACTTGCAGCCACTATCGGTACGCTTGCCGTTGCCACCGCCAAAGGCATTAAAGAATTCAAGGAAGCGGAACAGGCGCTTAACAATCTAAACGCTGCACTACGCGCCACGGATTCCGCTTCCGGTGTCACCGCCCGTGAAATCACCGCGCTTGGCGAAGCCATTGAAAGTAACACGCTCTTTAAGAAGGAGGAAATTCAGAATGCCGCCGCCGCGCTGACTTCTTTTGAAAATGTCGCGGGCGATGTATTCACCCGTGCGTTGGCACTCTCCACCAATCTGGCCGTGCGGCTTGGCACGGATGTGCCTTCCGCTGCTGATATGCTGGGCAAGTCGCTCGAATCCCCAGAAGAAGGCCTCGGCAGGCTGGCGCGCAAATTCAGCGATCTATCGCCCACACAGAAAACCGCGATAGAAAATTTTGTGAAGATGGGCGATGTTGCCTCGGCGCAGGCGATTATCCTCGAACATTTGGAAAGCAAAACCCGTGGGCTTGCCGAAGCGCAGGCTAAGGGACTCACGGGTGCTGCCGATTCTCTGGGCGATGCGTGGGATGATTTGCTGGAATCATTCGGGCGCACGGTTGGTGAATCTGCCCTCGCGCAAGGGGCGCTCTCAGCTTTAACCAAGGCGGTGCGTGGGTTGCAGGAAGCCGTCAGCCCAACACGAGAGCAGCGCAAAGGACAACTCGAAGAAGAAATCAGCAGCCTGCAGGATAGTTTCGGCACCAAGCTGGATATTGCCGTGCTTGGAAGCGCGCCTGGGCTTGAAGCCAAAAAACGCGAACTGCAGAAGATCAATGATGAAATCGCTGCCGAACAACGTAAGGCCGATGAAGAAATCAGAAATGCCCGCGATGCAGCGGAAAAGAAAGCGGCGGAGAAACGTAATAACGACCTCTTGGAACTTCAGAAAAAATACCTGAAGGAATATGAAGATGTCACACTTACCGCACAGCAGAAAATCCTGAAAGAAGCCGAGGAACGGCGCAAGCAGATCATCGGGTTGAATAAGGGTGATGCGAACAGTGCCGAGGCGCAAAAGGCGCTTGCCGCGCTTGATGCATCGACCAAGGTTCGCCTCGCTGATGCCAATAAGCAGGATGCGAATAAACCCAATAAGGCAGAAGATCGCCGTGACAAGGCTATCGAGGAAATCAATCGCGGCATCTTACAGACCAAGCCCTCATTCGACCTTGCCAAACAGGCACTTGATGAATGGAAAGCGCGTGTTATCGAGGATTTGGGCGGCGCAACCGATGCGAACCAGCAATACATCGATAAGGTCGAGGAGATCTACGCCGTTAAACTCAAGGATATCTACAACAAATCCTTGTTGGACAGCGACAAGTGGGAGGCTGGTGCCACCCGCGCACTCAGGCGTTATGCCGATGAAGCTACCAACGCGGCAAAGAATGCCGAGGATTTATTTGGAAGTGCCGCCAAGAAGGTAGAAGACACGCTGGTTGATATGGTATCGAGCGGCGAGTTTTCCTTGAGCAAAATCGGAGACCTGTTCCAATCACTGGAGCAGGATATTCTACGCTCATTCCTACGTGAGAACGTAACGGGGCCGATTGCGGGGGCTTTGAGTAGTGCCATTGGCGGCGGTAGCGGCGGATCATCCGGAGGCGGCATATTCGGCAGTTTTTTTAGCGATATTTTTGGCAGCTTGTTTCATGACGGCGGCAAAGTGGGTGAAACCAGCGCGCCACGCCGCGTGATCCCCGCCTATGCCTTTGCAGGTGCGCCGCGCCTCCATAACGGCTTACTTCCCGATGAATTCCCCGCCATCCTGCAACGCGGAGAAACAGTGATTCCCAAAAATGCGCGTATGCAGACTCCGCAGATCGTTATGAATATCACCACCCCCAATGCCCAGAGTTTCTCGGAAAGCCAGGGGCAAATCATGAATCGCCTCGCGGCGCAGATGGGGCGCTTTAAAACGAGGAATGGATAATGGCAGCGTTTCATGAAGTGCAGTTTCCGCCGAAGATTGCTTACGGCGCCACCGGCGGGCCGATGTTTAATACCAGCATCACCACGACCCAAGGCGGGTTTGAACAGCGAAACATCAACTGGCTGAAAAGTCTTGGGCGCTGGGATGTCTCCACCGGCATTAAAAACAAAGGCGATATGGATGCGGTGATCGCCTTCTTCCGTGCGCGTTTCGGAAAAGCCTATGGTTTCCGCTTTAAAGACTGGAGCGATTTTCAGGCGGTGGGACAAAATATCGGTACGGGTAATGGCAGCCAGACCGCATTTCAACTGACAAAAACTTACACCAGTGGCAGCAATAGCTATATCCGCGACATCAAAAAACTCGTGAGCGGCACGGTAACAATCTACCTGAACAGCGTTTTGCAAAGTTCTGGCTTCACCGTCGATCATACCACCGGTATCGTGACTTTTACGGTCGCACCTGGTGTGGGCATTGCAGTAAGTGCTGATTATGATTTTGATGTGCCGGTGCGATTTGACACGGACGCTCTTGCCGTCCGCATTGACGGGCCAGCCCAATATCTGTGGGATTCAATCCCCATCGTGGAGACACGCCTGTGAGAACCGCATCCGCCAATCTAACCGCGCATATCGCCTCCGAAGTCACGACGCTGGCGGTATGCTGGAAGCTGACGCTCGTGGACAGCACGGTGATGGGATTTACCGATCACACTTCCGATCTCACCGTAAGCAGCCAGCTTTACAAGGCAGCAACTGGGTTTTCGCCCACCAGCATTGAGACGAAGGATAAATTCGCGGTAGACAATCTTGATATCGCCGGAATCCTTGATGCCACCTCAATCACCGAAGTCGACATTATGGCTGGAAAATATGACTTCGCCGAGATCGAGATTTTTATGGTCAATGTGGCCGATCTCTCGCAAGGAATTATTCTGCACCGCCGTGGCTGGCTTGGTGAGGTGAGCCTTAAGAACGGGCAGTTTATTGCCGAGGTGCGCGGCTTGGCGCAAAAACTTAGCCAGAATATAGTGGAACTGTATTCACCCACCTGCCGCGCCGTGCTGGGCGACACACGCTGCAAGGTGAATCTGGCCAGCTTCACTTTTGCAGGAACGGTTGATACCGTGACCAGCCGTCAGGTCTTTATCAGCAACGCGCTCACGCAGGCGGCAGGCTATTTCTCAGGCGGCGAAGTGATGTGGCTCACTGGCGCAAATGCCGGGCGGCGCATGGAGATTAAGGAATTTTCCAACAAGCAGGTCACGCTGGTGCTGCCTATGCCGAACAACATTGCCACCGGCGATACCTTCAACGCCATTGCGGGATGCGGCAAAACCTTCAACACCTGCTTCACTAAATTTACCAATGCCGTCAATTTTCGCGGTGAGCCCCATGTACCTGGTACTGACAAAATGCTCGCTACCGCCGCCACGGCGAATGATTTGGAACAGGCCTAAGAAATTTGAATGCCAAACCAGCGCATCACGACAATATATGCGCTATAAATTAACGCCATGCCAAGGCAACTTAAAGCCAATGCAGGATAAAATCTGAACCCGAACTTCATCAAGACCGGTAACAGCAAAAAGAAGGCCAGAGAAGGAATAACCAGCCAGAATATTGAATAAGAAAGCTCAATAATCTGCCTATTATCCTTGCCTTCTTGATATATCCATACGAACGCCAGAATTGATGTCAGGGGTAAGGAAGCCAGCGCTGCAGCGAACATACTATATCGCCGCGCCAGCTCCGAAATTGCGGCAACAATCAGTGCCGTTATCAGTGTTTTTACAAAAAAGTAAATCATATGAATAACATAGATGTTCATGTTCTTGTGCGTCAAGCCCGCACTTGGCTTGGCACACCGTTTCACCATCAGGCGCGGCTGAAAGGTAAAGGCTGCGACTGCCTCGGTCTCATCGTCGGGGTGGTAGATGAGATGGGATTGAAAGATGCATATGGTCGCCCACTCGCCGGTTATGACGAGATCACTTATTCCAAAGAGCCAGACGGCAAATACCTTACGGAAAAACTGACCGGATTGCTCGCCGAGGTGCCAATAACGGATGCGCGCACAGGCGATCTTGCCTTGTTCAAGGTTCGAGAGAATCCGCAGCACTTGGCCATCCTTACTGATTATGAGGGCGGACTTGGAATGATTCATAGTTTTGCGCCGTCGCGCCGTGTGGTGGAACACCGGCTGGATGATGACTGGAAATCACGATTGGTGAAGGTGTACCGATGGCAGCCATAGTTTTAGCAGCGGCAGCAAGTCAGGGTGCTGCAGCACTTGGCGCGGGGACGTTCTTTGCTTCTCTTGCTGGCGGCGTGGGTGGATATCTCGGCGGATTCATTGACCGTTCCATCTTTGGCAGCAAGGCGCGGATTAATCAGGAAGGTGCGCGTCTCACCGATCTGATGGTGCAAGCCTCCAGCTATGGCAAGGCGATTCCGCTAGTGTATGGCAACGCACGCATCGCCGGCAACATCATCTGGTCACGACCGATTCAGGAACATATTACCACCACCACACAAAGCTCCGGTGGCGGCAAAGGCGGTGGTGGTGGCGGTAGTGTGGAAACCACCACCACGACCTACACCTATACGGCCAGTATTGCGGTGGCGATTTGTGAAGGGCCGATCAGTGAGGTGGTGCGCGTCTGGGCGGACGCGAAGCAGCTGGATTTGACGCAAGGGTCATACACTCTTTATCTCGGCGACGAAACGCAACTGCCCGACACCTATATTTCTACTTTCCTGCCCGCTGGCCAAACGCCTGGTTATCGTGGCATGGCGTATGTGGTCATCAAGGACTTTCCGCTTGGCGATTATGGCAACCGCATCCCCAACTTCACGTTTGAGGTGCGACGTACATTGAAAAAGGCCTTCGACCTTGAAGACAAAATCAAGGACATCACCATCATCCCCGGTGCGGGCGAATATGTCTACGATACGGTGGTGCAGGAAAAGCAGTCCGGCCAGCAGGATGTCGCAGGCAACTTCGTACAGGGCGGCAAGGTTGAAAAGATTAACCAGAATAATCTCTCGGCTAAGGCCGATACGCTGGTGGCATTGGATAATCTTGAAGCCAATCTGCCCAATGTCGAATGGGTGTCGGTGGTAGTCAACTGGTTCGGCGATACGCTTGATCCTGCAACGATGGTGATCAAGCCCGCCGCTGAGTTTGATGGCCAAGGCGCGCGCGTTACGCCCGACGAATGGGCGGTGGGTGGCTTCACCCGTGCCACGGCGCACCAGATACTGCATTTCCCCGATGGCTCCCCCACTTATGGCGGTACACCCACCGATAAAAGCATCATCCGCCTGTGTCAGGAGTTGAAGGCGCGTGGCTATAATGTTCTATTTTACCCGATGCTGCAGGTGGATACGATCACGCCGCAAGCCAAGCCGTGGCGCGGGCGCATCACGCCCGCCAGTGTGACGGATGTCACCAACTTCTTCACCAGCACGAATGGCTATAACGCCTTCATCAATCACTACGCCAATCTCAATGTCGATGGTGTATTGCTGAAAAACAATATCGACGGGTTCATGATTGGCTCCGAGCTGGTTGGTCTCACGCAATATATGAGCGCAGCTGGTGTGTTCCCCGCCGTTACACAGCTTAAAAGCCTCGCGGCCAGTGTCAAAACCTCCGTGGGCAGTGGTGTAAAAGTTGCCTATGGCGGCGATTGGAGCGAATACCATTCGGTAAATGGTTGGTACAATCTCGACCCACTGTGGTCGGATGCCAATATCGACGTGGTGGCAATTGATTGTTATTTTCCACTCACTCCCGATCTGCCACAAACTCAGATTGATTATCAGGCGGTTTACGATGGCTGGACGCAGGACGAAGGATGGGATTACTTTTGGGATAGCACGCGCACGACCCAGACTTTTTATTCCGGCCCAACCTATGCGTGGAAAAATGTAAAGCACTGGTGGGATAGCACGCATACCAATCCCGATGCAAGTGGCACGGCGTGGACGGCCAAAATGAAGCCCGTATGGTTCTCTGAGATTGGGTTTCCCTCCGTGGATGGCTGTGCCAATCAACCAAACGTGTTTGTCGATCCCGATTCGGTGGAGAGTTTTTACCCGCGTGGCAGCAGAGGCAGAGTGGATTTTCTGGCACAGCGCACGGCGCTTGATGCCAGCATGGATTATCTCACCGCCGAGAACACGCTGGAGCCGAATCTCTTCGCCCGCCGTTTTGTCTGGACATGGGATGCAAGACCGTTTCCGTTCTTCCCCGATCTGCTCTCCGTATGGTCAGATGGTGGCAACTGGAAAACAGGCCACTGGGTGCAGGGCAAGCTGGGGCTTTCCAACCTCGGCCAGATCGTCGCCGATCTCCTGAAGAAGGTTGGCTATGACAGCAATATGTACGATATCACACGTCTTACCGATATCGTAAATGGCTTTGTTATCACCAACCGCCAGACCGTGCGCGCCAGCCTGGAGCAGCTGGCGGCGGCATATTTCTTTGACATGGTGGAATCGGACGGGCTGCTGAAGTTCGTGAAACGCGGCAAAGTGTCGAATGTCACGCTGGATTTTAGCGAGCTTGTGCCGCGCGGAGACGGAAATGATGAAACACTTACCATCACCCGCACGCAGGAATTGGAGCTACCTCGCCAGGTCGATGTCATCTACCTGAATCGCACGGCAGATTATCAGGCGGGAACACAGTCTTCGCAGCGCCAGACCGTCAAGGCAGTGGATTATGCCACGGTGAATCTGCCCATTGTACTCACCGATCAGGAAGCAAAGGTGGTTGCGGATGTATCGCTCTATAATGCATGGGTGGGGCGCGTGCAGTTCCAGTTTACCCTGCCGCCGAAATATGCGCTGGTTGAGCCGAGTGACGTCATCACCATTATGAAGGACGGCGCTGCCTACCTGATGCGTTTGACCTCCACCAAGCTGGTCAGAAGCGGCGTGCAGGAGGCAACCGCTGTCGCAGAAGATGTCAGTAGCTATGATTTTTATAATCCGGCGGGTTCCACGCCTCCCAGCATTGAGCCTCCGGCCACCATATCGGCGACACGGCTGGAAGCGTTTGACCTTCCTGCATTCCCGACCGATGGCATTACCGATGCCTACATGCGATACGGCGTGGTGGGTCTTGGCGAGGGCTGGACAGGCTCGGCGGTGTACCGCTCGGATGACGGCGGCGCCAACTATGCGCTAATGCAGACGCTTACTGCTCAGGCTACACTCGGCGCGGTATTGAACATCATCCCAGCTGGTAACATTTACACATGGGATGATTTCACCACCATCGATGTGCTGCTGACCTTCGGCGAGCTGCAAAGCATTACTGATATCGCCGTGCTGAACGGTGCGAATGCCTGTGTGATCGGTGATGAGGTGATTCAATTTGGGACAGCTTCATTGCTCGACACCAATAAATACCGTCTTTCACGGTTGCTGCGCGGGCGGCTTGGCACGGAATGGGCTGTGGGTGGCCATGTTGCAGGCGAACGCTTTATCCTGCTCACCAATGCAGTGGCGCGGGAACTTATGGCTTCATCGGGTTGGGGCATAGCCAAGAAATATAAACCCGTGACGGTAGGCTCGACGCTCGGTGCTACGACTGCGCAGGATTTCACCTACGCCGCACGCGCACTAAAGCCTTACGCTCCCGCACATATCACTGGCAGCCGCAATGGTGGTGGCGATCTCACCATCAACTGGATACGCCGCACACGACTGAACGGCGACTGGAAGGACGGAGTTGATGTGCCTCTATCTGAGGAATCGGAACGCTACGAGGTGGATATCATGCAGGGCGTGACGTTGAAGCGTACCCTAACCGGCCTTACCAGCCCAACGGCGGTTTATACCTCCGCGCAGCAAGTGGTGGATTTCGGTTCGGCGCAAAGCAGCGTGCTGGTGAATGTGTACCAGATGTCAACGCTGGTCGGACGTGGGAATGCAGGAATCACCACCGTTTAATTATTAACAGCATTAACCAAGGAGAAGCCGATGGCCAATACCACCGGACGATTGCTGCTGCCCTATATTCTGCAATCGCAGTCGCAGAAAGAAGTCACCCATAACGAAGCACTGAACCTGCTCGATGTGTTGCTTCAGGCCGTGGCGCAGGATGTGGGGCTGAATGCGCCTCCTGGAAGCCCCACGGTTGGGCAATGCTGGGTGGTGGGATCGTCGCCGACCGGCGCATGGGCTGGCAAGGCAAACCAGATCGCCCAGGCGGTGGACGGAGGCGGCTGGTATTTCGTTGTGCCCTTCAAACGGCTGCGGCTTTGGAATGAAACCGCCGACGAATACTATGTGTATGACGGTGCGGCATGGGTGCCGGACAGCTTGCTACTTAAAGAAACCGGCGAGTATCTGCGTGTCGAACATAAAACTGAGGATGTCACGGTAAGCTCGGGTGCATTTGTCGATAGCACCATCTTTATCCCCGACCGCTCAATTGTGCTGACCGTCAATGTGCGCGTCATGACGGCGATCACGGGTGCGACATCGTTTGGAGTCGGCGTGGCAGGCGACACCACGAAATTCGGCAATCTGATCGGCACGGCACTTGATTCCACCAATATCGGTATCATCGGGCCAACGGCTTATTACGCCAACACGCCGATCCGCTTAACCGCCAATGGCGGCAATTTCACGGGCGGTGTGATCCGTACCACGATGCAGTACCTCAAACCACGCGGCCCGTGGACTTGGTAGGAGCTTTTCATGACCGCATTTGCAGATTTAAGTGAAGTCATCAATCGCATGACGGGCGGAAACTCAGGAAACCCTGAGAATCTGTTTGTGTGGATTGATAACCGCATTGATAGCGCGGCAGCCAATGCCACGGTTGCAGGCCGCATGTCATCGCTCTGGCAGTATAATTCCAGTATGGGCGGATCGGGAGTTGTTCCTACTTCCGCCATTGCTCCTGATAACACCACACGCGGCGGCTTGATGCAGGCCAACCCCTCGGGTGGTCGCGAAAAGTGGTTGCTCGGCAATGGCATGACATGCAGCGCAGCGGGTGCGGTACTGCTTTATGACAGGCTACTGCACAACGGCGGACTCTCGGGAACTGTTACTACGGCGCAAACAGTCGGCGGCACGCTCACCCGCAACACAGGCGGCATAGGCAATCAGATATGGATAGAGATTTACGCCCTTATTGGTGCAACTTCCCGCACAATAACTGCATCCTATACCAATCAGGACGGCGTACCTGGCCGCACGACAAAACCCGCATTGATAGGTGCAACGGGCTATCGTGAAGCGCAACGCCTCATCATGCTCCCATTGCAGGACGGCGATATTGGCGTGCAGGCGGTTGATTCTGTCACGCTTTCGGCAAGCACAGGAACGGCTGGAAACTTCGGCGTGGTGATCGCCAAACCAATAGGGCTTGGCCTGATTCCTGGAGCAGGCACAGGCTACTGGCGTGATTATCTGACGGGATTACCTGGGCTTCCCAAAATAGACACCAATGCCTGCCTTGCGCTCGCATTCATGGCCAACAGCACGGCAGCACCGCAAATCATGTTCGCCGCTGGCTTTGCGGAGAGGTAGTTATGGCACTGGCAGATTATCAGGCATTGAAAGATGCGATTGAGAAGGGAAAGCAATATCTCTTCACCAAGAATTCGCAAACCGCCACCTCCACCAAACTAACCAGCCTGTGGCTCACCACGCCTGATGCTGGCGCAATCCCTTCCACGCCAGCAGCGTGCAATGCGGATACGGTGGGGGCGTTGTTTTCCGAGCCGAAATTAACCAGCCTCACCAAATCGTATTATCTGGCTCAGGCTGAAGCAGGATGTTTCACCACGTCCAACAGTTCGCTGTGGCTGATTGACCGTCTATGTCATCAGGGCGGCTTGTCAGGCACAGCAACTGCCACCCAGACCACGAATCTGCCCACGGCATCACTCACACGCTACACGGACGGCGTGGGTGTCATGGCCGCCATAGAGATTTACGCAGCACTTGGTACGCTCGCGCAAACTGCCACGGTTTCCTATACGAATCAGGCGGGAGTGGCTGGGCGCACCAGCAAGCCCGTGGTGATCGGAGCAACAAGCGATAATGCGCTCGGGCGGTTCATACCCATACCGTTGCAGGATGATGATATTGGCGTTCGCTCGGTGGAATCCGTCACGCCTTCTTCATCCACCGCCACGGCTGGCAATTATGGCATCACGTTATTTAAGCCGCTGATGCTTCTGCCCAATCTTTCGATTGGTATTCACGCGATCCAGCAGCGTTGCATGAATCCGTTTCTCGGTGGGTTCGGCGGAAGCCCTGTCATCGAGGATGCTGCCTGTTTACAGCTTCTGGCCGTGGCCAATACCAGCTCTGTCGGAATCGTGCATGGAGCGTTTCACTTAGCGGAGGCATAACATGCGCTTCGGCTCACGAAACATACTGTTTGATGGGGCGCAGCAACAGATTGGTGCAGTGCCTATTGAAAAAGCTGGTGGCGGTAGTGTTGCCACAAGCCTTGATGCCATCGTACAACGGCAGGATATTCTTCGTGCCACTGCGGCGAGTGCAGTTCTGCAGAAACAAGGGATTGCGATTACGACCTCGCTGGGCGGTACGCTTTCCAAAACGCTCACATCTACGTCAAGCCTTGGCGCGGCATTACTCAAACAGAATCTGTTGCGCACGGCCTCTGCCAATGCATTGACTCAGAAACAAAATGTGAGCAGGAACACAACTGCCGATGCCGTGCTTGCCAAGGCAATAACAACGGCAACTGATCTGAATGCACTTCTGCAGAAGACACTGTCGACAACAGCGGTGGCAAATTCAGTTCTACAAAAAAATCTCAGCAACAAAACTACTGCACAGGCAATAATAGAAAAAAGAAACCTTGCCTTTAAACTCACGATTAATGCTTCTGTACAAAAAAGCATCACACTGACGGCTAGTATCAATGCTTTCCTAAGCGGCAGCATTAGCCCGCAAGTCACGGTTAATCTCAATGCTTTGCTGCAAAAACTGAATCAAGCAAATGCCTCACTCGACACGCTGCTTACGAAGGTTGGTGTCGTACGCACGGCAAATGCCGATGCCTTGCTGCAAAAATCAGCAGTTATCAAGACCGCAGCAGTCAATGCTGCGCTTTCCAAGGCGGGAAGCAAGGCAGTGGCACTTAATGGTGTATTGCAAAAAACCCTGCTGATTAACGCAGGGCTTTCGGCGCTGGTGCAGAGACTAAATATATCCGTCACTGCCTCCAGCAATGGATTATTAGAAAAACGTGGCGTGCTGCACACGGCCAATCTGCAAGGAGCCTTGCAAAAGAACATTGTCGCGCTGGCAACACTTAATGCCGCGCTGCAAAGCAACGTACTGAAATCTGCTCAAGCTAACGGGCTGGCACTTAAGAACAATATTCTCTTAAGCGCATCGCTTGATGGCGTGATCGCCGTGTTTGGCGTGGCGAATGCACGCAACCTCATCAAAGCATCTGGCAAATCAAACGTTCGGGCTGGCGCGAAACAGCCACTGGCAATCGGCCAGCCAGATGGTTTCGCAAAAACCGGAAACAAGCCCTCGTTGGTGAAAGTCGGCAGGCAGGATTTTTCCAAACCCTAACCCCTCAAGGAGCATAATATGGTAGCAACCGTTCAAATTGTTGAAAAGAACGGCGCAGGCGGCACTGCGACCGATAAAACCAGCGGCACGATCCGCTTCAAGAATGCGGATAACGCCACGGTCGACAATAACAACCCGATGGTGATTCCAGGCGCAGGTTCGGATTTTTCCTTTGAGAAGTGGCTGCGGCTCAATGTCACCATTGCGCCGTCCGTGCAAATATCGAATGCCAAATTCTATACCGATGGCGCCAATGGCCTCGGCACTGGCGTGTTGCTCTGGGCTAAGGCGGTGGCGGCTTACGCCACGCCCGCCGAACCTGCCAATAGCACGGGCTTCACCAATGGCTTCACGTTCACCAGCGGCGCACCGCTATCGTTGGGTGCTGGGCCGTTTACTGGCACGGGCGAAAAAGGAGACCATGCCGTCTGCATGATGGAAGTGCAGAGTACCGCTACGCAAGGGCAAACCCCCTCTGAAACCATCACCTTCAGCTATGACGAGATTTAGCCATGACCGAACCACTCGCATTTGAAATCAGTCAGGATGAAGATGGCGCGCATCATGCTGTGTCGCTGGATATGGTCGTCACCGTGCTGCCAGACGGCAAGAGCCAGCTATTTCACCGCAATGCCATCAAGAAAAATACCGCCACGGGTGAAACCATGCACCTGCGCGCACTGGTGGCCGAGTTGAACGGCGTGCGGATGTACCTGCTTGGCAGCCATATCATTTTAACCACTCAGGACATGTATCTCTAATGGGCATCGAGCGCAGATATAAAGACCCCGACGAAATCGTGAATTTCGGGATCGATTGGGTGGATTATCTCGGATCGGAAACGATCACAGGATCGAGCTGGACAGCGCCTTCCGGTATTACGGAAGTGTCATCTGCTTTTACCGATACGCAAGCCACCATCAAACTTTCTGGCGGCACGCTGGGAACAACGTACCGGGTCACTAACCGCATCACTACCTCAGCGGGGGAAACCGTCGATCAATCCATTGATGTTGAGGTGATTGAAAAATGAACCGAAGCAGCACCGCAACCCTAACCAGACCGCCCCAGAAATCAGAAATCTTGGGCGGTTTTTTTACACCTGAACCCAAAGGAGATGTCATGACCCACGAACAGGAAGCGGAACATTTAGACGTGCATGTGGCCGTGTGCGCCGAGCGATACAAATCGCTGGAGCAGAGGCTTGATCGCATCGAGCGCGTCATGTGGTGGATGCTCTCCACACTTATCCTTGCCCTCGGCGGCATGTTGTTTGAACTGGTCGTTTTACTTGGTGGGAGGGTTATATGATTACGTTACTTGGATCACTGCTCGGTTTTCTCTCCGCAGCATTTCCTGATTTCCTGAAATTGTTCCGTGATGCACAGGATCGCAAGCACGAGCTTAAAATCCTCGAACTGCAAATGCAGCAACAGGCGCAAGGTCACGCCAACCGCCTTGAAGAAATTCAGGTGAACGCTGATATTGCCGAATCCCAAGCCCTTTATCGGACATACAACACGGGCATTCGCTGGGTGGATGCGCTCAACGGCACGGTGCGCCCCGTCATCGCCTACAGCTTCTTCATTCTCTATGCATTGGTGAAGGTGATGCAATTCTCTGCTGATCTTCCGTGGTTGCTATGGACGGCGGAAGATCAGGCCATTTTCGCAGGCATCATCAGCTTTTATTTCGGCCAACGCGCAATGGCCAAGCTGAGGGCTGGGAAATGAGGCATGTTACGCGACATTGTATTGAGCTGATCAAGCGGTTTGAAGGATTTGAGCCGAGAATTTACCTTGATGCTGCTGGCTACCCGACCATCGGCTTTGGGCATCTGGTGCGTGAATATGAACGTGAAGCGTTTAAGAACGGCATCAGCGAGGCGACTGGTGAGGAATTGTTAATTAATGATATTATTGCCGCCGAACAAGCCGTGTTGCGCCTGATCAAAGTGTCACTCACCGATGGCCAATTTGATGCGCTCGTATCGTTTACGTTCAATCTCGGCGGTGGCGCACTTCAACGCTCAACGCTTCGCCGCAAGATAAACCGCGAGGAACATGCCGATGCGCCAGCAGAATTCATGAAATGGGTGTGGGCTGGCGGTAAAAAACTTAAAGGACTCATCCGGCGAAGATCAGCGGAAAGTCTTTTGTATCAATTATAAAACCCCGCCTTCTGGCGGGGCTTTTTTTATGCCAGAATATTGATTTTTGAAGAGTCTGCCGCGCCTATGCCAGCTTTGCTTCCTGCGGGCGTAAATCAAGATAGCGGCGCAATTCAGGTTGTTTGCTTGGACGCCAGATATACTGATCGAGGTAAAAGTGATGCCCGACAATGCCGAAATAAAGCACATAAGCAAATGCATTGAAGGGGCTGGCAGCGAAGTTGCCCGTCCATGATGGCCAATCTCCCATATTCCATACAATCGCGCCAAAAGCCGCTCCTAACGCTAATGCCACGAGCATATAGGTTATCGCACGACCATTCACCCATTGTGCCAGTCCATAAATACCCTCGGCGTGCTGTTCCTGAGAATAACGTCGATTCGCATAATGCCAGACAATGGCGTGATACTGGATGTTATGAAATAGCGAGTTCATAATTGCGATCAGCATAAATAGTTGTGCGCCATTGGTATGTGCTGAGAAGAATGGCTCACATGGAGCGATTACATAAAACATGGTGGAATAAAATATCAGGCAGGTGGCAACGTATAGTGCGGGAACAAGTGCCTTTTTACCATGCGAAGCGTAGGTCTTCGCAGCAAGTCCCAGCAAATAAAGCCCTGCCAGCGTTGAGACCACGATGGGGCCGTATTCAAGCACCAGTCCCACGAGCGTCGAGACCTCAGCAGGTTTCGGAGCACCAGCGAATGCTACCTGCGTTTTGAAATTCAGAGCAAAATAAACCTGTGTTGCACCCACCGCCCAATAAATGAGCGAACGGTATCGACTGCTTAAACTCTGTTCCATTCCTGCCTTCTTCACATAAATCGATACAAAACCATAATGCTGGCGCGCATTGTGATAGAGACTCCACAGAAAAATGAAGAAGCCATAGAGCGTGGTTGCAAGTGTTGTGGAAAGCCCGTTGTCAGCAAATACCGCAGCGATTGGAAGCACAAAGAATATCAGGCTGCGTCTTAAGACATCGGCGTTTTCATGACGAAATACTCGGTCGATGTAGGTGCGGCTGAACGTCGCCCAGAAATGCGACCCCTCAAACCCCACCACCCATATCCAGAAAAAGATCGGCAACAAAATCGGGTTCACTGTCACCGCACCCGCGAGCGCAAGCGTGAAAAGCGTGCCTCCCATAACAAGCGCCAGATCATACCCAGGGCTTCTAATCCAAATGGATGGATGCGAAATGGCTGTGGTAACTGTCATGAATAATCTCCGTTAATAAACTATGCTGCTAGTATTTCGCTTGCAGCCTCACAAAAGTTACATGGCAAAATTGTTTGCTAACACCTTATTTTTCAGCGTATTTTAGCAGTCTATGAAAACAGAAAATACCGTAGGCACATACCATATTTTTATGACCGGACTCACCTCCGGCATTGGCGAAGTTGTGCTTAAGCGGGCGCTGGCGGATGGGCATTCTGTCACGGGAATCGTGCGCAGCGAGGAGCAGAAAAAGCACCTGCTTGCAACATACCCGCAAAGGCTCACGCTTTATGTTGCAGATTTACGCGATGGCGATTCTGTTTTGGATATTGCCCACCAGCTGCAAAGCATTCGCTTTAGCCATATCTTGCTGAATGCAGGCTATGCTGAACTTGGCAAGCTGCATGAAACATCGGAAGAAAGCATTTTCGATATGTTTGAGGCCAATCTGGTCAGTCATGTCATGCTGCTTAAGAATCTGCTGCCGTCATGCCTTGCGAACAACACCAAGATTTGCATCGTCAGTTCAATGTCCGCACGGATTCCTGGGAACAATTATGCCACTTACGGCATGGCGAAAGCGTCTCTCAGCTATCTGGTGGATGCGCTGGCGTTTGAGTATCCAAAGCTCCGAACCCTCTGCGTGGAAATTGGTGGCGTGGCGACACCATTCCATACCAAAGCAAAATCTGGTTTTAACGTCAGCAGCTTTAAGCCGCAGGAGGAAACGGGCAAACGCCTCTATCAGGCGTTGCTGAAACGCGAGGGGTTTACCACGCTGTATCTGGACTGGGCAGTGCTGCGTTTCGTGCTTATTCATTTTCATGGGCTGATTATGCGGCTTGGACGGTGGAAACATGGAAGGTAAGCGCGTCCTCATTACAGGCGGTTGTAGCGGGCTTGGCAAAGCACTGGCCGAGCGGTACGCGGCTTTTGGTGACAACGTGACCGTTGCTGATATTGCCCCGCGTGAGGCTGCACCACCCAAGGTGCAACATGTGCCATTCGATTGTGAACATCCATCCTTCGCATGGCTGGATGGTGCTGAGGCCTTCGACATCGTCATCTGCAACGCAGGTATCAGCAACAGCGATGATTTCTTGCATACAGGCAGTGAACATGATTCCCGCCTGATACAGATTAATGCACTCGGTCATATCGCATTGGTGCGTGAGTTACTGAAGGCAGTCAAAATAAGGGATGGCGGCAGGATTGCTTTTGTGATTTCCGCAAGCCAGTTTCTACCATTTTCCATTGCGATTGCTTATGGCGCAAGCAAGGCGGCACTGGATGGTTTCGCCCATGCGCTTGCCCCGTATGTGTATGGGCGCGGCATAACGGTCACGCGCATCTACCCAGGGCCAATGAAAACCCCACACGCAGAAAAATATTATGCCAAATACAACGAGGGCAAAGGTACATCACCTGAGCGCGTGGCGGCGTGCATCATGCGTGGAATTGAGGCACGGAAACAACGCATTATGCCCGATACTGTCTCACGCCTGTTCTGGCTGGCCTCGTGTCTTTTTCCACGTTTACTAGTGCGCATGGTGTCGCGGAAGTATCATGGGAAGGCATCATGAAAAACCACACGCACTATGCATTCAAAGCGAAAATATGGCTTTATCAGGGCGGCAAAGCCTCGTGGCATTTTATCACCTTGCCGAAAAAACAATCAGAGCAAATCAAGTTTTTTGAAGGGGGATTAAGGCGCGGTTGGGGCTCAGTTCCCGTCACCGTGACCATCGGGAAAACCACATGGAAAACCTCTATCTTCCCAGACACGAAATCGGGCAGTTACCTGCTTCCACTCAAAGCGGACGTGCGAAAAAAAGAAAAGATAAGTGCTGAGGATACTGTCAGTGTGTCACTGGAAGTGAAATCCTAATACGGCGGTATCGTGATGGTGAACGGGGATAGCTGATGGTACTCGAAATACCCATCTATCCAGCGTATCAACTTCCGCTGGCTGGGAAGCGTCATCGCGGCGCGGTGTCTCAGCAAGGTGCGTAAATCCTCTATTACATCCACATCGCCCAGTTCATTTAGCAAATGAACGCTCCAATCAGACGACAGCTTTTTCATTAAAACTTTGCGGGTGGTGTCCACGCTGTATGGCGTTTCCTTCCATATAGCTGGGTCAATATCCACATTGCCGCCAAAGAGGTAAAAACCACCATCTGATGCTGGGCCGATGACACATCCGGCATTTTCTTCAAGCCACGCTATCGCCTTTTCAATATGGCGCACACAAAGCTGGGGGCAGTCTGTTCCAATGAGCAGCACCGTATTATAATTTTTCCTGAGCGTGGAATATACTTGGTGCAGCCGATCACCTAGACTGCCTTCGCCTGTCCACATGCGATCTATGTTTTGCCATACGCTGTGTTCAAGACCATCTTGCTCGGCCACCGCCCAGAATGGTGTGAGAGGCGTTTTCATGCGGTGTGCAGCGATATCCAGCACATCTTCCACCACCGCAAGGCAGAGCTGGTAAAATTCCTCTGCACTTTCTTTGCCAATGCCAGCGGCAAGACGGGTTTTAACGGGCGACAGCCCTGGGGTTTTGGCGAATACGGCAATGGCGGAGCTCATGGGCATTTTCTCCATTCCGGCCATGCCTGTTTAACCCAGAGATATTGATGCTTGAAGGTGGTGGTAAGCCAACCATGCGCCTGGTATTTGCGCGCGCTGGTGGTGATCGTAGCGTTCGTTGGCTTAAGTCTGATACCTGCTTGCCGTGCGTGCCACACGAAGACATGATCTTCGCCATAAGCTAACCCTTCAGGAAAGCCGCCGAGTTTTTCAAATAAGGCTTTGCGGATGCACAGTCCCTGATCGCCAAACGGAACACCGAGTATGCGCGAACGAAACCTCGTACCCAGCGCATTGAGCCACATCAGCCGCGCGCCATCACGGGCAAAGGCAAGGTCAAAATAAAATAGCGCATCGGGATGCTGTGTGATGGCGCGGGTGAGCGCGGGTACACAAGCCGCATCAATCTGTGAATCGGCATGCAAAAACCACAGATAATCCCCCGTGGCCTTGGCTGCACCCGCATTGAGGCTTGCCGCGCGGCTTCCTTCTTGTGATGCGATGACTTCCAACCCCTCTGGCAGTGATGCTATCAATGCCTGATGCTTCGTCTCGTCTGCTGCAAGAGGGATGATAACGGAAATCTTCATGCTTTCAGAATCGACAGCAGTTGTTTTTTCTCATCACTGAGTGTTGCTTCCGGCGTAAGCACCGCTTCTCTCAGGCTTTCGCGGTAGGCGGTATCCACTGGCGGCAAATCAGATTCCAGTAATGTCTTGAGCAGCGATTTTGCCTTCTCAAGGCTTGCGCCGTAACGTGCGATGACGGCGGCAACGCTCACATGCTGCGATGGATCATCCAGCCAGCAATCATAATCGGTAGCAATACCGATGGTCGCATAGCAAAGCTGCGCTTCCCGCGCCAGAAACACTTCAGGCACGTTGGTCATTCCCACCAGATCACAGCCTGCCATACGCAGGAAATGGCTTTCGGCGCGTGTGCCGAGGCGCGGCCCATCCACGCAGGCATAGGTTTTGCCAGTGTGCAGCGTGAGTCCCATGCCCCCAGCACCTTCCGCCGCCCAGCGCGTGAGGTTCGGGCAAGTCGGTTCGGCGGTGGAGATATGCGCGGCCAGGCCGCCGCCGAAAAATGTGCGTTCGCGTGGCTGTTTTACCCAATCGAAATACTGCGAAGGAATAGCGAAATCCCCAGGCTTGATGTCTTCGCGCAGACTGCCAACAGCGGAAAATCCTAGTATCTGACGTGCGCCAAGCGATTTAAGTGCGAAGATATTGGCCCGGTAATTCACCTCATGCGGCAGGAATTGATGATTCCTCCCGTGGCGCGGCAAAAATAAAATGTCGTGCTTGCCGTAACGCGCTTTGACAATGGGAGCGGATGGTGCGCCGAAGGGTGTTTTCGCGTCCACTTCCTCCAGCACCGTTAGCCCTTCGATGTTATAGATTCCTGTTCCTCCTATGATCGCAAGCATTAGCAGCACGCCCCCGACGCTTCATTAGATGTGGAACTCCCGCCGGACGGCGCACAATCAAACGGCCCGAAATGGCGTGAGAAATCACCTGTCACTTTGAAATGCTCCTTGTAGCGCGTTTTGGAAAGCATATCCGCCGTGTTGCCGCACACCGCCACCGGCTGATGTGCGGGGAACAAATGATGGTCATCGAGCGGAAACGCATGCGGACATTCCGGCATGGTGCCCTGGTAATAGGCGACATGGCCATAGTTCTCACAAATATCCTCGAAGTCCGACTTGAAGGTGCGGATCGTCATGGAGTAAAAATCGATCATGCCTGCTTTGGCTTGCACTTCCTTGTCGTCCAGCGAGATACGATTTTTGCTGGTAATACGGTAATCCACGCAACCGACATTTCGCAACATGCGGCGGAAATCCTCGATATACATCGCCCCGCCCAGACATTCTCCAACCAACACCTGATCGCGGGTTAAATCTTCAGGAACGCGCTTACCCGTGAACACATCCGAGAAAAATAGTTCGCCGCCTGGTTTCAATACGCGGAAGATTTCACGGAACACCGATTCCTTGTCGGGTGAGAGGTTGATGACGCAGTTGGATACCACCACATCCACCGAATTATCGGTGATGCCGATAGATTTGAGATCTTCGATATAACCCTGATGGAAGGTGACGTTTGGTTTTTTATAGCCAAATTCCTGCATGTGATGATCGATATATTTACGCGCAGTGGCAAGCTGGTTATCCGTCATATCCACGCCGATCACATGGCCTTTCTCGCCCACAAGCTGCGAGAGCAGATAGGCATCACGCCCTGTGCCGCAGCCCAGATCAAGCACGATTTTGCCGTCAAGAGCGGCAGGAATGGGCGAACCGCAACCATAGAACTTCTCCTGTACCTCGGAGTGAATCTTGCTTAAATACGGGCGCAGATGCGAAGGCATGGCATCCAGCGGGCAGCAGGCACTGGTTTTCAGGTCATCCTTGGTTTTCAGGACTTCGCCGTAATATTCTTTTACAGATTGTTTCAAAGCGGTGGCAGTTGCAGTCATAGTTTCTCCTTACATTAAAGCGCCTGTGCACGAGCTACCCGATCCGGCTGTGCAGCCAAAACAGTGGTCACCCATTGCGATTGTTTTACTTAATTCACTGAATTTATGAATATCCCAGATGGTTTGCGGTTGCCAGCTAATGGGCATTTCCAGCATTTGATTGAAGTCGCAGTCGTAAATTTTTCCGTCCCAACCGATGGATACCAATTCATTGCACATTACGCCGCTCACCGCTTTGGGGTTAAAATTGTCAATAAGCAGCTGCATGTATTGTTCCATCAGCCCGTCACGCTCCAGCATATGTGCGAAGCGTTTGATCGGCATGTTGGTGATGGTGAACAGGCTGTTAAACTGAATGCCAAATTCATCCTGCAGCTTTTTCTTATAGGCGGCTTCCAACCCCACTTGCGCTGGCGGCAAATGCGCGCCGATGGGGTTATACACTAGATGCAGCTTTAGGCCGCTGCCCTCCTTGCCATAGCCAAGACTGTTCAGTTTCTGGAGCGCGGATACGCTTTTGCCGAACACGCCTTTGCCACGCTGTTTATCGACATTATCCTCTAAATAGCACGGCAAGGACGCAACCACTTGAATCTGATTCTCAGCCAGAAATTCTGGTGTGCCCTCCTGATTCGGCTCGTAAAATACAGTGAGGTTGCAGCGGTCGATGACCTCTTTGCCCATGCGGCGTATTTCGCTTACAAAATAGCGGAAATGCGGATTCATCTCCGGTGCGCCGCCAGTGATGTCCACCGTGTGAATTTGCGGCTCAAGCGCCAATAATTCCAACAACCGATCAACCGTCTTT
>CANHDY010000001.1 GCA_947459535.1 Rickettsiales bacterium | reverse complement strand
GGTTGCCAATGCTGCACGGAATGCGCCGCAGCCTCTGGGCAGTCAGGTCTTTACCATGTTCAAAGACTCTACCGGCCAGATCGTGACACGCTTTCGCGACACCAATAGCGGTAAAGTGACCTACATACCAGAGCCGCAGCTACTACGCATGGCAGGCAATACCAGCGGTTCGGAATCGCTGCTGAATATCAAGGCTTAGCACGAAACATCGTGCGCTAGGCATGAAAATTGCTTAGAATGAATTAGACATAGGGCCACGCGCACCAGCGGGTGAGCCGAGTGGCTCTTTTTGTCACTTAGTTGTGCATAATCAAGAGGCGTTATGGTAACCCAGATTCAATTAGGTAACTTCTACAGCTCTGGCGGAAGAACCGTCGTGGGCGGTGCGGGCGGTTCCGGACTGGATACCCAGTCGATTATCAAATCACTCACCGATGCCAAGCGTCTGCCTGCCACTCAAATTGAAGATCGTATCAAAACGAATAGTGAGCGTACCAAAGCGCTGACGGAATATCGCACGCTGATGGCAAAATTCAAAGATGCGCTCAATTTCCTACGCAACCCGCCGGGGGTTGGCAATGCCGCGGATAATGTTTTTCGCTATGTGAACGCCAGCGTGACTTCCAATAGCGCCGTTGCCGGCACCAGCTACCTTACTGCCAGTGTGGCACCGGGCGCTAGCTTACAGAACTACAGCGTTACTGACATTACCTCTGTCGCGCGTGCACGCCGCCAGAGCACGGCCAATTTCAGTATTGCCAATCCTGATACAGCCGTTGTGTCAGATTCACCTACAGGCGTACAGTTCAAGTCCGGAACTTTTACGTTCAAGGGGCAGAACATCACCTTAAACGCGGGTGACAGTCTGAATACAGTCGCCACCAAATTCAATGCAGTTTCTGCTGATACGAAAGTGACCGCCAGTGTCGTTCGGGTTGGGGATAACAGTTACCAGCTGCTTTTTACAGCCACAGCTACCGGTACTGCCGTCGATTTTAATTTTAATGATGGCGGCACCACGCTGGTTGACGCAAGCAATGTATTTAGTCTTGTAACTGTGACCAACCAGCAGACGGCGAGCAACGCAGTTTTCAAGTTCAATGGCACGGAAATTACCAGGCAGTCCAACAGCGTGACCGATCTCGTGCCCGGGTTGACGCTGAATATTCTCACCACCACGCCGCCAGAGCCGGATCCCACTGAAATCACCATCAATATCAGTCCGGATGCGCAGGTGGTCAAGGGCGGCATCATTAATTTCATCAATGCCTATAATGATCTGAAAGTTTTTGCCGCCAAGCAGACGCAGGTAAATCCTGATGGTACGTATGCTGATACGGCAGTGCTGAGCAACAGCTCGGTGCTACGCAGCAGCCTAAGTAGCGTTTCCTCGCAGCTTTCCACGATTGTATCCGGTCTTGGCAGCGGTTTTAGCCGCCTTGCGGATATTGGTGTGGTGTCGGCGGATCTTCCGGAGTCGGATGAAAACCCGCTGGTGCGCAATATTTTGAATGTTGATGAAGGTAAGCTCACCGAGGCAATCTCCAGTAACTTTGATCAGGTGCGACGGCTCTTTGAGTTTGATTTTGTTTCAAACAACCAGAATCTGCGTGTTTTTTCACGCACCAATGCACTGACCGCGAATAATTTTACGCTGGAAGTCAACCCCTACGCCGTGCAGCAGACTAAAATCTACGAGATTGTGGACGCGAATGCGCCCGTCGTGGCTGCCAGCCCGGATAGTAATCAGATTAAAGCCGGTGCGGTGATCATCAATAGCGTGGCGATTGATCTGGTGGCGGGTGACTCGTTGAACCAGATTCGCGATAAGTTTAATGCGGTGAGTGCAACCACCGGTGTAACTGCTGAAGTGGTAGAGACAGCACCGAATAAGTTCCGCCTTAAATTCACCAGCACTGTCAATGGTGTTGATACTAACCTTCTCTCGTCAAGTGTGAATCCTAATGGCGTATTCAGTGATGCAGGCATTACCGCAACCGCCAGCTACAAAGCGACTTATGCAGGCTCAGGTGGCCCAGTGACTCTTGATTTGACAGGTTCTTTTGTGCTGGGTTCAGGCAACAGCCCCAGCGGTATTCGCCTTGAGGGGCAAAGGGGCACGGCGCTGGAAGGGCTGGTGATGGTATATGCAGGCACGCTTTCTTCCAGTATTGCGGTCAGTGCTACGCAGGGCATTGCGGATCGCATTTATAATCTCAGCGATGAAATTCTTAAACAAGATGTGGGTGCGCTCGAAATTGAGCTTGAAAGCATCAAAACCTCCGATACCAAGCTGCAGGAAGATATCAAGCGCATTGATGCTCAGGTCGAGCGCTATCGTGAAGAACTGCTTGCTAAATTCAGTGCGCTCGAGCAGGCTATTACGCGTGTTAACACGCTGCTTCAGAGCCTTGATGCCAACCAGCGCGCGATGAATGGAGAAAACTAACTGGCATGACCAGCAGGCAGAAATATCAGGCCTACGCCTCAGCCACGCAGACGGTGGCGCGCACTAAGCAGATTGTCATGCTGTATGATGCCGCCATTCGCTATCTCCAGCAGGTCAAAGAGGCGATTGCGGAAAAACGCATTGAAGATCGCTATCATCTGCTCATCAAGGCAAGCGAGATTATCTTTGGTCTACAATCCTGCCTTGATTTTGAAAATGGCCGCGATATTGCGAAGATTCTCTACCAGTTCTATTCTTCCATCGACAGCCGCATTTTTGCTATCCATCGTTCGGCCAGCCTTGAGGGCTGCGATGAAATCATTGCCGAATTAAAGCAGATGCGCGATGTCTGGCACGATATCGATCAGGGCACATTGCCTGCCAGTGAACCGGCGGCTGCGCCGGCCACCACCACGGCGCCTATTGCTCCTGCGGCAGAAGGTTCTGTTAGTTTCTCTGCCTGATACCTGTTTTTCCTGATATTTTTGCTCTTTGTACAAATATTGCTGCTGGTGGCACGGCGATTGCATTGCAATGAAGTCAGTAGACTCATTTCAAAGTATCAGGAGCCATTATGGCAAATGTTTCCGTTTCCCTTCTTAAGCTGGCGCAGCCGGCATCTTCTGCAACTGGTGATGCTCGCGTGGAGTCTGCTCAGGATTTCAGCCTGCTGCTGGCCAGCGGGCAGGGCGCGGGCGATCAGAATCTCAAAAAACGCAGGCCAGATGAGCTGCAGGGTAATTTGTTCGCGCAGCCAATGCTGCTCCCGGATGTGATGCCTCAGCGGCTGAGCCCAGGGCGGGGTTCGGTCGAAGCGAGCCCTGAGCCGGAAGTGGATAACATTCAGCCGCAGACGGCGACACCGCAAGCGCCTGAGCGCCGCTTAGCATCGCGCCGAGCTGCAAGTGAATCGCGCGAAGATGCTGGCGAGACCACTGCACCGCAGAGGCCAGCAGCCCAGAATTCGAACGATACGGGTTCAAAAAAGCAAATCTCGCAAGAGCGCGATGCTGCGGAGGTTAGCGAAGTTTCTTCTGCTGAGTCGCCGGCGATATCGACCGCGACGAACCCGGCAGAGACAGAGCCGTCAAAGGAAGTTTCCAAGCTGGCGGATGAGATGCAAAAGCAGCTTGCCGCCATGCTTGCGTCGGGTAATTTTGCCGGGCTTTTATCGCTGCTGCGCGAATTTGTAGCGCAACTGCAGTCGCTTGCGCAGGGGCAGCCGGCGGCTGTTGCAGTGCAGCTGGGGAGCGGCACATTTCAGACTGAGACGCAGTCAGGTGGCGCAGCGCCAATGAATGGTCAGGCTTTCCTGCTGCAACTTTCCGCCCAGCTTCAGGGATTAGTATCGCAGAATGCATCATCGCTAACGCTGCCGCCTGAAGGAAGTTTCAGCCAGTCGCAGCTGGCCATGCTGGCGCGTCAGCTTCAAGCGGCAATTGCCTCGTGGCAATCATCACGACAATCGCCAGGTGCTCAGTCTAGCAATCCGACCGATACGTCATCCCTGGCGCAGACGCTTCAAACCCTGCGCGCGGTGCTGGCTTCTGCGATGAATGATAGTGTCGCCAGTTTTCAGGCGGCAGAAGTGGCAACACCGGCAGCAACCACACCCATTCCCGCCGCTTCTGCTGAAGCTGTGGTGCTACGTCCTCAGGATATACCCGTAACGGCCTCGGAGCCATCAACAGCGCTTTCTTCAGTAGCTGGAGAAGCCGATAGATCGGTTGCGCCGGTGCTATCATCACCCGCGCAAGCGCCATCTTCATCACAGACGGCGGTTCAAAATCCCTCACAGGCTGAGACGCTACTTGCTTCGCAAGCCGTGGTGGCATCCGGGCAGGCATCATTATCAGATGGTGAAGGAAGCGGCTCAGAAGGACGATCATCGCAAGCGCCGCTTCAGGCCATAGGCCAGCCATCAACCGCACCCGCAGATGCGTCGCATGGCCGTGTGCATACAGCGGCATTTTCTCGCCTGCTGCAACCACAGCCCAGCCAGCCAGTTGCTGATCAGGTCGCGGTGCAGATTAAAACGGCACTGCGTGATGGCAGCAGCAGCATTACGATTCAGCTGGATCCAGTGGAGCTTGGCAAGCTGGATATCAAGCTGCATGTGGCCTCAGATGGCCGCACGCAAGTGGTGATAACCGCGGATAATAAAGAGACGCTGGCATTGCTGCAGAAAGATAGCAGCGGGCTGGAGCGTGCCCTGTCTGATGCGGGGCTCAAGGCGGATAGTGGCAGCCTGAGTTTTAATCTGCGTCAGGGGCACAGCCAGCAGGAATCTGGCCACCAATACGCCAGAGAGAGCTACCTCAAAACCATGCCGGACGAGGAGGAGGTGCCGCCAGCGAGCGTGATTGCGCGAAACTACATGGTCAGCCTCACTGAAGGCATTGACATTAAAATTTAACCGGAGATTGGTATGATCAACACGAACGCAGTTTCAAATTCGGTAGGTGGCGGCAGGCCGCGTGAATCGCTGGGCAAGATTGACGAAAACTATCAGAATTTTCTAACCCTGCTGACAACACAGCTGAAAAATCAGGATCCATCCGATCCCACCGATACCAATCAGTTGACGCAGCAGATTGCAACCCTCTCGCAGGTGGAGCAACAGCTTAAGACCAACGAAAATCTTGAAAAGCTGGTGGGGATGTACAGTGCCACACAATATAACAGCGTGGTGTCCTATATCGGTAAAAAAATTGAAGCCGAGGGGAATGCAGGCGCGCTTAAAAATGGCACGGCAAGTTTTTCCTACAATCTTTCCAGCGCAGCGAATGATGTCAAAATTATCATTCGTGACAAGGACGGCAATCTTGTTCGAACCGATAACTTGAGCGGTATTCGTAATGGCGGTGGCCATCGCTATAACTGGGATGGCAAGGATAATCAGGGCAACGTCGCAGGTGAGGGCGAGTATACGCTCACGGTTGAGGCGCGTCTCGGCAATAGCACCATACCGGCCACGGGCACCGCAGCTGAGCTGCGCCATACCAAGCCAGAATTTGTTTACTATCTTGCGCAGGATGCCGCGTCGCTTACCATTACCATCAAGGATAAGAATGGTGGCATTATTCGTCGCGACACCGCAGGTGGCACAAAAATTGCTGGCCGTAACAGCTATGTATGGGACGGTAAAGATAACAACGGAAATACGATGCCTGAAGGTGAATACAAAATCGAAGTAGCGGCGAAGGACAATGCGAACAAGGATATTGTCGCAAAAACCTTCATGACCGGTGTGGTGACATCGGTCGATAGCGTGAATGGTTCTGCATTCCTTTCGATTGGTGACATCGCGATTCCGCTGGAGCGGGTGACTTCCATCCGCTTGGCAAGCTAACAGGATTTATAACACAGGAGTTTTTTTATGAGTTTGTACGGTTCGCTTTTCTCTGGTGTGTCGGGACTGCGCTCGCAGAGTAACAAAATCGGCATCATCTCGGACAACATCTCCAACGTGAATACGGTGGGTTACAAAGCAGGTTCTGGCTTGTTTCAGAGTCTGGTGACCACCGCTTCTGTTTCATCGACCTTCTCTCCGGGCGGTGTACTTGGCGGAAATCGCCAGCTGGTTAGCAAGCAGGGGCTTCTGCAGTCCACCGATTCACCCACTGATATTGCGATTTCCGGTGGTGGCTTTTTTGTAGTGAATCAGGCGGCGGATCAGAGTGGCCGTACGTTCTACACACGTGCTGGTTCCTTCCGTCAGGATTCCACCGGCAATTTCCGTAATGCTGCAGGATTTTTTCTGCAGGCATGGCCGCTGGATCGCGAGGGGCGTCTGCCGGGTGAGCCGGGCAATACCAATACCACTTCCAGCGCCAACCTTACCAGTCTTCGTACGGTCAACGTGCAGAACTTAACGGGCGTTGCGGCAGCAACGACCAATGTTTCTGTGGGTGCGAATCTGCGCGCTTCGCAAACTGTATTCCCAGGTGCTTCGGCAACCGCCAGCATGGATGCGCTGCATACGGTGAACTTTAACATCCGCGCGAAAGACATCATTACGCCGGATAACAGTTCGCCATTTGTTAACCGCATTCAGCGCGGCGATAAATTCTCTGTCAGCACCGGGGCGGGGCTCAGCTATACTTATCGCTACGGCGGCTTTACGTTTGGCCGCGATGTCAGCAATGCTAACAGCGGCGATAATGGCCTGAACCTTCTGGCTGGTAACACGACCATTTCTGGCTCTGATACGCTGTTGGCAACGCCGTTTACTGTGCCTAACAACAGCAACGTCGTCACTGTGACGATGACCAATCATGGTCTTCTTACCGGCGATTCCATTACCCTTGCCGGCAACACCTCCCCGGCGGGTGATCTTGGCACGATTCCAGGCACTCAGCTGAACGGCTCATTCATTATCACCAGAGTTGATGAGGACACATTTACTATCCGTACCGTTGCTTCTAACACCTCGGGTGGTGCTGTCACGGGGGGTGCAACAGGCATCACTGCAAACCCAAGAACTTTCAGCATCAGTGGTGAAGGCAGCAACGTGGTTCGTGTGCGTCAGCGCGATCATGGGCTGACGACGGGGGCGGTGGTAACACTCTCTGGCAACACGGATAGTTTTGCGGGTATTCCCTCTTCGGAACTTAATGGCAATTTTGTGGTCACCGTAATTGATGCGGATCACTATACGATCAACACCGTCAACTCCGCCACTGCAACGACGCTTGGCGCAACGCCATTCAGCACCACGAACGGTAGCCGTGATGTGGTCATAACTTCCACAGCGCATGGCTACACGGTGGGCGATTCGGTGACACTTTCTGGCAACACGGATACGACCAACTTCACGAGCGCCAACGATATCAATGGCACATTTGTGATAGTGGCTGCCACGGCCAATACTTTTACGGTTCGACTGAATAGTCCGGCGATTGCCACCTCTGCGACGGCGGGTGCTGGCACCATCAAGGTGATTGAGCAGGCGGGCGGTGCAGGCACGGTTATTTCTAATACCCGGCCGTTTGTTGGTAACGTGCTTGATGCCACCAGTCCGACCCAGCCATTCCTTGGTACGACAGGCACGGCTGGCTACACACCATCTGGCCTCACCTTTACCATCACTACGATCACCACGGGCACGGTAACCTTTACCTACACCTCGGCCTCACCAAACCCACAGCTTGGGCAGTTTAATAACCTGAACAACCTCGCTTCGGCGATTAGTTCAGTCAACGGCCTGTCAGCCCGGGTGGTGGATAACCGTCTTTATGTCAGCGCCACGAATGCAAACGAAGCCATCACCTTTTCAAACGGCTCCACGATTGGCACCTCCGGGCCACCAGTGCAGGCTGGTATTGACTGGGTGCGTGAGCTTGGGCTTGATAGCCTCTCAGTAGGCACCGATCGTTTCAGCACCTTGGAAGGTCTTGCGGCACTCATCAATAACTCTGCAGGTGTCAGCGCAACGATTGAAAACCCAACATCTAACGCATCGCTGCGCATCAATGTAGATGATCCGCTGGATACCATTACCTTTGCCGACAGGCCAGTGCCAACGGGCGGCTTTTCGGCCTCAGCCTTCGGCACGAATCCGCTGGCAACCACGGTTAACAGCCGCATCGTGACCATCACTACACTGGCGGCGCATGGCTTGACGACGGGAGATATTATTACTCCGTCCGGCATTCCAGCCGGCACGTATAATGGTATTCCTGCCTCAGCTATTAACGGAACTGCCTTTGAGGTGATAGTTACTGGTCCCAATACCTATACCATCCGGCTGCCAGCTCAGTATTCCGCGACTGCTACGGGATCCTTTGGCGGCGCTGGTAACCTGACCACAACTGCCCCTACCAACGCCGGCAGTATTCTTGGCGAGCTTGGACTGGTGAACTCGCTGGCGGGTGCTTCCTTCACAGCACAGACCACGGGTGCCATCGGCCCGGCCTATGACCCGACCAACCCGCTGAAGAATATGGCATCTGGCGCTATTCCCGCGCAGTTCAGCCGTCCTATCCGCGTGTTTGATTCGCTGGGCACTGGCCACGATCTCAGTGTGAACTTCATTAAGATTGGGGTGAATAACTGGGCGGTAGAGGTGTTTGCGCTTCCGGCCAGTGATGTGACCACGGCGCTACCTAACGGCCTGCTGACTTATGGTACCGTCACCTTCAACGGCGATAGCAGTCTTCGTAGTGTCAGCTCGCTGCTTGCTGATCCGGTGAATGCGACATGGACCAACGGCGCGGCTGCCAGCACGATCAATTTCAACTGGGGCACGGCAGGTCAGCCATTTGGCACCCCGGGTGCGGCAACGGTCGGTCTGACCGACGGTCTCAGCCAGTTTGACAGCGCTTACCGTGTGAGCTTTGTCAATCAGAACGGTGCGCCGGTGGGTGAGCTTTCCAGTGTCGCCATTGATGAAAATGGCTTCATTGTGGCGAGCTACAGCAACGGTGAAACGCAGCGGCTCTTTAAAATCCCGTTGGCTGATTTTGCAAACCCCGACCAGCTTCAGACACTCTCCGGCAACGTCTTTGCCGAAACGTCTGATTCCGGTGAGGTGAACCTGGCGCAGGCTGGCTCCAGCGGTGTGGGTGAGATCGCCGCTTCAACACTGGAAGCCTCCAACGTGGAGCTTGCCGACCAGCTGACGGATATGATTGTTGCGCAGCGCGCCTATCAGGCGAATACGCGTGTAATCACCACCTCCGACCAGCTGCTTGAAGAGCTCAATCGGATTCTACAGTAAGCGTTCTTAAGATCTGGAGAAACGCCCTGCCATCAGGCAGGGCGTTTCTTTTGCTATGATATAAGAAATGTAAAAAAAAGCAGATTTTTCTGTGTGTTTTGTGTGTGTTTCAGATTGACAAGCAGGCTTAAATTTTCTACCACTTACAGTAAGTTGGGATTTGTTTGTGTTAACTAAATGGTTAATGCAATTAACGTTTCAGGACATAGCCATGAAAAAAATCAATCTTCCACTCAGCAAGCTGAATGTTACGGGAGCAAAAAAACCTTCCGAAGGTGATCCGGAAATCACCAACATGATGCTGGATGCGCGCTATCTGCGTCAGTCTTCTTCGCTCATTCAGGAAGCGCTGCAGAAGGGTTTTGATGTTCTCCAGCTGGCTAATGGCGATATTGTGACTACCGGTACGAAAACGGTTGTGTACCAGTATAGCTGGGATGAGGAGAAGGGGAAGCTGGTGAAGGCTCGCCCCAGCAAATCGCGCCGCAGTGAAGATGAAGAAGACGAGCTCGAAGTCTCCGATAACTGATCGCGGATCAGTGAATTTTTAGCTCACCTTTGCAATAGACGAGGCTTGCTGGACGTATCAGCTCGCAGCTTGCCACTTTCACCGAGTGCAGCTTGCCTTCGAGTTCTTTTTCCCAAAAACCAAGAAATCTGCTGAGCACAGGGAAGCGCGGTGCAATATCAAGATCCTGCCAGACATAGCTTTGCAGTAGGCGTGGGTGATCGGGCAGGTGGTAGAGAATTTCCGCCGTCGTCAGGCGGTAATCAGCAAGTTGTTTGATAAAATCAGACATAGTAAGCCTCTACATCCATGCAAACAATATAGCTTCATATTAGCAGAAAATGTGGCAGGATTCCAGCCCGTGACGGCTGAAAAATAACAATAAAAATGAGTCTGATTTATTCGATTATTAACGGATGATGTGCTAAACTATTGGCTCATCTTGTGGGCGCCAGGGGTGATTGGGGCGATAATGCATCCGCCAGCTCTTTCTCGCTGATTGGGAACACGCGCTCAACATGTGCCTGCGCCGATGCTTTTCGCATTTCCAGGCCAGCATCACGCGATTCTTTGTCTTTCATCAGCAAACCGCCCATCAGCCAGAGTGCTGGGCGATGGTTGGGCGCTGCGGTAAGCACTTTATCGAGCACATGAAACATCACGGCATCTGATCCCCGGCTATAGCTGTCGAGATTCATCAGAAATGGCGTGATTTTGTCATCACGCAGCGGTGCATACTGAGTGAATTGGATGCTGGTTGTTTCCATGGTTTTGTAGGCCAGCTGACGCAGATCTTTGAATACGGGAGAGGGAAGATTCAGGAAAAGCTCGTAGTGCATGTTCACCGAAAGCAGACGAAGCAGGCTACTAGCTGCTGGCTCTTCCCACGATTTCATCACAACGGTAAATAATTTTTCATAACAGCTGGCAACCGCTGGCGGAGCATCTTTTCCATACTGAATCGCAGAAAGAATGAATTTGATGCTGATTTCATGAAGACGCAGCCCACCACGAGTTAAATCCTGTTCAATCTCCTCTGCCGTGAGTGTTTCGCAGGTCAGGCGATTGATATTCGTCATGACATATTGCTCATATCGTATGTATTGCCACTGCATGAACGCAGAGCCAAGCATGGCTATTACGCAAGCGGATAGTAGAACATAACCGATGCTTTGCTGAAGCCTGCTGAGAACGGCTGCGCTTGTATGGCTTAAAATGGCCGCCAGAGCGAGTGCATGAAAACCCAGCACATGTGGAATCTGGAACCAGACGTAACTCAGTGCGGTTATCGCCACAATCAGCGGCGCACAGCGCCAGAAACTGTTAGCAGGCAATGTCAGTAACATGATGATGGGCATGGCCAGCCATAATAACAACCCGGTGATACCAAAAGAAAGGAGCGCCTCCATCGGCTGGCTGTGGCTGTGGTGTGAGGTGCCATCAAGTAGGAACCAATTTGGTTTGCGCTGTTCTCCGCGAAAGGTAGCAAGGCCATCAACCAGCCCATATTTCAGCAGATCATCAGTGAAATGGCCATAACCATGACCGAATATCAGCCTATCTGGCTCATGCAGTAGTGCTGAGATAGCCACCTGATTAATCACTAATCGGCTGCCCATGCCCTCATCTTTTGCTGCAAGAAAACTTGCCTGGCCGGCATAGCCCAGATCGTCGCTATGTGTGTAATAGAAGCTGTAAACATACCAGCCCATCGGCAATATGCAGGCAAGGCATGCGAGCATGCGCCAGATGCCGGTTGGTTTTAGCCATCGCTGAAGTGAGGGCGATGCCACATGCAGTACGCTCAGGCAGATGGCTGGCGTGAATAGCGCGATGGCTGTGGTATTATGGGAGCCGAGCAGCGCGACAAGGCCAATGGCGACAATTGCGAATATGGTTCTGGGAGATGGTGTTTTGCTCGCCGCAAGAAAAGCAATCCACATAAAGCCGACCATGAACGCCATGTAGTCCGGCCATGGGTTGGGTAGCCACGGATTATTGTTTTCATGGATGGTATTTTCATCGTGCCATATTCCATGAACAAGGCTCAGATAAAGCAAGCTGAGAGCCGCGATGCTTATCATCCACTGTCTGCACCAGGCATGAGTCCATAGCGCTGTCATGAGCAGTGTCTGAGCGGCAAGTGCCAGCCACCAGGCCGTACCCTCTCCGGTATTAGCGGCGCCCAGCCAGGCACGCCATGGTGAAGGGGAAAAAAGGACGGTTACGATTTGCCATGCAACCCATGCAATCAGTACCCACCATAGCGGGTGTCTGATGGGCAGGGTTATCATCTGCCGTTGCAAGGCGACCAGCAGCCAGATGATTCCCGTCGCAGCGAGTAGATAATGCGCGACCATCATCGGTTCTACCTGTAGCCATACACCAATATGAAACCAGGGCAGGCTGAATAAAAACGAACCGATCTGCAGGCACGCGATGATCAGCCCGGCGGTGAGATATGGCTTGCCGTTTCGGATTTGCAGTTGAGTTTGCATGCGGCGCACTATACGTTTTTGCCATTGCTGTTTCACGCAAAAACTTTCAGGCGGTGCCTATGCCACATTCGTTTGCCGATGCCATGCATCAACTCGCGATCAAGACAGCGCCTTCCGGCCTTGCGGTGCACAGCCCGCACCACGGCGCGCTGATTGCGACGATCCCACTGGATTTACCCGCCACCATTTCTGACAAACTCAGCAAGCTGACCCGTGCGCAGGGCGCATGGGCGGCGCTTGCGGCCAGCGAGCGTGAGAAAAAACTCGTGCAATACGCCGCTGCACTTAAAGAGCAGCGCGAGGTGATTGCAGCGATTTTGTCGGAGGAAGCTGGCAAAACCATGAAAGAAGCGCTCGCCGAAACCGACAGCGCGGAGGCTACCATCACGAACACCATCAAGCAGGCGACGCTGCCCGAGCAGGGCGGTATGAGCCGCCGCAAGGAGCGCCCGCCAGTGGGGGTGGTGGGGCTGATTACATCGTTTAATTTTCCTATTGCTGTGGCGCATTGGAGTCTGGCGCCGGCGCTGCTTGCGGGCAATAGCGTGCTGTGGAAGCCATCGGAAAAAACACCGCTCACGGCGCTGGCGGTTAAAGCCGTGTTTGACCGTGTGATGGGCGCAGATGCGGGCCTGCTCGAGGTGGCGATTGGCGGGCGCGAGGTGGGCGAGGCGCTGGTGGCGCATGAATCGGTGGATATGGTATCGGCCACCGGCAGTGTTGGGATGGGCATGGGCATTAAAAAACTACTGGCCGCCAAGAAGAACAACAGCATACCTCCGATTCTGGAGCTGGGCGGCAATAACGGCGTTGTTATTTCAAACCATGTCAGCAAAGAGCATTTAAACTGGTCGCTTGCCGCCATTCTAACCTCGTTTCTTGGCACCACCGGCCAGCGCTGCACCAACACGCGCCGTCTGTTTATCCAGCGCAGCCTTTACGATGAGTCCGTTTCGATTCTGGAACAATTGCTCAGGCAATTTATGGCTGCGCAGGCCAGCGATCCTGAGAATGCTTATGGCTATGCAGTATTGATTGATGAAGATGGCTACAGGCGCTTTGAGGCGGCGAAGGCTAAGGCACAGAAGGAAGGCGGGCGGATTGTGATGGGCGCGAAACTAGATAGCCCCGCTGGCGTGTATCGCACGGAGCCGGCGCTGGTGCTGCTTTCTACCCAGACGGCTGCGATGCATGAAGAAACGTTTGCGCCGCTGCTTTATGTGGTGCCGTATGAGACGCTGGATGAGGCCATCAGCATGGTGAATGCGCCGGAAAATAGCGGGCTGGTCGCAGCGTTTTATACCCAGAGCCAAAGCGAAGCAGATTTGTTTGCGGCGCGCGCGGAGGCAGGCCACATCCTCATTAATTCGCCGAAGGGAACCGGCACCCCGGCTTATGGCATGGGTTTTGGCGGCAATAAACATTCCGGCTGCGGCGAGATTTTAAACAGCGCTGATCCACTGGCGGCGTTTACGCGCCAGACCCATTTCCGCCGCATTGCGCAGAACAAAGATGTGGTCATGTCATAGCGATGCAGGATTCATGATCTTGATGCGTCTAAACGGATGCAGCGCGAGTAAATCCTTGTCACCTGTGATGATACTGCTTGCCTTGCCGCAAACGGCGAGTTCCAGAAACTTGTTATCGCGTGGATCACGGCACTTGCTGACGCGTTTGGTGATCAGTATCGGCTCGCTGATTTCTAGAAATGAGGCAAGAAATAATTCGCGCTCAGCGGTTGATAAATAATCATCAAATTTACGTCGCATGATGACTTCAGCAAGCTCAGCGTAAGTTTCACTGGAGCGCAGAATAGTGTGATTCTGGAGCAGATTGAAAATATGCTCGCTGACGATTGAAGTTGGCCAAAACAATGCGCTGATTAAAACATTGGTATCAATGACCAGACGCATTAGGCGTCGCGTAGGATTGATTGCAGAATTTTTGGCGTCATGCCGCGCTTCTCGGCACGTTTGCCAAGCTCATGGCAAAGGCGAAGGAAGGATTCCTTGTGACGCCTGGAAGCGCTTTTTTCAAATTCTGCAACAGACATCATCACCACATAGGGTCTTCCATTTTTTTCAATCACCACCGGCTCTTTCAGAGCATTTTCCATGACTCCAGCAAGGTGATTTTTGGCTTCTGTCGCGGAAATATTAAGCATTCGTCATCTCCAATATTAGCTATTATTATAGCTAATTTAGCTAGTGAATGCAATCTTCAGTTTTTCCAGCTGGCACGGATAGCAGAATTTGGTGCTGGCGAGTTTATCCGGCGTAAGCGGCCAGGGGCCCACGGCGGGGTCTTTGTCATAGAGCGAGCTGGATTTGGAAAAGAAAATGCCCCACAGGTCAAATGGCGTGCGGTAGGTCACGCCCGAAGGAACGGCGAGTGCCACGACATGGTCTTTCTTGATATGCACCATCTCATCGTACTGATAGATGGCATATGCCAGCTCGCCCTTGGGGCTGATGATATTTTCTAAAATAGTCTGGACTTGGTAGCTACCATCTTTCAGCTTCACCACCACACGGTCGCTTTGTTTAGGGATGGCATCCGCCGAGTGGCATTCGGTGACCATGTAAATCTCATCATCTGGCCGGGCGTTGCCGCTTGTCGTCAGGTCGGCGTAGGTGATGCGTGGTTTGACATGATAACCCGTGAAAGCGCCGTTTTCTTTTTCGTGCAGCGGTTTGACCGCGGTCAGCCCCAGCGTGTGAAGCGCCGAAAGAATGAACGAGGCGGCCACGTGCGGCGCATAGGGCTCTTCGTGGCGACCGGCTTCGATGCCAACCTGATAGCCAATATTTGGCAGTGGCGCGAGGATGGTTTTGAGCGTTTGCAGCGTCACAGCGCCGGAGGCGTGAGCAGAAATTGCGTCAGCAAGACCAATCAGCACGCTACGAATCGGCGAAAATTTTAAATCCTGATCGCGCTTATGATCGGTGATGAGAATCATGTTGCCGCGCGCGGTGTGGATATCGGCGATGCCGGAAATATGCTGGCCGATATGATAAAGCTCCTGCGCGCGTTTGATGTGATGCGAATCCGCTGTGCGCGACAGAAAATCGGTCGGAATACGGTTCATGTCCGGCAGCAGCGAGCCGTCATCCGCCACGCCGCAGCGAAACGCATCTCGCGTTTCCTGACGTGCCTCGGGCGCATCTTTGCGTGCTTTGAAATATTGCGCGGCTGCCAGCGGGTTACCAATCACCGCCACCACATCTTCTTCCAAAAGCCCTGCTTCAGACAGCGCCATGGCCATGAGGATGCCAGCAAGGCCTGCTGGCTCGTTGCCGTGCAGCTGCGCGAGGATGCAAAAGGGCGCAGTGGGTGATTTCTTGCCCTTGATGGTCATCGCTGAGGTGATGTCGCGGCCGCCGATCGTCAGGGTTTGTGGCTGAATATGAGCAAATACCTGCTCCAGCTCCTCCAGATCCAGCGCCGTATCAAAGAAAATATGCTGAAAATCCTGAGGTTTCTCAAGGCGTGCAAAATCGTGGTTGAAAATTGTCTCAAGCAGGTGTGTGGTAGAGCTCATGAGTATGCGTGCAGAAGAAGTGATCTTTGTGGGGCTGCCTGGCCCCACCCATAATTACGGTGGGCTTTCTGGCGACAATGTCGCCTCAAACCTTAACCGCGGACTAAGCTCTAGCCCAAAACAGGCAGCGTTTCAAGCCTTGGCTCTGGTTTCTCTCCTTCGCTCGCTGGGCATCACGGCGGGCATCATGCCGCCGCAGCTTCGCCCGCATCTGCCGGTCTTGCGGGAGTTTTTCTCCGGCAGCGATGATGAGGTGATTCGCACCGCTGCGCGTGAAAAGCCAGAGCTGCTGGAAAAAATGACCTCCAGCTCTGCGATGTGGACGGCCAACGCCGCGACCGTGACCACCGCCAGCGATAGCGGCGACGGCCAGCTGCATCTGACCGTTGCTAATCTTCACACCAACCTGCACCGGCGTATTGAGGCGGCGGATACTTACCGCGTGCTTGCCGCCATGTTCAAGGATGTACCGCGCACGCACGTGCACGCGCCGCTGGATGCAAGCAAGGGTTTTCGTGATGAAGGTGCGGCAAACCATATGCGCCTCAGCTCGCGCCATGATTCACCCGGCCTGAATGTCTATGTTTACGGCACGGATGGTCGTGCGGATGACCCGCCAAGCGCGCGCCAGCCCTTATCCGCTTTTGATGAGATTCGCAGGCAGCATCATGTCGCAAACGAGCGTGCATTGTATGTGAAGCAACATCCGGAGGTGATTAAGCAGGGGGTGTTTCACAATGATGTGATTGCGGTTTCTAACCAGCATGTGCTCCTCGCGCATGAGTCGGCCTATGTAAGCGGCGCTGATGATATCGAGCGCATTCGCGCCGCCTACCACCGAGCGACCAACCAACGCTTGACGACGCTCATGATTCCGCGCGGCGAACTTGAGGTTGAAGAGGCGGTGCATACTTATTTTTTCAACAGCCAGATTATCACGCGGCCGGATGGCGGTATGACGGTGATTGCCCCCACGGAAACGCGCGATTTATACGCCGGCAAGGCGGCGCGTGTGATGGAGCGGCTGCGCCAGGATGCAACCAATCCGATTGATGATATTCGCTTTGCAGACCTGCGCCAGAGCATGAATAATGGCGGCGGGCCTGCCTGCCTGCGCCTGCGTGTGGTGATGGATGAAGCGCAGATCGCCGCGATGAAAGCCCGTGTGAATGTGCTGGCGGACGATGCGCTGATAGCTGGGCTCGAGGCCATCATCGCCAGCGATTACCCCGGCGAACTCACCCCGGCCATGATTGGCAATCCTGAGCTTTATCACCGCTGCCGCGCCATTCTCGCCCGCATCAGCGCGCTGATGAAGCTGCCATTGGTTTAGCCGGAAGTCTGGCGAAAAACCAGTCGGTAAGTGTTGGTGAAAAACAGGAAAGAAGCCAGAGCGGCGCATGCAGCGCCAGTGGAAAAGCGATGCGCGAGCGGTTTTTTTCCAAGCCACGCATAATGGTGGAGGCTGCTTTATCCGCGCTCATCATCAGCGGCATCGGGAAGTCATTCACCTTGGTCATCGGCGTATCGATATAGCCGGGGCAGACCACATTCACCCGCACGCCATGTTTGCCTAAAACACCGCGCAGTGCCTCGCCATAATAACGCACCGCGGCTTTCGAGGCGCTGTAGGCCGGACAGGAGGGCAGGCCGCGGATGCCCGCGAGCGAGCTGATGATGACGATCTGCCCGCGCTTTCGTGCGGCCATCGGTTCAATCAGCGGCTGTATGGTATTTAAAACGCCATCCACATTGGTGGCAAAGATACGGCGCACCTGCTCGTCATCTTCGGTGCCGCCGCCGGTGCCCGCGGAGATGCCGGCATTGGCAATTACCAGATCAACTGGGCTTTCGCGGTCAATGGCATGCAGGCAGGCGGCCATTGCCTCGCGGCTGGTGACATCCACCGCATAAGTACGAACGCTCGCCTCGTTTTCCATGCAAAGATTGGCGATTTCTTGCAGCCTTTCCTCGTTTCGGCCAAGCAGGTGCAGCTGCGCCCCCGGGCGCGCGTAAGCTCTGGCCAGCGCCGCCCCTAGGCCGCTGCTAGCCCCTGTAATCACAATAGTTTTAATGTTTTTCACGAAAAAGTAACCTTTGCGGACGTAGAATAATAGTGTACGAGAAGATGGAAAAATACTAGCAGGAAGCCAATGAAACAAAACAAATCTCTGTGCGTCTTTTGCGGCGCATCCAATGCGGTTGATAAAAAATTCCTCGATATCGGTGCTGAATTCGGAAAGCTGCTTGCCTCGCGCGGCATCACGCTCGTTTATGGCGGCGGTGATTGCGGTGTGATGGGCGCGGTGGCGAACTCGACCATGAAGGCCGGCGGCCATGTGACGGGTGTATTCCCAGTATCACTTCGCAACATCGAAAACGAGCATCAGTCGCTCACTGAAATCATCATCGTGAACACCATGCACGAGCGCAAACAGAACATGTTTGACCGCTCGGATGCCTTTATTGTGTTCCCCGGCGGCTTCGGCACCATGGATGAGATGTTTGAGATTTTAACGTGGAAGCAGCTGCTGCTGCACGATAAGCCGGTCATTATTTTTAACTATCAGGGCTACTGGGATCCGCTGATTGCGCTGATGAAAAACATCATCGAGCAGAAATTCGCCAAAACCGAAGTCGCGACCTATTATCATGTGGTTGATGAGCTCGAAGAAATTCTGGACGTGCTTGGGTATTGAAGCCGTCATCCCGTGGAGCGAAGCAGTAGCGTAGCGAGCACGGGATCCAGAAAAGATCAAAGTCAGTAGACTTTGGTCGTCAAATAGTAAAACACAAAAAGTCTTTTGACTTTTTGCTTCACTGGATCCCGGATAAATTTTGCTCCTGCAAAATTTTCCGGGATGACAGTCACATTTTCACCGCCACGCTCATTCCTTCCGCGGTCGGAATAATCAGCCCGAAGAATTTATTTTTATCGGCTAAGCGTTCGTTAAAGCGGCGCATGGCCTGCCATGTTTTGGGGGCAATGCCGGGCGGCGGTGCATCCAGCGAAGCGGCATCAAACAGCAGCGTGTTATCTGCCACAATCAGCCCGCCGGGGCGGATATTTTCCTCTGCCCAATCCAGATAATCCGGATAGCTGATTTTATCGGCATCGATAAACACCATATCGTAAGGCGCTTGTTTGGAAAGCACCGGCAGGATCAGGTGCGCGTCGCCCTCGAGCAGGGTGATGCGCTCAGCCACATCGGACTGGTCAAAAAAATGTTTCGCCATGGCATTATGCTCAGGGTCTTTGCCGATGGTGAAAATCTGGCCGCCATCTGGCAGGGCGCGCGCCATCCAGATCGTGGAATAGCCAACAAGCGTGCCGATTTCCACCACGCGCCGCGCGCCGCTTAGGCGAATGAGCAGCTGCAGCAGCTTGCCCTCTTCGGGGCCTACCTGCCACGCGATATCCAGCTTTTTCAATGTGTCGGCAATGCTGGCTAGCAAGCTGTCTTGCGGCGCGTAGAGCTTGCGGATATAGTCGATGTTCGGGGTGATATGTTCGCGGGGCACGTTTGTCATCCCCGCGAAAGCGGGGATCCTGTCAGTTGGATGGATGGATATTTGAATGTTTAGGTGATAATCATATTTCATGCATAGCACAAACTCACTTCATCATCCAATCATCCAATCATCCTCTCACCTCGTTTCCGCGACCGGCGCTTCATGGCAATTTAGCCAAGCCCCTGAGCATCTGGTGCAGCAGGTGATGCACGCGCATGATCTACCAGAGATACTCTCACGAATTCTGGTAGCGCGCGGTGTTACCACTGAGCAGGTTCATGATTTCCTTAATCCCAGCCTTAAATCATCTTTGCCGGATCCAGCACATTTGCTGGATATGGAGGTGGCGGCAGAGCGTGTGGCGGCGGCGGTGCTGGCGGGGGAAACCATCGCCATCTGGGGCGATTATGATGTGGATGGCGCGACGTCTTCTGCGCTGCTGGTGCGCTATTTGCGTGCGCTGGGCAGCGAGCCATTGGTTTATATTCCGGATCGTATGAAGGAGGGTTATGGCCCTAATAGCGCTGGCCTGCTTTTGCTGAAAGAGCAGGGCGCCAGCCTTGTCATTACGGTGGATTGCGGCACACTTTCCTTTGCTCCGCTGGAGGCAGCGCATGACGCGGGGCTGGATGTGGTGGTGGTGGATCATCATCAGGGTGAGGCGAAAAAACCTAAATGCCTTGCGCTGGTGAACCCCAACCGGCTCGATGAAACCTCACCGCATACGTACCTTGCAGCGGTGGGCGTGGCATTCCTCCTGTGTGTGGCGGTGAATCGAGTGCTGCGAAATCACGAACCACGAACCACGAACCACGAACCACGACCTTTACCTGACCTGAAACAACTCCTCGATATTGTCGCGCTGGGCACGGTGGCGGATGTGGTGCCGCTTATCGGCGCTAACCGCGCACTGGTCGCGCAAGGGCTGAAAGTGATGGCAGCTAAGCAGAATATCGGCATTCGCACGCTGCTGCAGACCGCGCGCGCCGATGGTCAGCTTGCGGCCTATCATTGCGGTTTTATTCTGGGGCCGCGCATCAATGCTGGCGGGCGCGTGGGCAAGTCGGATCTTGGTGTGCGTATTCTCACCAGCGAGAATGAAGAAGAGGCAACGATGCTTGCCGCTGAGCTGGAGCGCTACAACGAAGAGCGCCGCGCCATTGAGGCGGGTGTGCTGGAAGAAGCCATGGCGCTTGCTGAGTGCGCGCCGCAGAATGCGCCGGTGCTGCTGCTTTCCGGCGAGGGCTGGCACCCGGGGGTAATCGGCATTGTCGCGGGCAGGGTGAAGGAACGTTTTAATGTGCCGTGCGCGGTGATCGCTCTGAAAGATGGTGTGGGCAAGGCCTCGGCGCGCAGTGTGAGCGGGGTGGATCTGGGCGCGGCGGTGATTGCGGCGCTGGGCAGCGGCCTTTTGGTTGCGGGCGGTGGTCATGCCATGGCGGCTGGCTTTACGGTCAAAGAAGAATATATTCCGCAGCTGGAACAATTCCTTGGTGATCATATTCGCCGCCAAGTGGGCGACATATCGCGAAAGCGTCACTACCGAATTGATGCGCGTGTGGCGGTGGGCGGCGCGACCACCCAGCTGATCGATACTCTGAAACAGCTGGAGCCGTTCGGGCAGGGCAACCCTTCGGTGCGGCTGATGGTGGATCATGCCGTGAATTTGAAGCCGGAGATTGTGGGCGAGCAGCATATCCGCACGCTGCTGATCGACCGCCTGAGTAACGCCCGCCTGAACGCCATTGCCTTTCGCGCGGTGGGTACCAAGCTGGGCGACAGCCTACTTTCTTCACGCGGCAAGGAGATTTCGCTGATTGGCCACCTTAAGGAAAACCACTATAACGGCAACATCACCGCGCAGCTGATGATCGAAGATGTATCGCTTGCGTCATAGTTCCGTCATTGCGAGGAGGCCAAAGGCCGACGCGGCAATCCAGACTTGCCAAACTGGATGGCTTCGCTACGCTCGCCATGACGTATGTATATGAAACTCAAACAACCTTCCATTCTGCCGGGCTTTGGCATCACCATGGCGTTTACGCTGGCGGCGCTGCTGCTGGTGGTGGTGATTCCGCTGGCCGGACTGTTTGTGAAAACAGCCACGCTCAGCTGGCCGGAGATCATGAAAGCCGTGACCTCTGATCGCGTGGTGCATGCTTATAAAATAAGCTTTGGCCTTGCGCTGGCGGCGGCGGCGGTGAACGCATGTTTCGGGCTGATTCTCGCGTGGGTGCTGGTGCGCTACCGTTTTGCCGGTCGCAAAATGTTAGATGCGATGGTGGATTTACCCTTTGCCCTGCCGACGGCGGTGGCTGGCATCGCGCTGGCGACGCTTTATGGCCCCAGCGGCTGGCTCGGCGCTCCGCTTAATGAGCTTGGCATCAAGGTGGCGTTCACGCCGCTGGGGATTTTTGCAGCGCTGGTATTTGTCGGGCTGCCGTTTGTCGTGCGCACGGTGGAGCCGGTCTTAAAAGACATTGACCGCGAGGTGGAAGAGGCGGCGGTGAGCCTTGGCGCTTCGCGCTGGCAGCTTTTTACGCGCGTGTTATTGCCTTCGGTGCTACCGGCGCTCGCGACCGGCTTTGCCATGGCCTTTGCCCGCGCGCTCGGCGAATATGGCTCGGTGATTTTTATCGCGGGCAATATTCCCGGCGTGTCGGAAATTGTGCCGCTTCTGATTGTTGTGAAGCTGGAGCAATATGATGTGGCAGGCGCCACCGCCATCGCCTGCGTGATGCTGCTTGCATCATTCGCGTTGCTGCTACTCATTAACTGGTTACAATCCAGATATTCCTCCCCCCTTAAGGGGAGAGGTTAGGAGGGGGGTTTTATGAGCGTCATTTGGACTGATAACCCTCACCCCAACCCTCTCCCTAAAAGGGAGAGGGAGATTTTAGGAGAGCCATGGTGGGTGAAGTTGGTGCTCATTGCTGTCGCGCTTGGCTTCATGCTGGCGCTGGTGGCGTTGCCGCTGGCGGTGGTTTTTGCAGAAGCGTTTGCAAAGGGCTGGGAGGCTTACGCAGATGCGCTTGCCCACCGCCATGCGCTGTCGGCCATCGAGCTCACGTTGCTGGTGGCGGCGATTGCGGTGCCGTTTAATGTGGTGTTTGGCCTCTGCGCCTCCTGGGCGATTGCCAAATATGAATTTGCCGGCAAGCGCCTGCTCATCACCTTCATTGATTTGCCGTTTTCCGTCTCGCCGGTGATTTCCGGCCTGATTTATGTGCTGCTGTTTGGCGCGCATTCGGCGCTGGGCGAGTGGCTCGCTGCACACGATATCCAGATTATTTTTGCGGTGCCCGGCCTGGTGATTGCCACCATCTTTGTCACCTTTCCGTTTGTGGCGCGTGAGCTGATTCCGCTGATGGAAGAGCAGGGCAGCGAAGAAGAGGAAGCGGCGATTCTGCTTGGCGCATCGGGCTTTCGTACCTTCATCAGCGTGACGCTGCCCAATATCAAATGGGCGCTGCTCTCCGGCGTACTGCTGTGCAATGCACGGGCGATGGGCGAGTTTGGCGCAGTGTCAGTCGTTTCCGGCCATATCAAGGGGCAGACGAACACTGTGCCGCTGCATGTGGAGATTCTGTATAATGAATATAATTTCGTAGCGGCGTTTGCGGTCGCGTCGCTGCTGACCTTACTGGCCGTGCTCACTTTGTTGCTAAAATACGCAGTTGAGGCTAGGTATGCGAAGGAACTAAAGGCAAACCATGACCATTGAACTAATCCAGATTCATAAATCATTTGGCGACTTTCATGCGCTGGCTGGCGTTGACCTGAGCGTGAAAGATGGCGAGCTGGTGGCGCTGCTCGGGCCTTCTGGTTCCGGCAAGACCACGCTGCTGCGCATGATCGCCGGGCTGGATATGCCGGATAGCGGCAAGGTGCTGGTGCATGGCATCGACACCACCCACCAGCATGTGCGTGAACGTAAAGTCGGGTTTGTGTTTCAGCATTATGCGCTGTTTCGCCACATGACGGTGTTTGAGAATGTGGCATTTGGCCTGCGTGTGCGGCCAAAGCGCGAGCGCCTGCCTTACGAGCAGATTACCGAGCGGGTGATGAACCTGCTGCGCCTTGTGCATCTTGATAATTTTTATGATCGCTACCCCAGCCAGCTTTCCGGCGGCCAGCGCCAGCGTGTGGCGCTCGCACGCGCGCTTGCCGTGGAGCCGAAGCTGCTGCTGCTTGATGAGCCGTTTGGTGCGCTGGATGCCAAGGTGCGCAAAGAGCTGCGGCGCTGGCTGAGAAGGCTGCATGACGAGCTGCACATCACCACCCTGTTTGTCACGCACGATCAGGAAGAGGCGATGGAAGTGGCCGACCGTGTGGTGGTAATGAACGCAGGAAAAATCGAGCAGACCGGCACGCCGGATGAGGTGTATCACACCCCCGCCAATGGTTTTGTGTATGATTTTCTTGGCAATTATAACGAGTTTCTCGGCTGGCGTGATGCTGCGGGCAATACTCACCTCGCCGAAGATGATTTATGGGAAGCAAAGCCAGCCGCGATGCAGGTGGCAAAGCAGGAAGGCTGGCTGGGGTCACTACGAAAAATCGTGCCGGATATGCTGCTGCCGATGCCGGAGATCACCAAAAAAGCCAGCGCGCGTGGCAAGGTGCGCGCGGCGCTCAAAGAGCGCGGGGTGCCGGTGAAAATGTATGCGCGCCCGCACGAGATGTTTGTGACTAAGGAGCCGGAAGGCGATCATGAATATATTCCGGCGAGTGTGATTCACATCAACCCCGCCGGCTCGCTTGCCAAGCTGGAGATGCAGCGCAGCAATGGCAGCATCATTCAGGCGGAGGTGCCCAAAGCGATTATTGACCAGCTGGCGATTAGCAAGCATGATAAGCTGTATGTCAGACCGAAGCAGGTCAGGGTTTTCGAGTAAGATCGTGGTTGCCGTGGCCGTCGTGGTTAAGTATCGTGGTAGCCGTTTATCACGAGCCACGATAACCACGAACCACGATGACCACATTTAAGAAGAACCTTCCCAATTACCTCACCTATTTCCGCATCGCGGTGATACCGGCGCTGGTGCTGGTGTTTTTTCTTAAAGGCAACTGGGGTTTCTGGCTATCGTCCGGGCTGTTTCTGCTCGCCTGCATCACCGATTGGCTGGATGGCTATGTGGCGCGTAAATGGCAGGTGGAATCCGCCGTGGGGCGGTTTCTTGATCCCATTGCTGATAAGCTGTTGGTGGCGACTGCCCTCTTGCTACTGGTGCAGTCCAACACCGACGATACGACCCGCGCTGATATTATTCCGGCGATTGCGATTGTATGCCGCGAGATTCTGGTGTCGGGGCTACGCGAGTTTCTGGCGGAAATCCGCGTGAGTGTGCCGGTTTCGAAGCTTGCCAAATGGAAAACCGCCGTGCAGATGACTGCGATCTTCCTGCTACTGCTGGGGGCGGGCGGGCCTGAGTGGCTGCACGCGGAAACGCTGGGGCGCTTTTTCCTCTGGCTCGCTGCGATCCTGACGCTGGTCACCGGCTATGCATATGTGAAAACCGGGTGGAAATATTTGAATTAGGGTGAAATCGGAATTATTACAGTTCTGTGAATTTTGAATAAAAACCCTATATTGGTCTATTCAATCGCTATTAACTGTAGCTAGAATCGCAACGTTAATTTCTAAATTATTTGCACGGAGTAACCATGGGAACGCAGTTTAAAAGAGAAGATATTGATGGGTTTTTGATTAATGCAGCGGCTTATCGAGAAAATGCTAATCTGATAGACGAGCTAAACAATCAAAAATACATGAATCATTATACGGAAGAAGAAAAAAGAAGGATTTTTGCTGCAGAGTTAATTCTAAAAGCGATTCAAAGCGGAGATTCCAAGCTATATAGTCAATATAATAAAGAGGATCTTGTCGCTGCACTAGCAACGATGGAAACCTATGGAATCATGAATAAAAATAATGTTGATCAAGATTTAATAAAACAATCTCTAGGTATTAATAACGCGATCAAGCCGGAAATGGGCGAACATACAAAAGCCGAGCTGAAAAGAATGACAGAAGTTTTTACTGAAAGAAACGGCGGGCAAGAGGTGGGTTAATTGCTTACAGCTTGCTGATAAGCCCCCATCAACATCTTGGTTGCCTCGCCGACAACGAAATGCTGCCCTTCGATGCTGCCAATGGGCATGACCTCGGCGGCGCTGCCGGTGAGGAAGGCCTCGGTCGCATGCGCCAGCTCGTCCGGCTTGATATGGCGCTCAACGACCTCGATCTTATGCTGCCGCGCGAGATCGATCACCGTGCGGCGCGTGATGCCGTCCAGGAAGCAATCCGGTTTCGGGGTGTGGAGCTTGCCGTCCATCATGAAAAACACATTCGCGCCGGTGGCTTCCGCAACAAAGCCGCGATAATCATACATCAGCGCATCATTGTAGCCGGCGGCCTCGGCTTCGTGTTTGCTGATGGTGCAGATCATGTAAAGTCCGGCCGCTTTGCTGGCGGTGGGGGCGGTGTTGGGCGCGGGGCGTGCCCAGCGCGCTACCTGCAGGCGCAGGCCTTTTTCTTTCGCTTCTTTGCCGAAATAGCTCGGCCACTGCCATGCGGCGATGGCGACATGGATTTTTGTCTGCTGCGCTGAAACGGCCATCATTTCGCTGCCACGCCACGCCACCGGGCGCAGGTACGCATCCACCAGATTATTTTTCGAAATCACTTCTTCTTTCGCCTGCATCAGCGTTTCAACATCAAAGGGGATTTTGAAGCCAAGCAGTTCACCGGATTTATATAGTCGCTCAGCATGCTCGCGGCTTTTGAAAATTTTGCCGCCATACGCCCGCTCCCCTTCGAACACGCAGGAACCATAATGCAGGCCATGTGTCAGCACATGAACCTTGGCATCGCGCCACGGCACCATCGTGCCGTTAAACCAGATCCATCCATCACGATCGTCAAAGGGAATGAGAGTCATAGAATTATCCTTTGTTGTCATCCCGGAAAATTTTTCAGTAGAAAAATTTATCCGGGATCCAGAGAAGAAAAATGTCAGTAGACATTTTTCGTCAAGTTTATAACTGGATCTCCGCTTTCGCGGGGATGACAGCTATACTAATGATATTACCGAAACCTGCCTGCCATAGCCACGTTCGCCGATTAAGGTGGCGCGGCGGAAGCTGAAGAAGCTATCATCTTCAAAACAGGTATCGCGGTCAAGAAGTTCCGCCTCAACGCCCGCATTTTTGAGCCGCGCCAGCGCATAGCCCTTGAGGTCGAAGAGGTGATGGCCTTCGCGGGAAGAGGGGATGAAGAATTGGTCATTGTTTATTACCCCCCCGCTTGCGGGGGGGTAGGGGGGGTGAGTTTGCAGTGTTGCATGATCACCCCCCTCTATCTCCCCCCGCAAGCTGGGGGAGTATATTTTCGTGAAACGCTCATAAAATTCCGGGCCGACTTCATAAGAGGGCTGCGAAATGGCGGGGCCAATGGCGCAGGCAATGTCGCTGGCGCCAAGGGCTTTCATGGCGGCAATGGTGTTTTCCAGTACGCCGGTGAAGGCACCCTTCCAGCCGGCATGCGCCGCGCCGATGATGCGCTGGCTGCGATCAGCAAAAAGTACCGGCAGGCAATCCGCCGTCAGGATACCCAGCGCGATGCCGGGCTGATTCGTTACCATCGCATCGGCCTGCGGTGCCTGCCCTTGCTGCCATGGCATCTCAACCGTCACCACCTCGCTGCTGTGAACCTGATGGCAGGTGATGAGCGGTGCACCCATGTGGCTGCTTACGCGCTGGCGGTTTTTGCCCACATGTTCCAGATTATCGCCGGAGCCGGGGCCGCAGTTCAGCGATGCGTAGATACCCTGACTCACGCCGCCACTGCGGCTGAAAAAGCCGTGGCGGATGTGTGGTAAGTCGAGATTGGAAGAGGTGAGGGGAAAGAGCATTAAAAACCCTCCGCATGCATGGCATCTGGCGGCAATATCGCCAGCACTTTGAATAGTTCGCCCATTTTTTCCGGGGAAGCGAGGCGATCGAGACCCGAGATCAGCTCTCTGCTTTGTTCCTGCGAGGCGCTTCCGCAGAGTTTCTGGGTGCGCTGGCCGGCGCCGATCTTCATCAGGAAACGCCCTTGCGGCGTCGCGCCAAATACTTTGGCGCCTGCTTTTTCTGCCGCTTCTTTGAGGGCGGCGAAATCGACATGGGCGGTGATGTCGGCGCTACCGGGCTTTGAAAATATTTCAAAATACTGGTGGCGACGCATGGCCTGGAGCGTGTCGCCGTTGCCTTCATTGTAGCCGTAATCAATGATGAGCGCCGCGCCGCCATAGGTTTTAATATGGCTTGAGATCTTTGAAATGATTTCAGTTGCTGGTTCACAAATTTCTTTAATCTCACCGTCATTGCGAGCCGAAGGTGAAGCAATCCAGTCTGGATCGCCACGCTCGCTTCGCTCACTCGCGATGACGAACTTAAGTTGATCGCCGTCCATTCCAACATAACGCTCATGCCACTTCTCATTTTGCCATACAAACTGCCTGATTGGCAGGGCGTCAAAAAACTCATTGGCCACCACAAAAAGGGGCTCTAGCGGCAGTGAATCGAGTGATTCCAGCCAGCCGAGATCATGGTGCTTGCCCGCCAGCAGCTGCCATTGTTTTTGCTTCAGCGCCGGGCTGATTTCCAGCAGACGAACCGAGACCGCATCATGCAATCCCTTAATTTTTTTAGTGGCGCGCAGGGCGTCATTCATCAGTGTGCCGCGCCCGGGGCCCATTTCAAGCAGGGTGGCGTTTGGCTTTCCTTGCTTTTCCCACTGGTTTGCGATCCAAAGACCCAGCAATTCCCCAAAAACCTGAGAGATTTCCGGTGACGTAATAAAATCGCCATCCTTGCCCAGCGGGTCGCGTTTCATGTAATAGCCATGCTCAGGATGGGCAAGGCACAGGCTCATATATTCCGAAACCGGAATCGGCCCGTTTTCAGCGATGCGTTCCTTGATGATGGAAAGTAAATCGTTCATATTTACCCCCTCACCCTAACCCTCTCCCCGACGGGGAGAGGGAGGACGCGAAGCGGCGGGTGAGGGGGATGATTTCCATATCAGATATATACCGATGAAAATCATCGGCAGACTCAGCAGCTGCCCCATGGTGGCACCGGCAAAGAGGAAACCCAGATAAGCATCCGGCTCGCGGAAAAACTCACAAATAATGCGGGCAGTTCCGTAACCGATACAAAACAGGCCGGACAAGGCTCCCGCGCGGTCGCGGAGTGTGGACAATTTCAGCAAGCACATCATGATCATGAATAAAATCAGCCCTTCGGAAAAAGCCTCATAAAGCTGGCTGGGGTGGCGCGGCTGGCCGTCACTGTGTGGGAAGATCATGCCGAGCGGTGAATCGGTAACGCGGCCATAAAGTTCACCATTGATGAAGTTGGCGAGGCGGCCAAGCCCGATGCCAATCGGCGCGACGCAGGCCATCAGATCCATCAGCGCGAGGAAGCGTACGTTGTATTTGCGGCAGAAAAGATAAAAAGCGAGCACAAAGCCGGCAAAGCCGCCATGGAACGACATGCCGCCCTGCCAGAGCTGAAGGATTTCCAGCGGATTTTCGAGGTAGTAAGATGGTTTATAAAACAGGCAGTAGCCCAGCCTGCCGCCTAGCATGATGCCGATAATCGCCCAGACGATCATGTCATCGATGGCTTTTTTATTTAAGTTTTCCAGCGGGCGGGCGGCCAGCTCGCGCACGATAATCCACCAGCCCAGCAATATCCCTGCAATATAAGCCAGCGAATACCAGCGAATGGCAAGCGGTCCTAGCTCAAGCGCGATGGGGTCGATATTGGGGAAGGTGAGCATGGTGGCGGATGACAGATGACGGATGACAGATGACAAAAAACACTAAAGCAGATGCTTCGTCATCCGACAACCGTCATCCGTCATCCGATTAGAATTCATCCCACGCTTTTTTTTCAGAGGCTGCTGCGGCAACGGCCTCATGCATGACTTGCGGGGTGTCGAGCATCGGGTAAAGCCGGCCGATCTCCGCTTTCACCTCGGCGCTGGGCTGGCCTTTGGCTGCAGCGATCACCTCGCCGAAATCACTGGGACTGAAATTGCCCCCCATTTTCAGCGCAGCCTGAAGTTTCTGCATATTAGGTAGGGTCACTTTCACGTAGCAATAGATCATGTCGCCGAAGGTGTTCTTGCCCTGCAGCAGAATAATGGAATACTCGTCCTTCAGCAGGTCATCGAAATTGACCGAGCCGCGACCGAGTATCTGGGAGCTCCATTTTGTGGACATGCTAGTCTATCGCCCGTTTTGTGCGCAATAGATTGATACTATACTGAAAAAGCATGGAATGTAAATGAAAAGCGTTTTCTGGGTGCTCTGAGAGGGTTATTTATTTCGTCATTCCCGCGAAAGCGGGAATCCAGTCTACTTAATACCATTTCGCCGCAGACGCGGCGCGCTGGATGCCCGTTTTCACGGGCATGACGGCACGTAAACACAAAAAAAGCGGCTCGAAGGCCGCTTTTTTGTTACATGTAGCTGAATAGGTTAGATGCCTAAACCATCATCCCGGCGAGCCATGCCAATATTTTGTGCAAAAGTGGTTGTTGCATCCATGCCGCCACCGACTGAAGCTTGGCTGATAGCAAGGTTGGTGCCACCGGCTACCAATGCACTATCCACATTGGAGAAGGTCAGCTGATCAAGGGGAAGGTGTGGCATATCGAGACTCATAATTTGTGTTCCTCTATGTACTCATCTTATCGAAAACCAAACAGAGCACAAATGCTAAAACGCCCGTGGATGCAATCTTCACGGTTCCGTAACCGAACTGTCATGGAACTGTCATAAACGGATGACGGATGGCGGATGACAAGTAAGAAAATGGGCGGAATCGACTAGGTTTTCTATGAATTTCTGATTTTTTCGTGAGCCGTCAGCCGTCATCCGACAGCCGTCCCACCCACCGTCATTGCATCAATGAGAAGGGAGGGCTGGCCGACGCCGACGGGCACAGACTGGCCGGCTTTGCCGCAGGTGCCGACGCCATCATCCAGCGCCGTGTCATTCCCGATGGCGCGAATTTTGGTGAGACAGTCGGGGCCGTTGCCAATCAGGGTTGCGCCTTTCAGCGGCGCGGTGATTTTGCCGTTTTCAATCAGGTAGGCTTCGGAAGCAGAAAACACGAATTTGCCGGAGGTGATATCCACCTGGCCGCCGCCAAAATGCGCCGCATAAATACCGCGCTTCACCGAGGCGATCATCGATTCGCGTGTGCCTTCACCATTTAACATATAGGTGTTGGTCATGCGCGGCATGGGCTGGTGAGCGAAGCTTTCGCGGCGGCCATTGCCGGTGGCGCGCATGTTCATCAGGCGGGCATTTAGCCTGTCCTGAATATAGCCAACAAGGATGCCATCCTCAATTAGCGTGGTCCGTGAGGTTGGGGTGCCTTCATCATCAATCGAGAGCGAGCCGCGCTTATCAACAATCGTGCCATCATCGACGATGGTGACGCCTTTACTTGCGACCTGTTTGCCCATAAGCCCGGCAAATGCCGAGGTTCCTTTGCGGTTGAAATCACCTTCCAGCCCGTGGCCGATCGCTTCATGCAGCAAAACGCCGCACCAGCTATTCCCCAGCACCACCGGCATTTCGCCGGCCGGGGCGGGGATGGACTCAAGGTTCACCAGCGCTTGCCGCAGCGCTTCATCCGCCAGCTTTTTCCAGCCGCCTTCGCCTATATATTGTGCATAAGCCACGCGGCCGCCCGCGCCGCTGGAGCCGGATTCGCGGCGGCCATGTTCTTCGACAATCACGCTGACATTCACGCGCACCAGCGGGCGGATGTCGCTTGCGGCGCTGCCGTCTGCTTTCATAATATGCACCGCCTGCCACTGCCCCGAAATGGAGGCGGAAACCTGCTTCACACGCGCATCCTTGCCGCGCAGGTAAGCATCAATCTCCTGCAGCAGCGCTACTTTCACCTCAAACGCCACTTCCTTCAGCGGGTTGATATCGCGGTAGAGCTTGCGGTTGGTGCCAAAGGCGGGCGCCATGCTGGCATGAACGGGTTTCTGGCCATGGTTCACGGCGCGTACGGTCTGGGCAGCGCGGGCAAGCGCTGCTTCGCTGATTTCCGAGGCGTGGGCATAGGCGGTGGCCTCGCCGAGTACGCTGCGAAGCCCAAAGCCCTGCGCGGTATTAAAGCTGGCATTTTTCAGGCGGCCATCATCAAAAGCCAGCGATTCCGACTGGATGTATTCCAAAAACAGCTCGCCGTCATCCATGCCGTCAAGGGCGGACGAGACTAGCTGCTGCGCCCGAACCTGGTCGAGGCTGGTTCCTGAAAAGAAAAGCGATTCCGGGGTGGTGCTATTCATACTCATCAGTCTAGATTTATTGGCTGCAATATGCTAAGATTGCCGTGAAAAACGGTTGCAAGCAAGTACAAAGCGCGTTACATAGTCGCTGGCTCTCATTTCATTACATTTGATAAGGTTATCATGACTAAGCTTCGCTTTATTTTAGCTTCACTTGTCGCATGTTTCTCTGCTCCCGCAATGGCGGAAACCATTGGCCTTGCTGAGCCATGGCAGCTTGGCTTCCAGCAGGCCGCGACGCCGGTGATGGAGCGCCTGAACGCCGATCACAACCTGCTGCTGGTCATCATTACTGCCATCACGCTGTTTGTGCTGGCGCTGCTGGTGGTTATTATCGTGAAGTTTAACCGCAAGGCCAACCCCGTTCCCAGCAAAACCGCCCACAATACCAAGCTCGAAATTATCTGGACGGTGGTGCCGATCATCATCCTGGTGGCGATTGCGATCCCCAGCCTGCGTGTGCATTACTTTATGGAAGATACCGAGCAGGCGGAGATGGATCTGAAAGTGACCGGCTATCAATGGTACTGGGGATATAAGTACCCGAGCCACGGCGGTTTTGAATTCGAGTCGCGCATGATTCCAGATAAGGACATTAAAGAAGGACAGGTGCGCCTTCTTTCGGTGGATAATCCGGTGGTGGTGCCGGTAGACACCAAGGTGCGCGTGCTGCTGACCGGTGCGGATGTGATTCATTCCTGGGCGATGCCTGCTTTTGGTGTGAAGCGCGACGCCATGCCCGGCCGCCTGAATGAAACATGGTTTAAAGCCACCAGAACTGGCACCTTCTATGGTCAGTGCTCGGAGCTGTGCGGCGTGGGTCATGGGTTCATGCCGATTGAGGTGCGCGTGGTGAGCAAGGAAGAATTTGCAAGCTGGGTGAGCGCTCAGCAGAAAAAAGCGGGCATCGACCCGGCAGCACTCAAGCCGGCCGAAGCCAAAGCAACGAACTAACACTAATCAGAGTCAGATTTAAACTAGGGATATTATATTATGAGTAGCATTACCGCCGATCACATACACGATCACGCGCATGACCACACCCCCACGGGCTGGCGCCGCTGGCTCTATTCCACCAACCATAAAGACATCGGGGTGATGTACCTGATTTTCGCGGTGATCGCGGGGCTGCTCGGCACCGCGTTTTCGATCATGCTGCGCGTTGAGCTTGCACAGCCTGGGGATCAGTTTTTTGGCGGCGACTACCAGTTTTACAACGTGGTGCTGACGGCGCACGCGGTGCTCATGGTGTTTTTCCTTGTCATGCCGGCGCTGATCGGCGGCTTTGGCAACTATTTTGTGCCGCTGATGATCGGTGCGCCGGATATGGCCTTCCCGCGCATGAACAATATCAGCTTCTGGCTGCTTCCGCCGGCGATGATCCTGCTGCTGGCATCGGCATTTATTGGCGAGGGGCCCGGTACTGGCTGGACGCTTTATCCGCCGCTTTCCAAAATCGTCTCGCATCCCAGCATGGCGGTGGATATGGCGATCTTCTCGCTGCACCTTGCGGGTATTTCCTCCATTCTTGGCGCAATCAATTTCATCGTCACCATCTTTAATATGCGCGCGCCGGGCATGAGCCTGTTTAAAATGCCGCTGTTTCCGTGGGCGATTTTAGTCACCGCATTTCTGCTGTTGCTGGCGGTGCCGGTGCTTGCGGGCGCGATCACCATGCTGCTCACCGATCGCAATCTCGGCACCAGCTTCTTTGATCCGGCCGGCGGCGGCGATCCGCTGCTATTCCAGCATCTGTTCTGGTTCTTCGGCCATCCGGAAGTGTATATCCTGATTCTGCCCGCCTTCGGTGTGATCAGCGAGATCACCTCCACCTTCTCGCGCAAGCCCATCTTCGGCTATCTCGGCATGGTGTGCGCGATGTGTGCGATTGGTTTCCTCGGCTTCATCGTGTGGGCGCATCACATGTTCACGGTGGGCATGTCCGCCGATACGATGGCCTACTTCATGATCGCCACGATGGTGATTGCCGTGCCGACCGGCGTGAAAATTTTCTCGTGGCTGGGCACGATGTGGGGCGGCTCGCTTACTTTTGAGACGCCGATGCTCTTTACCATCGGGTTCATTTTCCTGTTCGTGGTTGGCGGTGTGACCGGTGTGGTGCTCGCCAATGCCGCGATCGATATTCCGATGCACGACACCTATTATGTCGTGGCGCATTTCCATTATGTAATGTCGCTTGGCGCGGTGTTTGCCATCTTTGCTGGTTTTTATTACTGGTTTGGCAAAATGTCCGGCTATCAATACAGCGAATGGATGGGCAAGCTGCATTTCTGGCTGTTCTTCATCGGCGCGAATCTCACCTTCTTCCCGCAGCATTTCCTCGGCCTTGCCGGTATGCCGCGCCGCATTCCTGACTATCCGGATGTGTATGCTGGCTGGAACCTGATCTCCTCTTACGGCTCCTATATTTCGGCGGCCTCGGCGGTGTGGTTCCTGTTTCTGGTGTGGCGTGCCTTTGCTGCTAAAGTGCCTGCTCCTGCCAAGCAGTGGGATGGCGGCACAACGCTGGAATGGACGCTGCCTTCGCCGCCGCCGTTCCACACCTTCGAAACCCAGCCGGTGATTAAGTGACTGTAAATCTTAGCGGATTCGCCGCTTAGATTTCTGTCATCCTCGGACGCGCGTAAGCGCGATCCGGGGATCCAGTTGGTAAAATAAAGATATATATATCATTATATTATCCTGTCTTATAAGTGTCACCATACTGTCATTATCCTGTCTTATAAGTGTCACCATACTGTCATTTGTTATTTTGAGTCTTTTTGCTTAAAATAGTTAAACAAATGCAGGTGTGGTATGGCCAAATCGTGGGTTGAAGAAACGGGGATTTCAGAGGTTGCCGGGCAATTAGGAACCGGTGCGCCCTTAGGCGCTTTGGTGGGCGCCGGGCTTGCGATTGTTGGATTATTCAGCGGTATGACATCGGGTTGGCTTGCGTGGCTGGCGATTCCGGCTGCGGCGATGGCCGGTAGTCTCATCGGAGACTTTGTCAAAAAAGACGGCATGGTGTTTGGCGATCACGGCGTAGTCAAAGCAGTTGGCAATCGCTTCAAACCAAAAACTATACCGGAAGGGTATAGCGCGCTAAATCCTGACGCTTACTGGTATAAAGCAGATTCAGCTGTTTTAGCAAAAACTGCTCAAGTGCATGGGAGCGTAAAGAGTGCAACGTCTACAGAAGTGATGCTGGGTTATCAGGAGAGGAGAGCGCTTGATCCGTTTGTGGAATATGATCTTTCACGCGATCCGAGGCTCAAAGAACTACGCATCAAGGCGAAAGAATATGGCGATCGTTACGCTGTCAAAGAATCGCCGGAATTTATTGCGGATGTGCATCAGCGTGAAAGGAAAATCACTAACCTGATTGTCGCCGATGTTTATGCTGCTTACGGCGCTTATGGCCACCACACGCTTGGGAATAGTAAGGCAAATTCGGCAGAGTACGAAGCCGTTTACCATCCCAAACGGCAGTTTATCGGCGGAAAGCCGGTAGATTTCGCCGAAATGCAAAAAGGCGAGCTGGTCTGCCGCCATTATGCGCCGATCATGAGTATCTTGCTTGATGATGCGCGCGTGCCCAACCATATGATGATTTCAAACATTTGCATGGTTCGGCATAGAAATGGCGAGTACCTGATCGATGAAACTTACATCAATAAAATACTCACGGAATCGGGGTGGGACAAGAACTGGAAACACCATATATCTCCTCATGCCTATGTGATTACCAAAGAGGGTAATGCCGTGGTTGAGGGCACGACTGCGGGGTTAAAAGAGCGCGATATCACCCCGGAAGGACGCATTCGTGAGGCTTACGTTCCGATCATCAACGGAGTAACGGCTGAGGACATCATAATAAGGGGTAAAACAGCTATCACAGAAACGCCAGAGGGGCTTATGCGCATGGCTTATGGTGGCCAGGATATGGCGGCGCCACATACGACGGATTTTGCCAAGGACGAAGAAGCCATCCGGAGGAATGTTAGTGAATTTAATGCAGAAGTGCAGGTAAGGAAAGCCAAGGAAAAAGCTAACAATGATGCAAAAGAGGCGGCTAAAGAAGTGACCGGAACGCCAATTTCAAAGGGGGTTGAGTTATCCGCTGATAATACCATCATGCACAATCTAAGCTTTTCTGCAAAAACGTCGCTTGCTTTAACTAGCCCTACACCAAATTCTGTAGCGTAGAAAAATGGCTGGTGTATAACTATTGCCATGCACTCATCCGCTCAGCTTTCACCCATTCCTCTATCCACCACCTCCACCATCCGCGATTATGTCTCGCTGATGAAGCCGGGGGTGATGTCGCTGGTCGTCTTCACCGGCTTCGCCGGTATGGCGGTGGCGCCCGGTAGCCTGCATCCGTTTCAATATGTGATGGCGCTGGCGTGCATTGCGCTGGCCAGTGGTGCTGGCGCGGCGATCAACATGTGGTATGACCGCGATATCGATGCGATCATGCGCCGCACGCAGCATCGCGCAGTGGCGGCGGGACGCATCGCTCCGGATGATGCGCTGGCGCTTGGTCTGTTTATGGCGGCGCTGTCCGTTATGCTGATGGGGCTTGCACTGAACTGGCTGGCGGCGGGCATTCTCGCCTTTGCGATCTTCTTTTATGCGGTGGTCTACACCATGTGGCTCAAGCGCTCGACGCCGCAGAATATCGTGATCGGCGGTGCGGCGGGTTCGTTTCCACCGCTGATCGGCTGGGCGGCGGTGACGGGCGATGTCACGCTGTATCCGATCATTCTTTTCGCTATTATTTTTCTCTGGACGCCGCCGCATTTCTGGGCACTGGCGCTGTATAAAAATGAAGACTACACCAAGGCTGGCGTGCCGATGATGCCAGTGGTGTGCGGTGATGCTAAAACCAAAACCATGATGATGTTGTATACCTGGCTGCTCGCTGCGACGACGTTATCGCTGCCGCTGCTGGGTTTCTCAGGGGTGCTCTATGCGGTGTCGGCGCTGCTGCTTGGCGCGGTTTTTCTCTATCATGTGTATGGCGTACTCACCGATCCCACCCACGGCTGGGCGAAAAAAACCTTTGGCTTTTCGATCCTATATCTGTTTATGTTATTCTCGATATTGGTGGCAGATCATCTATGGTTTCAGCCGCTGATTATTTTGTAAGCTGGAGTTACCGTCATGGAAAAAGTTCCTCTCACTCCTGAAAAATCCCAAGCGCTGCTGGAGTTTTCACAGAATGTGATCTACCTGATGGGGGCGAGCTTTGTGCTCGGCAGCTTGTTTACGCTGTTTTTGCTGCTGGTGCTGGATTTCGTACGGCGCAATAAAACCGAGCAATAACGTGCCCCATGGTCCCGCGCATCGCACGCAGCGACGCAAAAATATCTTCATGCTGGTTATTTTGCTGGTATTGATGGTGCTGTTTTATGGTATGACGCTCATGAAGATGTCGCCGCAATAAAACTTATGAAACATCGTTCTTTAGTGATTAACAGCGCCGCGATTGCGCTTGGCATGTTCATGATGGCCTATGCATCCGTGCCGCTCTACCGTCTGTTTTGTCAGGTCACCGGCTATGGCGGCACCACACAAACCGCCACGCAGCTTCCGGATAAAGTCTATGACCGCGCTATTACCGTGACCTTTAATGCGGATACTGATCTCAATCTGCCGTGGGGTTTCAAGCCGGGCGAGGCGAAGCGCACCGTGAGGGTAGGGGAGCACGGCCTGACCTATTATGTCGCGGAAAATAAGACCGATAAACCGCTGGTTGGCATGGCCACGTACAATGTCGTGCCGCATCGCGCCGGGCAGTATTTTGTGAAAATCGCCTGTTTCTGCTTTGAAGAGCAAACCCTTGAGGCGCGCCAGAAAGTCGATATGCCAGTGTCGTTCTTTATCGACCCCAAAATCATGGATGATCCTGACCTCAAGCACGTGAATACAATTACCTTGTCCTATACATTTTTTCTTAATAAGTAATCGCTAGAACATCACTGAATCTAAGGAGCTATTTGCTATGGCGCATCATCATCACAGCGGTCAGACCCATCCGTATCATCTGGTGAATCCCAGCCCGTGGCCGCTACTTGGCGCATTATCGCTGATGACGCTGGCGATCGGCGCGGCGCTCGCGTTTCACAAGCATCAGATCGGGTTTGTGGTGTTGCTCGGCGGATTCACGCTTTCGCTTTACACCATGTATGGCTGGTGGAGAGATGTGGTGAAAGAATCAGTGGTAGACAAGGCGCACACCGCGCCTGTGAGCCATGGTCTGCGCGTTGGCATGGTGCTGTTTATCGTGTCGGAGCTGCTCTTTTTCGCGGCATTTTTCTGGTCATTCTTCAACGCCAGCACACTGCCCAAGCTGCCTGTGACGCAGGACGATATCTGGGCAATCGCGCATGGTGTGTGGCCGCCGGCTGGCATTGTACCGTTTGATCCGTTTCATCTGCCATTTCTGAATACACTGATTCTGCTGCTTTCCGGCACGACCGTTACCTGGGCGCACTGGTGCATTCTGCAGAATGACCAGAAAGGAACCATTCAGGCACTGTGGTATACGGTGATTCTGGGCGTGATTTTCACCATCTGCCAGGCCTATGAATATTCGCATGCCGCGTTTGGCTTCAAAGACGGCGTGTATGCCACGAATTTCTATCTGGCGACTGGTTTTCATGGCTTCCATGTGATTGTTGGCACCATCTTCCTCGCTGTGTGCCTTGTGCGCGCTTACAAGGGACATTTCTCTCCGCAAAAACATCTCGGTTTTGAGTTTGCTGCGTGGTACTGGCATTTTGTTGATGCGGTGTGGCTGTTTCTGTTCATCTTTATCTACATCGATTTTGCCAATAAGCCGGGTGTGCTCGATTTCATGCTACTGATGTCCATTTTTTTCATGGTAGGCATGCTGGTCGCGGCGGTGGTGTTTGGCGCGCGCTTTGTGAAAAGCGGCGGCTTTGCCAAGATCGCAAGCCATCACTGATGCTCGCTTGCCCACGCTGCGGCAAGGGTAGGCTTTTTTCTGGCCTGACCACGGTGGTGGATCGCTGCGGTGTGTGCGCCCTGCCGCTTAAGGAGCATGAGCAGGGGGATGGGCCTGCTTTCTTCGGGATTGTGATTGTGGGTGCGCTGGCGGCCGTGGGCGCGGCGATACTCGACATCAAGCTCCAGCCGCCCTACTGGGTGCACGCGGCGATCTGGCTGCCGTTCATTATCTTTGGGGCGCTTTTCAGCCTGCGCATCGGTAAGGCGATGCTGATTCAAATGCAGTACCGCGTGAAGCCGTGGGATTTTAAAGAGTAGCTACTGCTTACGACCTACTGATTTTTCAGCAATGCTGGGCAAGCTCGGCGCGGCGATGCTGATATCGGGCTGTCCGCCAATTTCCATTTTATAGCCGTTCCACCAGTTGCGCCCTTGCATGCGGCTTTCCAGAAACTCCTGGTCTATTTCCAGGCGTTTGGCTGCTCGAGTGGTGATCAATGCCGTCAGCGCAGAAGTGCCTAGTGTCAGTAGCATTCCCGTTACACCTAGTCCGGGCATTACGATCGCTAATGCCACCAGCCCTAAGGTAAGCACAGACCCCACCATTTTGATTCGAAAGGCACGATTGGCTAAGTCCTCGCGCATGGCGGACATTTCAGAATTCTGGTTAAAAGCCGGGTGGGACATGGGGTATCTCCTTTATACCGCCCATTATAGCAGGCTGCGATGGCAAGGAATGTGAAAAGTCGGTGAAATTGTATTGATGATTTGTGACATTCACTGTCAAAATTGTTTCACGTGAAACAATTTGAGATAACCCTCCGCTAACCCTCTCCCTGGAAGGGAGAGGCCTAAACCGCTGTCCCCCTCACCCTAACCCTCTCCTCGGAGGGGAGAGGGGATTGAGGGCAAGAAAAATGTTTCACGTGAAACAATTTTATCCATTATATCAATGGGATGAGAAAATATTTCCTCTTCCGGGGCAGCGGTAAATGTGCTGCATGCCTTTCGAGAATCTTTGTTGCTTGACGCAGGTGTTACACTAGTGTAACGTTTAATGAAAGGAGATTGCTATGCCCACCAACCAGCCGCGCGTGAACATCACCATGAACAAGGATTTACATGAGATGCTGTCGCTCTTTGCCAAGCATGAGGGCAAGAGTGTCTCCATGGCGGCGAAAGATTTGATTGAGTTGGGGCTTGAGCTTCAGGAAGATTTATACTTTTCAAGATTGTCGGATGAGCGACTCGCCAAAGGCGGCAAAAATATTCCACATAAAGATGCCTGGAAATGAGCTGGCCGATTGAATATCGACCGGACGTCATAGAGGTCGATATTCCGTTACTCCCGAAAGCAGTTAGGCAGCAGGTTGCTGATGCAATCGAAAAAAAACTTGGCAGCGAACCCTTAATGTTTGGCAAGCCACTCAGGCATAACCTCTCGGGTCTACGCAGCCTGCGCGTTGGTGATTATCGCGTGATCTATCTCATCGATCCGATGCGACGATGCGTCGTCATCACTGCGATTGATCATCGCAAGGATGTGTATGAGTAAAAGCGCTCACCCCTAACCCTCTCCCAAAGGCAGAGGGAATAGGTTAAGCTTTCGCCTTTTTGCCTTTTTTGATCGGTGCGATTTTGGATTGCTGCTCCTCGATCGCTTCCATCGCAGCGATGGCGGCAAGGTTTAAGATTTCCGAAATCGTTGCCGACATCTGCACAATCTGCGCCGGGCGCGAAAGCCCCATGGTGATCGGCCCGATGGTGACGTTGTCGGAAAGCTCCTGCAGCAGGTTTGAGGCGATATGCGCCGAATGCAGCGCCGGCATGACCAGCACGTTGGCGGGTGCCGAGAGGCGGCAGAACGGATAGAGGCTCATCAGCTCTTTGTTCAGCGCCACTTCAGCGGACATCTCGCCGTCATATTCGAAATCGACCTTCATGTTATCGAGCACTTTCACGGCGTCGCGGATACGCGCGGATTTCTCGCGCATCGGGTTGCCGAAGGTGGAGTAGGAAAGCAGCGCTACGCGCGGGTCATGACCCATTTTGCGCGCTTTGGTTGCCATGGAAACAGCGATCTTGGCAAGCTTTTCCGCTTCCGGCAGTTCCTGCACGGCAGTGTCGCCGAAGAACAGGGTTTTACCCTTGGCCATCACCATGGTGATGCCAAACAGGAACTCGTCCTTTTTCACATCAATCACGCGGGTGATGTTATCGAGCGACATGCTATAGTTGCGCGTCATACCGGTGATCATCAGGTCGCCATGCCCCGCCTGCAACATGCAGGCAGCGAAGATATTGCGATCATTTTTCACCATGCGCGCGACGTCGCGGTAGAGGAAGCCCTGACGGTTGAGGCGAGGGTAGAGATAGTCAATATACTCATCGACATGCTTGCTTTTCGCGGCATTGGCGACTTCGATATTGTTATAATCGACCACGCCCATTTTTTTCATCAGCTCGTGGATGCGCTCTTCGCGGCCCACTAAGATCGGCTGGCCGTAGCCATTATCACGCCACTGTACGGCAGCGCGGATGATTTTTTCTTCTTCGCCTTCAGCAAAAATCGCACGCTGCGGATTTTCGCGTACTTTATCGAAAATCTGCTGCATGGAGTTGGCGGTCGGGTCGCGGCGGGCGGCCAGCTCTTTTTTATAAGCGCCAATATCGATGATCGGTTTGCGTGCCACTTTGGTGCGCATCGCGGCCTGCGCCACGGCCACCGGCACGGTGGTCATCAGCCTTGGGTCAAACGGCGCGGGAATGATGTATTCCGGGCCATATTCCATCTGGCGGCCAGCATAGGCGGCAAGTACTTCTTCCGGCACATCTTCACGCGCGAGCGCGGCGATGGCTTCAGCGGCCGCGATTTTCATCTCCTCATTGATCTGCGAGGCACGGCAATCCAGCGCACCGCGGAAGATGTATGGAAAGCCCATCACATTATTGACCTGGTTCGGATAGTCGCTGCGGCCGGTGGCAATAATCGCATCGCTTCTGACCGAGCGCACATCTTCCGGCGTGATCTCCGGATCGGGATTCGCCATGGCGAAAATAATCGGGTTCTTCGCCATCGATTTCACCATCTCTTTAGTGACGGCGCCTTTCGCGGCCAGTCCCATGAACATGTCCGCGCCTTCCATCGCGTCTGCCAGCGTGCGTTTGCTGGTTTTGACCGCATGGGCGGATTTCCACTGGTTCATGCCTTCGGTGCGGCCTTCGTAAATGACGCCGGATTTATCGACGAGCAGAGCATTCTCGTGCTTAATGCCCATGCGCTTGACCAGCTCCAGGCACGCTATGCCCGCCGCGCCGGCGCCGAGCACCACCATTTTAATATCTTTAAAATCACGGCCGGTCAGGTGCGCCGCGTTGATGAGGCCGGCGGCGGTGATGATGGCGGTGCCGTGCTGGTCATCGTGGAACACGGGAATATCCATTACCTCGCGCAGCTTCTGCTCGATGATGAAACATTCCGGCGCCGCAATATCTTCCAGATTAATGCCGCCCCAGCTGGGCCCGAGCAGCTTCACACAGTTGATGAATTCGTCCGCATCGCGCGTATCAACCTCAAGGTCAATCGCATCAATATCCGCAAAGCGCTTAAACAAAATCGCCTTGCCTTCCATCACCGGTTTGCTGGCGAGCGCGCCAAGATTACCAAGGCCGAGCACGGCGGTGCCGTTTGATACCACCGCCACAAAATTGCCGCGCGCGGTGTAGTCGTAGGCTTTGGAAGGGTCTTTCTCAATCTCAAGGCAGGGCACCGCCACACCCGGCGAATAGCCCAGCGACAGATCGCGCTGCGTCATCAGCGGCTTGGTCGGCAGGATGGAGAGCTTGCCGGGCTGGCCTTCCGCGTGGTAGGCGAGGGCTTCGGCGTCGGTGATCGGTTCTTTTTCGTATTTGGTCATTTTAAGGCTCGTGATGGCCGTGATTGTCGTGACTATCGTGATTGTCGTGAAAATTTTATTCAACCACGATAACCACGAGCCACGATAACCACGTGCTTATGCTGCACCGCAGCATAAGTTGGTGTTTTACAAAGGAAAAATGTGCATCGCACAAGAACAGGCGAAAGGCAAGGAAAATCGAACCGGCTCAGGCGACGCCGCGCCCGCCGGATTGCTCGCGGCCATTTTCTAATACCGCAGAAAGATCATTGAATAGCGTTTGAACGGCTCGGTAATTTTCAATTCGTTTTTCGCCGCTTTCGATTTCTGCGGCTGCGCGCTGGTCAAGACTGGCAGATCTCTTTACCATTACTTCTCGCGGGGCTTTACTTTCCGAATTGGCATCAGTGCTGCCAATAAGTAAGCTCTGTACCTCATTGCTAACGCCACTATTTTTTTCTTCTATCAGATGCTGCTCAGCTTCTATTTTGGCATCAATAAACGCGCGGGCAGCTATCATAAATCCCTGCTCATCTCTGAGATTTTCACCGCGAATCAGGGCGTCTAGTTGTTCTGCAAGTTGCTGTGCCTCCGAGTTAAGTGGTGCATCATCATCCAGCGCTCTGCCAAAGCTTTCACGGTGTGGTTTTGCGCTGGCTGCGTTTGCTCTTGGCATGGCCGATGAATTTTCGCCGTCCAGCCGGTAATGTTTGATAGTGATGGCGATTTGCGCCGCAGTTTGTTTGGGTCTGAAATGATCCGGGCTGATGGCGCTCATGGTTTTTCCTTTGTCATGACGATAGCTGCTAGTATAGTACCCATCGGCATAAATAAAAATTAAGTTTTTGTGACAATGGGTATGGCTAAACAAGCAGTTGTTTTGGAAGATATTTCTCCCTCCCCCCTTGAGGGGGAGGGCGGGGTGGGGGGTGACATACGCTCAGGCAGAACAGTTGTCACCCCCCCTCCTAACCTCCTCCCTCAAGGGGGGGAGGAAAAAACGACGCCCGCCATGGCGCAATATCTGGCGCTGAAGGCGGCGCATCCGGACTGTCTGCTGTTTTATCGCATGGGCGATTTTTACGAGCTGTTTTTTGAGGATGCAGCGGTGGCGTCGCAGGTACTGGATATTGCGCTGACCAAGCGTGGCAAGCATGCCGGCGAGGATATTCCGATGTGCGGCGTGCCGGTGCATGCCTATGATACTTACCTTGAAAAGCTGATCCGCGCCGGGCTGCGCGTGGCCATTGCCGAGCAGCTGGAAACACCGGAAGAAGCCAAAAAACGCGGTTACAAAGCAGTGGTGGCGCGCGATGTGGTGCGTATTGTGACGCCGGGAACGATTACTGAAGACACGCTGCTTGATGGCCGCAGTTCGCAGTATTTATGCGCGTTGGTGGCGCCAGCTCGCGGGCAGGCGTCGGCAAGCCTTGCCTGGCTGGACATCACCACCGGTGAGTTTCGTGTGGCGATGGTGGCGCCGGAGCAGATCGCCGCCGAACTTTCGCGCATTGCCCCGCGCGAGATTCTGCTGGCAGACGGCGAGCAAAGTGCATGGCAGCCGATGTGGCAGAGCCAGCTGACGCGGCTGCCCGCCCATCTGTTTGATCCGGCGCGCGCTACGCGCATCATGACCGAGTATTACGCCGTGGCGACGCTGAGTGTGTTTGGGGATTTCATGCCGGGCGAGCTGGCGGCGTGTGGCGTGCTGCTGGATTATGTGCGCCTCACGCAGAAAACCGCGATGCCGCGTCTGGATGCACCCACGCGTCAGCTGCCAGCCAGCCACATGCAGATTGATGCGGCGAGCCTGCGCAACCTTGAGCTGATGCAGACCTTATCCGCCGAGCGCCGGGGTAGCCTGTTTTGGGTAATGGATGAGACCGTCACCGCCAGCGGCGCAAGGCTGCTGGCCAGCTGGCTATGCGCGCCGCTGACCGACCCACAGGCGATTCTTCGCCGGCAGGAGCAGGTGATGCTGTTTAAAGATGAAGCCAGCCTTCGCAGCGCCGTGCGCGAACAGCTCAAGAATGCGCCAGATATGGAGCGGGCACTGGCACGGCTGTCGCTTGCGCGCGGTGGGCCAAGGGATTTACTCTCCATTGCTCAGGCGCTGGACGCCGCGCAGCAGATTCGCATGGCACTGGAGCTGCAGGACTCGTCAGCACTACCAGAGGAGCTGGCGCAGAAGCGCGGCGAGCTGGGCGGCCATGAAACACTCATCCAGCGGCTTAAGTCCGCGATCAAACCGGAGGCGGGGCTGTTTGCGCGCGACGGTGATTTTATCGCCAGCGGCTACCATGCGGCGCTCGACGAGCTGCGCTCGCTGAAGCATGAGGGCGCGCGGCGCATCGCGGCGCTGCAGCAGCGCTACATTGACGCCACCGGCATCAATACACTGAAGATTCGCTATAACAACATTCTTGGTTATTACATTGAAATTACGCAGGCGCACCAGAGTAAGGTGACGCAGGATTTTATCCACCGCCAGACGCTGGCGAATAATCTGCGCTACACCACCGTGGAGCTTTCTGAGCTGGAGCGCAGCATCAGCGAAGCGGGTGATAAGGCGCTGAAACTGGAGCTTGAGATTTTTGCGGAGCTGGTCGCTGAGGTGCTTGACGCCGCGCCGCGCGTGGTGGCGTCCGCACGTGCGCTGGCGCATCTTGATGTGGTGGCGGCGTTGGCTGAGCTTGCCGCCAAACGCCGTTATGTTCGCCCGGAAATCAACGGATCGCTGGAGTTTGAGATTCGAAAGGGGCGTCATCCGGTGGTGGAGGCGGCGCTGGCCAAAACCAGCCAGCAACCTTTCATCGGCAATGATACCAGCCTTGCACCCGATAAGCATTTGTGGTTGCTCACCGGCCCGAACATGGCCGGTAAATCAACCTTCCTGCGCCAGAATGCGTTGATCGCCATCATGGCGCAGATGGGCGGTTTTGTGCCGGCGGAATCGGCGCGTGTTGGCATCGTGGATAAGCTGTTTTCACGCGTGGGCGCGGCGGATGATTTGGCGCGCGGGCAATCCACCTTCATGGTGGAGATGGTGGAAACCGCCACCATTTTGAATCAGGCCACCTCGCGCTCGCTGATTATCCTTGATGAAATTGGGCGTGGCACCGCGACGTTTGATGGTCTTTCCATCGCGTGGGCGGTGGTGGAGCATCTGCACCATGTGACCAAAGCGCGCGCACTTTTTGCCACCCACTACCACGAGCTGACCCAGCTGACGGGCACGCTGCCAGCGCTTGCCTGCTACACGATGAAAGTGAAGGAATGGAAGGGCGAGCTGGTGTTTCTGCATGAGGTGACGAGCGGCACGGCGGATCGTTCCTACGGTATTCACGTGGCGAAGCTGGCGGGGCTGCCTGAGCCGGTGATAAGCCGCGCCAGCGAGATTCTGCGCCAGCTTGAGGCAGAACATTCGCAGGAGGTGCCGGCGAGCTTGCCGCTCTTTAGCTATTCTTCTACCCCCGCCAATCAGCCACCTCCCGCAAAAGGAGAGACGGTTTTGGCAGAGTTAGAAAGCATCAACCCCGATACACTCTCGCCAAAAGAAGCGCTGGAGATACTGTATAAACTAAAACAGTTGTCATCTTGAGCGAACCCGGCATTTATTGCGGGGGAAGTCGAAAGATCTTGAGATCCCTCGACAAGCTCGGGATGACACTTTAAATGTGGTAGCTATGCCCTCCATTACCCTCATCATCAGCGGTTCGATTGCGGCGATTAAGGCGCCGGCGCTTATTAGCCTGCTGCGTCAAAAGAAGATTGGTGTGCACTGCATTGTCACGCGCGGCGGCAGCGAATTTGTGAATGTGAAAGAACTGGAAAAGCTTTCGGGCAATCCCGTTTCCACGGATTTATTCTCGCCCAAGGAAAAGAAGGACATGTGGCATATTCGTTTCTCACGCGAAACGGATTTGCTGCTCGTGGCACCTGCAACTGCCGATATTATCGCCAAGATGGTGCATGGGATTGCCGATGATATGGCAACCGCCACGCTGCTTGCTAACAATAAAAAACTGCTCGTAGCACCAGCGATGAACACGCAGATGTGGCGCCACCCCGCCACGCAGCGCAACGTGGCGCAGCTCAAGGCTGACGGCGCGGAAGTGATCGAGCCGGGTGTCGGCATGCTGGCCTGCGGCGAAGAAGGCCCCGGGCGTATGGCCGAGCCGCAGGAGATTGTGGAAGTGGTGCTTAGAACCCTCTCCCCTGCGGGGAGAGGGCAGGGTGAGGGGGGTAAAAGACATAACCCTCACCCCAACCCTCTCCCTGAAAGGGAGAGGGGGTCAAAGAGTATCACCGCTCTCGTCACCTCTGGCCCGACGCATGAACCGATTGATCCGGTGCGCTATATTGCCAATCGCTCCAGCGGCAAGCAGGGGCATGCGATTGCGGCGGCGCTTGCCAAGGTGGGTGTGAAGGTGACGCTGGTTTCGGGGCCGACGCAGCTTGCTGATCCTGCGGGTGTTTCGGTCGTGCATGTGACCACAGCGCGCGAGATGCATGAGGCGGTGCACAGGCTGCTTCCGGTGGATGTGGCGGTGTTTGCCGCCGCAGTGGGGGACTGGCATGTGAAACCAGCCGCGCAGAAAATCAAAAAACAGACGGGGAAAAAACCGGCGCTGGAGCTTGAGGAAAACCCGGATATTTTAAAAAGCGTGGCGCAGCACAAAACGAAGCGCCCGCGCCTGGTGGTTGGTTTTGCGGCAGAAACCGAGAAGCTTGCAAGCCATGCGGCTAAGAAATATCACGCCAAGGGCGCTGATTGGGTGCTTGCCAACGATGTTTCCGGCGGTAAAGTGTTTGGTGATGATGACAATCGGGTGATATTCATTTCCAAAGATGGCCAGCACCCATGGCCGAAGAAGAGTAAAACCCAAGTGGCTGAGAGGCTGGTGAAGGAAATACTATCGTCATTACGAGCGTAAGCGAAGTAATCCAGAAAAAAGAGTTGAGTATGCTCAAAAATCTTGATTGGAAATGGCTATTTTCAGGGCGGTTGATAATTGCAGAAGTGATAATTTGGTTTGTGCTGAAGCATTGGATTGCATACAATTATTTAGTTCCTTTGATGGTGTTATTTGCAATCATATGGATTGTAGTGATGTCTTCCACAGGTGAGTATAATTATAATGCAGATACAAAGAATATAACCGTTGATGATACAGGACGCTGGTCATTTGGTAGTACCCACAGCAAAAAAGATGAAGATGGCTCCAATGATGATAGTTCTGATTTTGGTGGTGATGGCGATTGAATGACCAGACCCCGCTAACTGCATCTGGGACGACAAGGAGAAAACAATGACTATCACAATTCACATGACTAAGCTTCCCCACGGGGCGGATCTGCCGCTGCCGGCCTATGCCACCGGCCATGCAGCGGGCATGGATCTGATGGCGGCGGTGGAAGGAAAGCTCACGCTTGGTTCGCTGGAGCGCCAGCTGATTCCTGCTGGTTTTGCGATGGCGCTGCCGGAAGGCTATGAGGCGCAGGTGCGCCCGCGTTCGGGGCTGGCATTCAAGCATGGCGTGACGGTTTGTAACGCGCCCGGAACGATTGATGCGGATTATCGCGGTGAGGTGAAGGTTCTGCTGGTGAATTTAAGCCACGAGCCGTTTGTGATTGAGCGCGGCATGCGTATCGCCCAGCTGGTGATTGCGCCGGTCACTACTGCCGCATGGCAGGAGGTTTCCGCGCTGGATGAAACAGCGCGCGGCGCTGGCGGTTTTGGATCCACCGGCATCAAGGCAGCAAAACCATGACCACTCAGCTTGACGCGCCCGGCCGCGGCCGGATTTATGAGAATATTCTCGCGACGATTGGCAACACGCCGCTGATTCGCCTGAATGCGCTGGCGAAGGATGCTGGTGCAAAAGCAGAGATTCTGGTGAAGGCCGAGTTTTTTAACCCGCTTTCATCGGTGAAAGACCGTATCGCCCTCGGAATGATTGAAGCCGCTGAGGCTAGCGGCAAACTGAAATCAGATACGCTGCTCGTGGAGCCGACTTCTGGCAATACCGGTATTGCGCTGGCCTTTGTCTGCGCGGCGAAGGGCTACCGGCTCACACTCACCATGCCTGAGAGCATGTCGCTGGAGCGCCGCAAGATGCTGAAATTTCTGGGCGCCGAATTGGTGCTAACGCCCAAAGAACAAGGCATGAAAGGCGCAATTGCCAAGGCAGAGGAGATTGTGGCGGCAAACGCGAATGCGCTGATGCTGCAGCAATTCAAAAACGAGGCGAACCCCGCCATTCATCGCCGCACCACCGCTGAGGAAATCTGGCGCGATACGGGCGGCGCGCTCGATGTGTTTATTTCCGGTGTGGGCACCGGCGGCTGCATCACCGGCACGGGCAGTGTGCTGAAAGCGAAGAACCCCGCCATTAAAATCATCGCGGTGGAGCCGGAAGATTCGCCGGTGCTCTCCGGCGGCAAGCCGGGGCCGCATAAAATTCAGGGCATCGGCGCGGGGTTTGTGCCCGATGTGCTGATACGTGATTTGCTCGATGAAGTGATCGCGATTTCAAACGACACCGCCTTTGCCACCGCCCGCAAAGCCGCGCGGCTTGAGGGGCTGCCGGTGGGGATTTCCTCCGGCGCAACGCTGGCAGCAGCGCTGGAAGTGGCGGCGCGGCCGGAGATGGCAGGCAAGCGGATCGTCGTCATCGCGGCATCGATGGCGGAGCGGTATATTTCTACCGATTTGTTTGCCGAATGACGTCATCCCGGAAATTTTTTTAGTAAAAAAATTTATCCGGGATCCAGAATAGCAAAAGGTCAGTAGACCTTTTGCGTCCCAGAAATGTCTGCTGACATTTCTGGATGGATTCCCCTATAATTTCACCTACTGGCGAAATTCGGGGAATGACGAGGAGCGCTCTCTTTTCCTCAGTATGCGATACACTACATACGCGCCCAATAATTTGCTTATGATCATGGTGCCCAGTGTCCACCAGCTGAAGAGGCCGGGAATGGCCATATTTGCACCAGATAAGTAGATGATGCTATCGACCGGCGCGCTGGCGAGGCTGGAGATCATCACACGGGTGGAAAGCGGTTTTTTGGTGAAGGTGTAAAGCGCCCAGTCCACCAGCTCGCTGACGAAAAATGCAATGCCGCTAGCGGCGGCGATTTCCGGCGGCGCCATCAGAAACGAGATCGCCACCCCGATGATGAGCGGGATGAAGATATACTGCCCGATCTCGCGCTGGGCGAAATCACGCACCACCAGAATCAGCCCCACTGCAATCGAAAAAGGCGACCACATGCCGCCGTCCGGCAGCGCGACGAGCGGTGTCCAGGAAAATGCCCAGTTTACCAGCGGAATAAGCAGCAGGTAGAGAAGGGTGAAGCGGTAGGGCATTGGGAGGTTACGGAGGTTGCGTATGTTTCGTAAGTTTCGTAGGTTTAGCTTACGCAACCTTCGTAACCTTCGCAACCTACGAAACCTATGCCACTCACCGACGATCAAAAACGCCGCTATGCGCGCCACCTTGTTTTGCCGGAGATCGGCGAGGCCGGGCAGGAAAAGCTGCTTGCTTCATCGGCGCTGGTGATTGGCGCGGGCGGGCTAGGAAGCGCGGCGATTTCCTATCTGGCGGCAGCAGGCATTGGGCATATTGGCATCTGCGAGCATGACCGTGTGGAGCTTTCCAATTTGCAGCGGCAGGTGATGTATGAGATGGGGGATTTGGGGCGGCTGAAGATCGAGGCGGCGGCGGATCGCGTGAATGAGCTGAATCCCGATGTGGAACTGACGCTTTTTCCGCGCCGCATCCACGCGGAGAATGCGCGCGAATTGGTGCGGGAGTTTGATGTGGTGCTGGATGGCTCGGATAATTTTGCCACGCGGTTTGTGGTGGCCGATAGCTGCGAGGCAGAAAAAAAGCCGCTGATCTCTGCCGCTATTAGCGGTTTTGAAGCGCAGCTTTCCACCTTTAAACCCTACTTTGGCGCGCCGCACCCCGGCTACCGCGATCTGGTGCATGAGATGCCCCAGCGCGAGGTTACTTGCGCGCAGGAAGGTATTGCCGGCCCGCTTGCTGGCATGCTCGGCAGCATGCAGGCGCTGGAAGCCATCAAGGAGCTGCTTGGCATCGGCCAGTCGCTTTCGGGCAGGCTATGGTGCTATGATGGGCTTTTAGGGCAGGCAAGAACAATAAAGATTATTGTAAACCAGTAGCTTGTGATGTAGATTCAAAAGATGAGATTTGTTTTTTTCTGGCTGATATCTGGGATATTTGCGGCGAGCGCTGCCCTTGCCGCGCCGCTGGCGGATTCCGGCCTGCCGATTCCACGTTTTGTTAGCCTTAAAAATGAAGAGACGAATGTGCGCACCGGCCCGGGCACACGCTATCCCATCGCATGGATTTATCGTCGCCAGAATATGCCGGTGGAGGTGATTGAAGAATTTGATTTCTGGCGCAAGATTCGTGATGCAGAAGGCGCCACCGGCTGGGTTCATAAAATGATGATCGATGGCAGCCGCTATGCCATGATTATCGGCAAGGAGCCGTGTCTATTGCTTCACAACAGCAAGGCCGATGCCAAGCCGCTACTGAAAGCCAAGCCGGGGGTGATTGCCTCGATGATGGAGTGTGAGCGCGACTGGTGCCGGCTTCAAGTGGAAGGACGCCGCGGCTGGGCAGAAAAAAAACGCCTCTGGGGCGTTTATCCCGACGAAATATTTGATTAAAGGGTGGGGCGCTCGAATTTGCTGCCGAGATGGATATAGTGGCAGAGTTTCACGATCTCGAGCGCCAGATCCGCCATGCGCTCGAGATTTTTGATGATGAAGAGCATGTGGGTTGATTCCACGAGCTGTGCATGATCGCCGAGATCCTGCTGCAGCAGCAGCTGAGTTTTCTTATACAGGCCGTCCGCCTCATCCTCCTGCGCGAGCAGGGCTACGGCTTTGGTTTCATCATATTCCTGCACAAGGCTCATGCTGCTCATCAGCATCGTATCAATCAATTTTTTGAGGCTATGCGCTTCGGATACAAAGGCGGGTTGCACCGGCCGAACCAGCCGAACGGTGCGCTTGACGCAGTTTTTGGCCATATCACCCATGCGTTCCAGCGTGGAGGAGAGCTTGAGCATGGTGACGGTGAAGCGCAGCTCATCGCCAATCAGGGTGTAGCGCGACAAAATGGCAGCGACAGCATTTTCAATCTCAATTTCAAGCGCATTGATTTTTTTATCGAGCTGCTTGGCATCCGCATTGTCGCGAATCTGCTCACTGAGTGCTTCATCAAACAGGCGCAGCTGCTCCGAGACCATGCCCGCCATCTGCTGAATCATACCGTAGAGATTGTTGAACTCGGTATCGAGGCCTTTGAAGGCGTGGTTTTCAAATTTGATCATGCGCTTATTATTAATGAATTTCGGTGGCTTGGAAAGCTAAAAATCAACAAATGGCTTAACCGGACGCGCTGGTATCTCAAGCGAGAGCAGTTTTTCTGCAATCATCGGCGCGACCTGCCCGGGTCTGCCCAGCGCCTGCCATGGCTCAAGCCCCTGTTTGAATGCTGGCAGCAACGCCTGCGCCAGCGCTGCGGAGATGGCGCTGCGCTCGCACGCGGAGTCGATGACACTGGGGGCACGCAGGCGACCCTTCTGGCGATCGCCGATATTGACCGTGGGGGTGGCAAGCACCGGCGCCTCGATCATGCCGCTGGAGGAATTGCCCAGCACCACATCCGCCGCGCGGATGGCGCTTAAATAGCGAAGTGAACCGAGCGACGGCGAAAAAACCGTTTGTGGGCGCTGCTCAGCGAAGGCGCGCAGGCGATCATTGATGGCCGCGCCGCCGCTATCGGCATTCGCGCCGGTGATGATCAGCGTGGCATCCGGCCTGCTTTCAAGGGCGGCCAGTACCTCTTCCAGCTGCATAAGCGGCGATACCGCAGCAAGGGTCTCCGGATGGTAGGTAAGGAGTATCAGCGGCGAGTTCAGTGCCAGTTTTAAATCCTCTGCCAGCGCCTCGCGGGGCAGCAGCGGCAGGCGGTAAATGTTATCAATACCCGGCGCACCAGCAATAAAAACGCGGCCAGCCTCTTCGCCAAGTTGCATGATTCTGCGTGCGTAAGGTTCGGCGGTGGCAAAATGCCAGTAGCTCAGCTTGGTGATGGCGTGGCGGATGGATTCATCCATGGCTCCTTCCGTGACTTCACCGCCATGAATATGGGCGATGGGCAGGTTAAACATCAGCGCGCTGCTGGCGGCAGCCAGCATTTCATAGCGATCGCCGAGAATGACCAGCAGGTCTGGGGAGAGTTTCGGCAGCAGGCTTGCCAGCTCCTGGCTGAGCCTCACCATGGCGCGGATGATATCTTTCGGCCGGTCGCCGGATTGCTTCATATCGATGGAGGCGGTGACATCAAATCCATCGGCCTCAATATCGCGCAGGGTCATGCCATGCGCCGCGCTTAAGTGAGTGCCGGTCGCAATCAGCTGAAGCTCGCCGCCGCGCTCAAGAATTTCACGCATCGTCCAGCGTAGCAGGCCATATTCGGCGCGGGTGGCGGTGATGACGGCTATTTTTCTAGACATAGGCAAATCCATATTTCGCGCTGGAGGGCAGGCTGATAAGACGCTGGTGGAGTGATTCGGTGAGTGTGAGCTGATCGCGCGGGCAGGACTGATAGATGGCGAGCTGGTGCAGCGGTGTCCAGACCGGGCGGGCGAGAATGCCCTCATCATGCAGCTGGGCGAGGCATGCATCGCGCGTTTCGCCAGAGGCTTCATCCAGCAGCAATGACACCAGCCAGTAGTTGCTGCTGGTGCCTGATGGCTCTTTCAGAATACGCACGCCATGCACATTTTCAAACTGCTGAATGTAGCGCTCAGCAAGCAAACGCTTGGCGGCAACAAAACGCGGCAGCTGCTCAAGCTGCGCGACACCCAGCGCGGCATTGAGGTTCGGCAGGCGGTAATTCCACGCCACAGCATCGTGATCAAAGGCCCAGCGGTGCGGTTGTTTAGCAGTGGTGGTGAGATGCTTGATGCGCCGATAACTGGCTTCATCTTCCAGCAAAATGGCGCCGCCGCCACCAGTGGTGATGATTTTATTACCGTTGAAGCTGAGCACAGCCACGCCCGAATTGCCGACCGGCGTGCCCGCACGCTGGCTGCCCAGCGCTTCGGTCGCATCCTCAATCAGTGCCAGTGAAAACTCCTCGGCAACCTGTCTCAGCGCTGCCAGCTGGCAGGGATGACCAAACACATCTACCGGAATCAGCGCCCGAAGCGGGCGGCCGGTGAGGCGGTTGATGGTGGTGCCGGCCTGAGTGGTGGCAACGCGCGCAAGATGGCGCCGCAGCGCTTCTGGGCAAATACCGAGCGATGTTTCCTCCACCTCCACAAAGTGCGGCACTGCGCCAAGATGGCTTGCGGCATTGGCTGTGGCCACAAAGGTGAGCGATGGCATGAGCACCTCATCGCCCGGCGCCACACCGCAGTGATGCAGCGCCACCTGCAGCGCGCAGGTGCCATTGACCATCACTACCGCATGGGTCGCGCCGCAGGCTGCCGCCAGTTCGCGCTCGAAGCGATCCACAAAGCTGCCAACCGATGATACCCAACCTTCATCAATACAGGACGCAACATAGGCTTTTTCATTGCCGGCAAAGAGTGGCTCATGCAGCGCATGGGGGCGCGGGCTTTCGCCCAGCACCTTAAGAGTTGCCGCAAGAATTTCAGACGGTGTAGCGCGTGACATCGTGGTAATGTGCGCGGTTGGCAGGATCCGCAAACCAGCGGATGGTTTCGCTCAGGCCGTCTTCCAGCGTGATACGCGGCTTCCAGCCAAGCAGCTTTTGGGCTTTGCTATGGTCGCAGCACAGGCGCTCGACCTCGCTATTTTCCGGTCGCAGCCGCGCGCTGTCGGTGTGGATGGTCAGGGTTTTACCGGTGAGCGTTTCGATCATCTTCACGGTGTCTGCCACGGAGATTTCGCGGCCGCTACCGATATTGATGACCTCGCCGATGGCGGCAGGATGATCCAGTATGGCAATCATTCCGGATACGGTATCATCCACATAATTAAAGTCGCGTGTGGGGGTGGTGGCACCCAGCGAAAGCTCGCCTTTGCCGGCAAGTGCCTGCAGGATGATGGTGGGGATGACCGCGCGCAGGCTCTGGCGCGGCCCGAAGGTGTTAAATGGGCGCACGGTGGCAACGGGGGTGCCGAACGAGGCGTAGTAGGAATAGGCCATCTGATCTGCGCCGATTTTGCTGGCTGAATAAGGTGACTGCCCAACCAGCGGGTGGCTTTCTGGAATCGGCACGATTCTCGCAGTGCCATAGACTTCTGAGGTGGACGTATGCACCACTTTCTGCACGCCAAGATCGCGCGCAGCCTGCATGACATTCAGTGTGCCCATGACATTGGTTTCGACGTAGGAAGCTGGCGCTGCGTAAGAATAAGGAATGGCAATCAGCGCGGCGAGATGCATCACACCATCGCAGCCTTTCATCGCCTCGCGCACCGAAAACGGGTCGCGCACATCGCCCATCACCAGCTCAAGCTGCGAGCGAATCTCGGGGCTCAGCGTATCCAGCCAGCCATAGCGCCCAAAAGAATTATACAGCGCCATCGCCCGCACGCGCCTGCCCTGGCGCACGAGCGCTTCTGCGAGATGCGAGCCAATAAAACCTTCAGCGCCGGTGATGAGGATCGTTTGTGGTGTGGTCATGGAGTGTCTGGGCGATTCAATGTGGCCAGATTAGACCGAGCGGGGGGCTGTCTGCAAGCATTATGCAGCTCTGATGGCTATTCAGGCAAGGGGCGGCCCAGGCGGCACATGATAGGGTATCTTTTCGCCATTTTCTTTGAGCAGGTAGGGGCCGGGATAGCCGGGATAGGTCGTAGCGCGAATGCGGCGCTGCTTTTCCTGCGGCGGCATGTTTTCTGTTATTTCGCACAGCGCGTTGAGCTGGCGTCGTGTGAAAGCGGGTCTTGTCCATTGCCGGTGGTGATGGGCAAATGGCTCGCCGCTGGCATAGCGCGCAAGCTGCACATGCAGCATTTCCAGCATGGTGACCATGGTTCTGAGTTTGAGCGTTTCCACCGTGTCGTGCGGGAAAACCGGAAACAATGTTTCGGCAATCACAGCGCCAGTATCCACACGCGGCAGCATGTGATGGCACACCGCGCCAAACTTTTCAGCACCTTCATAGAGCGCAAAATTGTAGCAGCCAGTGCCGGGGTAATCACACGATCCCGGGTGAAAATTGATGGCAAGCTCAGCTTTTTCAAGCACGCTGGCAGGCACAATCCACGGCGAAAGAAATGAAATAACCAGCTTCAGCGATGGCAGGTTAAAGCTCTCTGGCGCGGGATCTGAGGGTTGTCCCTGATGCCACAATACCGGCGATGGCAGCATGGCCTGCGTGAGGCTTGCGGCGTGGGCTGACCAGCGGTCTTTTTTGGTGAGCAGGAGAATGGTCATGACTGGCTGTGCATCTGCAGGCGAATGCGTTCGAGGTCGTCATGGCGGCCAATATCCAGCCAGTCCTCGCGCATCGGGTAGACGGCAACATGGCGGTTGGAGTTTGCCAGCGACATCAGCACCGATGGCATGTCTGCCGGCTGACCCTTGGGAATGAAAGCCAGTGCCTCTGGATGCAGCGCGTAAATGCCAGCACTGATTAAATCTTCATGCACCGGCTTTTCGACAATGGTTTCCAGCCTGCCTTCATGCATGCGGATGACGCCATAGGGAACTTCGGTGCGGTGATGACGGGCACAAACAGTGGCAATCGCGCCGCTATGCAGATGATAATCCATCAGGTCACCAAAATTGACATTGCTGAGAATGTCGCCGTTGATGACCAGCATGCTGGAATCCGGTGCGGGGTCAAGTAACGAGAGTGCCCCGGCGGTGCCCAGAAATTCGCGCTCGTGCAGGTAGCGTATCTGGCAGCCGAACTGCTTACCGTTTCCGAAGTGAGATTCGATCATGTGGCTGAGATAATTGACGGCCAGCGTAAAGCGATAAAAGCCCTGATCAACAAATTGTTTGAGGATGTGCTCCAGGATGGGCTTGCCGCCCACATCGATCATCGGTTTGGGGATGTCCGCAGTGATGGGCAAAAGACGCTGCCCGCGGCCGCCTGCCATGATGATGACATCGTTGTTGCGATCAACTTTGAGAAAACCGGTCAGGGCATCGTAGGTGACGATGCCATGCACTGTGCCATCAGGATTGAGCAGCGGCATCTGCTTCACCTGTGCCTGCCGCATGCCGTGGATGATATCCTGACGCGTGCTGCTCGCCGCCATGACCGACGGGTTCGGATGCATGGCTTTGCTGACTGGAGACTCCAGCGTGCAGCCAGCGATCAGGCCGCGGCGGATATCACCATCCGTGACAGAGCCAATCATGCGCCCATCATCCGCAATCACAAGCGCGATGCGCGCCTCGGAGCTATCGATGAAGCGAATGGCTTCCATCAGCGTGGCGTCATGCCTTATCTGTGCGCGCTCAGGGGGAATCATGGCAAAAGGCGGGCTATCAGGCATGGCGTTTCTCATCTGGCGGATTCGTCGGGGGTAAGGGGCGTGTCGGCCTCGTAATCATGCAGGGAAGCTTTGCCCAGCAGCGACCAGTAATCATTCGGGCTGATGCCCCCTGCCGGTCGCTTGCACACCAGATTGTCCGCTGAAAAAAGCTCGCCGCGGCGAATGGGGGCAGCGGCGACGATACTGCGCCGCGCAATCTGGCGGGTATCTTCTTCCTGTGGCTGGCATTGCTTGGTGCCATCACCCAGCGCCATTTCAGTGTTGCGGATGGCCTCAACCATCTGACGGAAGGTTGCCGCATCCAGCGAGGCTTTGTGATCGGGCCCGTGTGCGCTGGTGTCGTAGGTTAAGTGTTTTTCAATCATGCAGGCACCCATGGCAACGGCGGCGACCGGCGCCATAATGCCCATGCTGTGATCGGAATAGCCAACAGGCAGGCCATATGCTTTTGACAAGGTTTCAATCGCACGTAGATTCAGGCTTGGATAAGGCGCAGGGTATTGGCTGACACAATGCAGCAGCACCACGTGCTCAGCCAGCGCTGAGAGCGTATCAGGGCGCAGCACCGCCGACGGATCCGGATAGCCGGAGGCGCGCTTAATGCCATGATGAAGAATGGAAAGTGCCGTATTGATTTCATCAAGGCTGGACATGCCGGTGGAAAGAATCACGGGAAGGCCGCTTTGTGCCGCCGCTAGCAGCAACGGTGCATGAGTGACTTCGCCGGAGGCAAGTTTCAGATAGCGCATGGTGGTGGTGGCCAGCAATTCCCGCAGGCTCTGAAGATCAAACGGGGTGCAGAGAAAATCAATGCCACGCTGCTGACAGGCGCGGCTTAAACTGGCCATGGCGCCTTCTGGTAGTGTGAGGCTGCGCAGCATCTCGCGCTGAGATACGCGGTGGTCAGCAAGATTGTTGGCTTGATACTCTGCGGTTTTCGCGCTGGCTGTGACCAGCAGCTCGGGCACAAACAGCTGAAACTTCACCGCATCCGCACCGCAGTCAACCGCCAGATCAATCAGCGTCATCGCATGATCCAGCGAGCCATTATGGTTTACACCAGCTTCCGCTATGATGTAGGTGCGGCGTGTCATGCGCTGATCCTTTTCTGGCGCGCCATGTCTGCAAGTTCAAGGATGCGATGACGCGTGGTGCTGAAATCCTGCATCTGCTGCGTTGGCGTGCGGCGGCAGAGCGCTTCGTAGTGCTGCTGTATCTCACGCACGGCGCTTGCCAGACGTTCTTTTCTTCCCGCAGCCTCCGACAGGGCGAGATCTTTGTGAAAACGTGACGAAAGAATCACGCAGTTAGACCCCAGACGCGCATGTTCAGCCAGCACCTGCAGAGCCGGTAGTTCTGAGGTGCCGGAAAGCGCGCCCAGACCGCCAAATCCGAAGGGTTTGTGATGGGCTTTCAGCTCGGCTGCCATGGTATCCACCATGCCGCGCGCCAGCGGCTCGAACAGAAAATCCATGCCGAGTGAAAGATGAAGATCATTAAGCCCGATGTAATATTCACCGATAGCATTGTCAGAGAGAATCTCCCCCAGATGCTGCATGGAGTAGGCGGTTTCGATCAGCGGTAGCAGCTTCGCGCGGCCAGCTACAAGCGCCAGCGCTTCTTTTACCTGAGCGGTGGCGGTGATCATCGGCAGCATGACCCAGTCTGCTTTCGATGCGATTGCAGCTTCGATTTCTTCTGGCGAGCCGGCATGCAGAGGGTTGATACGCACGATCAGCTCTGCCTTGCGGATGGCGCTGCGTATTGCGGCAATGTCTTGCAGCGTGTGGCTGCTGATAAAGGTAGTGCGGCTGGCCTGACGCTCTTTTTTGCCAATCGATTCCAGATCCACCATGATACGGCTGACACCAGCGGTCTCAGCATCATGAGCCAGCGCGGTATCATTCGTGATCAGGATGGTGTGCATCATCAATTTGCTCCGCGACCGCTGAGGACGACCAATAGAGTTTTCCACAATATGTGAAAATCCAGCCAGAATCCGAGGCGATTTACATAATCTAGATCATAGGTCGATTGCTGCTCGCTGGTTAAGTTGCTGCGGCCACTCACCTGAGCAAGACCAGTGATGCCCGGGCGCACATGGTGGCGCTTTTCCCATACTTCGCTCGGATAGGTGGGCTCTTGCGAAGGGGTGTTTGGACGCGGGCCAATCAGGCTCATATCCCCGGCGATGACGTTCAGCAGCTGGGGTAGTTCATCCAGCCCGGTGCGGCGCAGGATTCTGCCCAATGGGGTGATGCGCGGGTCATGCAATTGGGTGGATAGCGGCCCCAGCTGATCTGCATTTACAACCATGGAGCGAAACTTATACAGCATGAACTCCTTGCCGTGCCTGCCGGTGCGACGCTGTTTGTAAAGCACGGGGCCGGGAGAACTCAGGCGAACCAGAAGCGCCACCAGCAGCCATAGTGGCAGCAGAGCCAGCATTGCCACCATGCTCAGCGCGACATCAAGCAGCCGTTTGAACATCGGATATATTTGCATGCAGGGCTATCTAACTAATTGACGCTCCATCCCATTATGACTAATAGTCGGCAAGTGCAAGGAAAAAACCATGATGCGTATCCCCCGACCCAAACCTGTTGACTATAGCCGATTTGCTTCAGCTGCCACCTCCCGCGAGGCCAAATATGGCCTGCCCGGGCATGTGGCGTTCTGCCAGCGCTGCGTGATTTCCAACCAGCGGCCGAACTCAGCGGTTGAATTTTCTCACACCATAGAAAGCAAAAAGGCGACCATTCATTTTGATGAGCAGGGCGTTTGTGATGCCTGCCGTTTGAGTGAACGCAAACGCCAGACGATTGACTGGGAAGCGCGCGACCGCGAGCTGCGCGAGCTGTGCGACCGATTTCGTCGTCATGATGGCGGGTATGATTGTCTGGTGCCGGGTTCTGGCGGCAAGGACAGCTTTTACGCTGCGCATATTCTCAAACATCGCTATGGCATGCATCCGCTCACCTGCACCTGGGCGCCGCATATCTACACCAGCTGGGGCTGGCAGAATTTTCAAAGCTGGATCCATGCCGGGTTCGACAATTATCTGATGACCCCTAACGGCCGTGTGCACAGGCTGCTGACACGGCTGGCGGTGGATGTGTTGCTGCACCCGTTCCAACCGTTTATTCTTGGGCAGAAGAATCTGGCGCCGAAGATGGCTGCGCTGCATGATATTCCACTGGTGATCTATGGTGAGAATGAAGCAGAATATGGCAACCCTATCGCCGATGCCGGACAATCACGTCGTGATTGGAACTATTTTGCCGCCAGCGACCAAAGCAAGATTCACCTAGGCGGCGTTTCTGTCGCTTCGCTGAAATCAGATTTCGGGCTCGATGATAATGATCTGCAGCCGTATCTTCCCGCGGATCCTGAGCAGATTAAACAGAAAAAAATCGAGGTGCACTATCTTGGCTATTATCTGAAATGGCACCCGCAGAGCTGCTATTATTACGCGGTTGAGCATGGCGGTTTTCAGGCATCGCCCGAACGCACGCCGGGCACTTACAGCAAATATAACAGCATTGATGACCGCATCGATGATCTGCATTACTACACAACGGGCATTAAGTTCGGTATTGGCCGCGCGACGTATGATGCCGCGCAGGAAATCCGCTCCGGCGACATTACCCGCGAGGAGGGCGTTGCGCTGGTGAAGCGCTTTGACCACGAATTTCCGGATCGGTTTGCGGATGAATTATGGCGCTATCTCAGCCTTCCGGAGAATGAGTTTCCGGTGGCATCGCGCTGTTTTGATCAGCCGATCATGGATAAGGATTATTTCATGGCGCTGTGCGATCAGTTCCGTTCGCCGCACCTGTGGGAGTATGATCAGGGCGGCTGGCGCCTGCGCCATGCAGTGTGGCACGAAGACAGAGCGGCTGCCTGATGCGACATATCAGGCTGATTCCCCGCCTCGATATTAAAGGACCCAACCTGATTAAAGGCGTGCATCTCGAGGGACTGCGGGTGGTGGGGGATCCGCATGGCTATGCTGTGCGCTATTATGAGCAGGGTGCCGATGAGCTGCTGTTCATGGATGCGGTGGCAAGTCTTTATGGCCGTAATCAACTGTCTCATATCATCGAACGCGCTGTGCAGCATGTCTTTGTGCCGATTACTGTGGGCGGTGGCATTCGCAGCCTTGACGATGCGCGGCAGGTTCTGCGCGCTGGGGCAGATAAAATCGCTATCAACACCGCGGCAATAGCCCGGCCAGAGCTGGTATCAGAACTGGCGCAGCATCTTGGTGCGCAATGTGTGGTGGTTTCGATTGAGGCCAAAGAACAATCCCCCGGACACTGGGAGGCCTACACGGATAATGGCCGCGAGCGCAGCGGACGCGATGTCGTGGCATGGGCACAGCAGGCCGTGGCGCTGGGAGCGGGTGAGCTGCTCATTACCTCGGTGGATCGTGAAGGGACGCGTCGCGGCTTTGATGTTGCATTACTTGCGGCCGTGGCAGCTGCGGTGAATGTGCCAGTGATTGCCAGTGGCGGCATGGGGCAACCGGCGCATGCGCTGGCCGCAGCGCAGGCCGGGGTGGATGCGGTGGCGGCGGCTGATCTGCTGCATTACCAGCGCTGCTCTGTTGCCGATATCAAGCAGGCGCTGAGCAGCGGGGGAATGGCGGTGAGGAAGGTATGACGCAGGTCACGGTGGTGGATTATGGCGCAGGTAACCTGCTGAGTGTCGTGCGCGCATTATCGCATGTGGGGGCAGAGGTGCGCGTGACCCAGCGAGCAGAAGATATCGCGGCGGCAGATAGGCTGGTGCTGCCGGGGGTAGGCGCTTTTGCGGATTGCATGCAGGCGCTTAGGCAGCTGAGTCTGGTGGAACCACTGCGCGCTTATCTCATGGCCGGCCGGCCTTACCTTGGCATCTGTGTTGGCATGCAGGTGTTGTTTGAGGTGGGGGAGGAATATGGAGAGCATGAGGGACTTGGCATCATGGCCGGCCGTGTCGTGCGTATTCCACCGCAGGATGGCCGCGGCCAGTCACTTAAAATTCCGCATATTGGCTGGAGCCCGCTTTGTCCCGCTCGCGGCCAGGATTGGGCAGAAACCCCGCTGGCACCTCTGGCTGGCGACATGCCGCGCGATGTTTATTTTGTGCATTCCTACATGGCGCAGCCCAGCCATGGCGATGATTGCCTGGCTGAGGTTCAATATCATGGGCTTTCCATCTGTGCAGCGGTGCGGCGAGGGCAGGTGTATGGGGTGCAGTTTCACCCCGAAAAAAGCGGCGCTAGCGGGCTTTCAATTCTCAAGAATTTTATTGCCGGTGTGCCGTGAGAGAATCTCGATGATCGCGCGCGCAGCGGCGGGGGCGGCTTTTTCCTGAGGCAGTAGCTTTCTGGCTGTGGCCTGATGCGAGCGTGTGGCTGTTGTGTCATAGAGCGCGCCTTTGAGCGCTGCGGCCATGCCGCTGGGGCTGCTGACCTGCCATGCCAAGCCCCATGCTGCAAGCGGCATATCGCACGGCCCTTCGTAATATTGCAGCTGAATGAGTGGTTTTTCCATCAGCACAGCTTCCAGACCAACCGTGGAAGTATAGGTGGAAACCGCATCCACAGCGCTCAGCAGCGGATAAAGCGGAAGATTTCCTGCATAGTAAGCATGTGGCATGGAGCGGTTTTTCAGCCAGCGATCATAGGGCGCGCGTGGCTGTGACGGGTGTGGTCTGATAAGCAGCGCTGCATCGCAGGATATGCAGGCCGCAGCCCAGTCCTCGAGATCGCGGATGACTTCTTCTTCACTGCGTTGATGCAGGGTCAGGCTTGGCACGTGCCAGTAAGCGGGCATATCCACCCATAGCAGCGTTTTCATACCGTTAGGAAGCTGCGGCAGATGCATGCGCAGCCACTCGGTGTTACGATTACCGCGATAATCGTACGCAGCGTCAAACGCCGGGTTGCCAATCAGGCGATAGTTCTGCCGCGGCACGCGCACGCCCTCGCGCTCGAGATTGTCGATGACCTTCTCGCTCATGACAAAAAGATAGTCTGCCTCCAGCACATGAAAATGAAGCATGCCAAAAAGATCTACCAGTGCAATGCTCGGAATGCTGCGCCGGCGCGCGACTTCCACCACGGCGCGCTCGCTGCGTGGAGAGTTCGTGACAACCACCAGATCCGGCCGGATGCGATCCAGCACACGCTCCATGACGCTGATAGGAATAAAGGCTTGCCTGCCCTCGCGTTCAAATTGCTCGCGCGCGCGCTGCTCCCCCAGACGCTGCACCATGTCGTGGTAGGATAGCCCGAGATATGCGATTGATTCGTCTTTCGCGATACCGCTTTCATCACGGTGGTGGGTGGCCGCCAGATGCTCACCGATGGCCAGTGCCTGCGTATCGTCAGCGGTCACAAAATCGAGAAAACCATGGCAGGCAATGTTATGATCCTTGAACATGGCGGCGGCAGTGGTGAGTGCCAGCACCTGAATGTTCAGTGCGGAATGTTGCTGTAATGCCTGAATGACGGGAATGAGCATGCGCGCATGCCCGCCCCCATAAGTGACAAACAGTAGTGTGGGCACGCCTCAGGCCCTGACAGCAAACATCAAGCGATCTTTGAGCATCGGCCAGAGTTTCATGGGATCCGCACTGCCCTGAGCCTGGAACGGCTCGGTGAGGATGGTGTGGTCGCGAACCAGCTTGAAACCCTGGCGCGCAAACATGCTGGCAAAATCATCACGCGGATAGCCGCCCGGGTAAGCATCAGCAAGATCTTCCACATAAATTCCTTTGGCACTGACACGGCAGATCTCCGCCATGAAGCGCTCGGCCGGTTCATCTTCAAGGATCTCGAAGACACCGGTGGTCAGCGCGTAGTCAAAGTGCTTATCTGCATCAACAATGCCCTTGCCCACGACATCGCACTCATCAAAGCGCAGGGTGATCATGGGGTGCGGTGACGTGCAATGTTCTCTGGCATTGATGATGCGCGAAGCATTCAGGTCGTAGCCGACAATTTCCAGCGCGTGTCCGCCATAACCCTGCTTTTTCCAGCACTGTGCAATAAAGTCTGCCACGCGCTGCGTGACATCACCATCGCCGCACCCAAGATCCAGCACGCGCCTGACATCCGGCGCGGCGAAGCGTTCCCACTCCAATGGTGCGATGTACCACGCTTTGCGATCCTTGAGGTATTCCCAGCGCTTGCGATCAATCGGCTTATGTGCGGTTTTGTAGTAATGATCATAGTTTTTCTGCTGCATGTAATCTTTGCGCTTCTGCGTGTAGATGGCATGCGCCTCGTGCTGATAGGGGTTGTTCCAGCGCAGATCGAGCTGCTCGGGTTTGAAATCTTCGAGCGCGCGCAGCGGATTGGTATCCAGACCCCAGGCGCGGATGGTTGCAAAATCTTGTTCTTGCGGGTTAAACACGGTGCCTCCTAGATGATTGGTCTGCTCTCAGGCAAACCCGATTGAATTCAAATCGGCCAACCCTTTACCACGCACTCAGGCCACCATCAACAATGATATTCTGGCCGGTGATGTAGCTGGAGGCGTCGGAAGCCAGAAACACCAGCGCACCAGTCATTTCCTGCGGCTGCGCCATTCGGCCAAGGGGTACGCGGGCGCTGTAGCGATCCTTGAAGGTCTGGTTCTGGCCGCTTTCCACCCCGCCCGGTGTGAGCGTATTCACGCGCACGCCGCGCCCTGCCCAATAGGTGGCGAGGTGGCGTGTCAGCCCGACAACGGCTGCTTTGGAAGCGCTATAGACGGCGGGGGTGTTGATGTGGTGGCCAAGATAGTCTGACCCTTCATAAATGCGCTGGTCGGGCGCTAGAATGCCATAGATGGAAGCCGTTTGAATGATGCTGCCACGACCACGTCTGGCCATTTCACCGCCGATATGCTTGGCAACGAGAAACATGCCATCAACATTCACGCGCATGACTTCCTGCCAGATATCATCTTGAAACGTTTCCACGCTATCAAAGAAACGCGCAAGATCGGCAGGTTTGGTGGCGGCGTTGTTGTGCAGAATATCAATGCCGCCATAGGTGCTGCACACGCGGTCTTTCAGGTGTATGACTGCCTGTTCATCGGTGATATCCATGCCGATGGCCAGCGGCTTACCGGGCAGGCTTGCGGCCACCTGCTGCGCTGCGTCCTGATTGCGATCAACCACCACCACATTGGCGCCATACGCCGCCAGCGCATGGCAGAAATATCTGCCCAGAATGCCGCCGCCGCCGGTGACGATGGCGGTGCGCTGGCTGAGATCGAACAGACAGGTAGATGGGTGGGTCATGGCAACCTTCGTTTCATTATCAGTTCAACGATGTCGAAATCCAGTTCGTCATCAATATCAATCGATCGCTCGCGCGGCATCTCAAACAGGCGGGTATCGTCATAAAAAACTTTTGGATCCGCAAGAAAGCGCGCCTTGTTCCAGACATAAATCGATGCGTTCATATCAAAACATGCCGGGCTGTCCTGACGCCGCACCACGTTTTGAGGAAGTGTTTTGCTGAGGCGCACGATATGGTTGGCATCGCGCTCAACAAGATTAAAATAGGGCGAGCGATGCGCCGGTGCTGCGGTGATGACGCTGGTGGCATCATGCGACACCAGCAGCGCTACCGCACCACGAATATCTTCTGGTCGTCGCAGCGGTGAGGTGGCGTCGAGATCCACGTTTATGTCGTAATTGACGCCAGTGATGGATTCCACGGTTTGCACCGCATGAGCAATGGCGGGCACTTTGGCCGCCTCGCTGGTGGCCATGGCCGGAGGGCGCGCAATCGCAAGATCCGCACCGAAGGTTTTGGCGGTGCTTAGAATATCCGGATGATCGCTGCTGACGGCAATGCAGTCAAAGAGGCCGCTGGCGCGCGCCTGTTCAATAGAATAGGCCAGCAGCGGCTTGCCAAGCAGTGGTCTGATGTTTTTACCGGGCACCCCCACCGAGCCGCCGCGCGCACAAATGGTGCAAACCATGCGTGAATTCATGGCGCCACCTTATCGATCAGCTGGCAAAGCGCAAGCGCCTCGTCCAAGCGGCACAGATTACTGCCACTATCCAGCCACGTGCGATGCATGGCCTGATAGGGGGCGTCGCGATCCACGCTGAAGCTCTGGATATTGCTTCCCAGTTTCAATGTGCCAGCGATGAGATCAAGCGTGATGCTTGCATCCTCAGTGTTGATCCACCACTTGCGCTTGGGCTCGTGGTCAAGGTAATTCAGCTGCAGCGAGATGACCGGACAATTCGTGCAGCTCAGTGCCAGTGCGGCTGCATCCTCGCTATCGACCGTGAGGTTTGATGTGCGCGCGGTGATGGCGTGGCACTGCGTGATGGTTCCCAGAAGATATTGCAGCAAATCCAGCTCGTGGGACAGGTCGCGCACCACCCCGCCGCCCTGCGCTTTGTAAGCGGAGTAGGTTTGCCTCACCTCACGCCCGGGGCGCCACTGCCCCAGATGTTGCCCGACATAGGCATGCACCGAAAGCACTCTGCGCTCGCGCAGGTAATGCTTCAGCGCCACCACCGCCGGATGAAAGCGCAGCTGGTAGGCGACATGCACTGTCATGGGATACGAGGCCGCAAGATCGCCCGCATGATGTGCCAGTGGCTTTTCCACCAGCACCTGCCCGGTAAATCCTGCTTCGGCCAGCTCACGCAGCGCCACGCCATGGCGCGAGGTCTGGGTGCAGATGATAACATGTGTGAAGGAGGCGGCGCTCAGCGCCTCGCGGATGCTGCGATAGCGCGGAAAATCCTCGCAGGGCTGGGAGGTCACCACCTCGACAGCTTCTGCTAACGGTGCAAGCAGCCGCGCATGGCGCTTACCGATGGAACCGTAGCCAACGACGAGAAATATCACGTGCCATCTCCCTTACATGCGATAGCTGATACATGCCCACAGCAAGGATAATTAGTCCAGTGAGAATGGAAAGCGCGAGGCCTGCCAGAGGCCCATCATGCATCTCGTGGTGCAGCAGCGCCAGCGGCGCAAACAGTACGCCCATCACCAGCGCGGTGGTGAAATATTCCCGCGATGGCTTGCGCCTGAGGCCAACATGCTTGCCTGCACGCAGTGCCAGCCAGAGCACCGGTGCATTCAATGCCAGCACAAATCCGATCAGAATGCCGGTTTCACCCGCCAGCACACCACCTGCAAGGCAACCCGCAGACAACAATAATACCAGCAGTGCATTGGCTGCCAGCACGGGCTTGGTATGCTCATGAGCATAGAGCATCTGTTGCCACAACGACATCAGCACAATGCCCGGTGTCGCCCAGATGCCAAGGCTGATCATGGCGCCGACTTCTGCAACATCTGCATCGGTCATTGCGCCGTAGCCAAAGCAGATTCTGGCAATGTCTTCCCCCGCCAGCGATACGGCAGCGGCGAGTGCCAGCGAGATCACCCAGCCCAGCTTCAGGCTCAGGCTGTAACGATCTGTGTCGGAAGTGGTCGTGTGGGTGCGTACGCTGACAAACCATGGCAGAATCACCATATAGACGACTGTTTGAATCAGTGTGGCGGGAAATACCAGCAGCTTGAATGCATAGTTAAACAGCGCAAAAGATTGAAGCGACAGCATCGCCACCAACGCATAAGGCAGATAAAATGGCAAAATGCCAAGCAGATTGGCACCCGCAGAATGAAGGTAGCCGACCAGCAGCCGCCGATCAATCTGCCAGCTGCGGCTGGGGCTGGGGCGGGGTTGCGGCAGCGCTCGGCGATAGGCGATAGCGTGGGCAACGAGACGGATCGCCACCGCGCTTAAGGCGCCCAGCGCCAGCAACTTCAGCTCGGTCGGCGCAAAGAGCAGCACCAGCAGCACAATGCCGTTAAAAATAGCGCTTGCGAAAGCTGGTACCAGAAAACGCTGGCGATATTGCAGGTAGACCGTGAGGGCGGCCGTGGCACCAATCAGCGGAAAGCAGGCGAGCGCCAGCCACAGGGCTGACCGATATGGCGTATCAGGCAGCAGCGCCATGATGATCAGCGCGATGAGTCCAAACGCCGCCACGGCGCACCATAATACCTGCCAGAGCAACGCTAGAATTTCGGGCTGTTTTCGCGCTGCAAAAGCCGGAAGCATCACCGCGCCCAGCGCGGTGCCGATCAGTGCGGCGGTGATGATATCGGGTATGATCAGTAGAGCAATCGCGACACTGGCTTCATCGCTGCTGCCATAGCGTGCGGCGATTACCATCTCGCGTAGTAGCCCCATGACACGGCCAACCAGCATTCCAACGGTAAATAGTGCGCTGGCAGAAAGCAGTGTTTTGAGTTTCATGATGGCGCGCGCGCTGGTGAGAACATGACCAGACTACCTGCGCCAGTCTTTGACATGGTAGCGTGCAAGAATTGCTTCGAGATCGCCGGTTTCGCGTAGTCTGGCCAGGCCGCGATCAAGCAGCTCAGCATAATGAGATGATTTTGGATCCGCAGGGGAGAAGGCCAGATAAACACCGTTTTTATCAGTAATCGGAAGACGTCCCGCCAGTATGATGCGTTTTTCAAGATCATGTTGCGAAAGGTAGTAATTCATCACCAGCGCATCTTCCACCACGACATCAATATCGCCGGAAAGAAGCAATGCAATATTGTCTTGCAGGACATGATCGCCGCTAGCCATGTGGATGCGCGCGGGGTCATCGCGGTGGCGGCGGATATAGGTATCAATCACCTGACCATAAGAATAAGCGGCTGCCACCCCAAGACGCACAGAATTAAGCGAATCGCGCCCCAGATAGCGCCAGCGGCTGGTGGAAAGTACAAAAAACTGAATCTGCGGCCAGCCATGCTCGAGTTTGGGAAACACGAACCCCGGCGCATCATCGGGCGCGGCGCCCACCACAGCGGTAAACTCGCCGCGGCGGGTTTTTTCCAGCGCCTCCTGCCATGGCATGGTATCGTAGGTAACCCGTATGCCTTCTTTTTCAAACACCGCGCGGGCAATATCCACGATGAAGCCCTGATGTTCGCTGCTTGGCGCGCAATTATAAGGGCACCACTCATCTGCCACGAGCGCGATGGTAGGCTTGTTATCCGCCGCCGATGTCTCGCTCAGACTGGCCAGAGCCGGGCTATGGGCGAGCAGCATCAGGATAATCAAAAAAGAACGAAGCACGGCTCCACAGCTCCCTTGGTTTCAGGCTCGATTTTTCGCACTGAACGGGCAGCGGTGTCAATGAAATTTGTGCAGTGCGGCGAATGGCGCAAGTAAGGTGGAGGATTGATTCGCGTTGTTTTAACAACGCTCAGCCTACGGGAGCCTGCGGCGTCCAAGCTTTGTCTCGGCTGCGCCTCGCAAAGTCTTGTCGAACCTCATATCGGTTCTCATCACCATCATCATTGAGTGAAGCAGGCGCAGCCGCACCTGCTTCACTCAATGGCGGAAGGGAGAGGATTCGAACCTCCGGTACGGTTGCCCGCACAACGGTTTTCGAGACCGCCGCATTCGACCACTCTGCCACCCTTCCGCATGATTCAACCACAGCAGAGCAGCGTGGTCGAATGGTCTTTAGCTCAAGTGCCGCAAGGCTGGCACTCTGCCACCCTTGCGCATGATTCAACCACAGCAGAGCAGCGTGGTCGAATGGTCTTTAGCTCAAGCGCCGCAAGGCTGGCACTCTGCCACCCTTGCGCATGATTCAACCACAGCAGAGCAGCGTGGTCGAATGGTCTTTAGCTCAAGCGCCGCAAGGCTGGCACTCTGCCACCCTTGCGCATGATTC